>JAFGHH010000576.1 GCA_016930215.1 Deltaproteobacteria bacterium
CCCGCCGGCAGCGGCAGGCCGAGCCCGTCGACCTCCAACTCGTTCTCGACCGTGACCACCCGCCGCACGCCGACCGGCGCCCAGTCGTCCGTGCCGGTGTAGCTGCCGTAGCTCCCCTCCTGCAGCCCGACTTCGGCCTCGTACTTGGTCGTGATCGGCAGCTCCGCCCGCTCGAGGAACGTGATCTGCTTCCACGAGTACGCCGGCAGCGTCGTCGGCCGCGGCAGCTTGTACAGGTGGTACTCGAACAGCCCCTCCTCGACGTAGCCGCCCGCCTCGGCCTCGCGTTGCGGCACCCCGTCCTCGTCGGCGAAGCCGTTCCAGGCCTCCGTCGTCGTCTCCGGCGCGACGTGGATGTCGCCCGCCACCACCGCCAGATGCGCGCGCTCGAAGCGCCCCGCCGTCTGGTTGCGCACGGTGACCCAGCCGACCAGCCCCGCCGTCTCGAAGTCCTCGGCGGCGGTCAACACGTAGTCCGCCTCCCACGTCATCCCGTGGGCCAGATAGCTCGCCTCCACCACGCCGCGCGTGGAGCCCGCCGCGTCGACGATCCACCCGAGCTGCGGGCGCGAGAACAGCGCCCCCGGCAGCCGCTCGAGCACGGTCCGCAACCCCGTGAAGTCCCCGGCCGGCGCAGCCGCCGTGTACGTCCCGTCCGACGTCCGCAGGAAGATCCCCTCGGCCGTCGACTCGATCACCCCCTCGAGCGCCCGCTCCGCTCCGCTGCGCGGCTGCGTCCACTGCAGACGCACCGAGCTGCCGAGCGACAGCTCGAGCAGGCGGGCGGGCGCCAGCAGGTCGTAGCGGTAGCGCTGCTCGAGGAACGCCACGTCCTCCGGCACTCCCCGCGGCGTCGTGATCCGTGCGCGGGTCGACTCCGGAATCAGCCCATCGACGACGTCCGAGAACACCAGCTCGACGACGCCCGCCGGCAGCTCGACCGCGCGCCGCTCCCGCACCAGCGCCAGGTTCCCCGTCATCACCGTCAGGTAGACCTCGCGGAACCCGTCCTCGCCCTCCAGCGCCTGGGCCGCGCCGACCTCCACCGTGCCGCCGGGGACCGGAACGCCCCCGGGGCCCCGCGCCGTCGTCGGACAGGCCGCCGCCACGAGGAGCAGCACCAGCCCCACCAGCAGCCGTTTCGTCACTCTAGCGACCATGCGACCCCCGTCCCGCATCCGCCTCCGGATCGGCGGGTCCTCCCTACGGCCCGCCGCGCGAAACGATCGGTTCCCCGAGGGACTCCCCGATGCCCGCCCCGGCGGCGTACCACGAAGCCCGACCGGCCCGCAATGGGCCGCCGCCCCGACCTCCCGGAAAGGTCCTAGATCGGCGAAATCGTTGATTCGAACGGGTTGTCCTCGAAGGTGGAGCTCGTGATCCTGACCTCGCCCCGGCGGAACACATCCACCGCGTTGGACCGGAACGTCGAATCGATCAACTCCACCTCGGACCCCGTCACGGCGAAGAACGGGTAGTCGCCCCGCGTCCGGTTCCCCTCGAACAGGCACCGCTCGAAGACCACCCCGGGCGTACGCTCCACCTCGATCAGCTCGAACTCCTCGTTGTCGCGGAAGGTCGAGTTGCGGAACGTCACGCGCTTGCCGTTGCGGATCACCGCGATACCGTACGTGCAGTCGCGGACCACGAGCCGCTCGAAGGTCGCCTCCCGCACCCCGACCAGCTCGAGGCCGTACGTTCCCGAGCCGAACAGGTCGGCGTCGCGTACCTCGAGCCCCGTCACGTCCTCGAACGCCAGCACGCCGCCCCGGCAGAACCCCGGCGTGGTGTGCCCGAGCGTCAGGTTCTCGAGCGTGATGCCGTCGGCCTCGACGAACTTGAGCACGAACGAGCCGCGGGGGTTGGTGACCAGGCGGGGAGGGGGGCTGCCGTGCCCGACGATCGCGAGCTGCTCGACGTCGTGGATCTCGAGCTGCCAGCCGTCGTACGGGTTGGTCCAGCGGACGTGGTCGGTTCCCGCGGGCGGCGGCGGGCCGCCCCGGGTGTCGTCCCACAGCGGGATGGTCACCTCGGGCCACAGGTCGGACAGGTCGATCTCGTCCGCCGCGAGCACGATCCGCGCCCCGGGCGCCACGGCCGCCACGAATTCCGCCGCGCTGTGCACCACCGTGCCCGGGCCGACGTACTCTCCACGCGGCGTCGGGTCCGGGACCGTTCCGCCCCCTTCGGTCGCGGTCGGGTCGTCCGTCGCGGCGTCGTTCCCGCCGTCGTCGTCTCCGCCCGTCGCGGTCGTCGTTCCCGCGTCGCCCGTTCCGCGCAGCGGCGCCGGCGCGCGCCCGCCGCCCGTCACCGGCTCCGCGGGCCCGGTCGCCGCGGGGCCGCAGGCCAGCGCCGCCGCGAGCGACAACAACAGGCTTCCCGCGCTGCATTTCCGCCCGCCGTCGCGCTGCATGCACCCTCCTCCCGTGCCCCAGCCTACCATGTTCCCCCGCGTTCCCCACCCCAGTCCCCATCCCCATCCCTTGTTCCCCATCCCCCATTCCCCATTCCCTATTCCCTCTCCCCTTCCTCGCCCTGTAGGATGGCCGCCGACGACAAGGAGGTTTCCCATGAGCTACCAGCAACCGCCCGCCGGAACGCCGCCCCAGGCCGCGCCGGGAGCGCTGCCGCCCGCAGCCCCGGATCCTGCCTTGATGCCGCCGCCGCCCGCGGCGCCGGTCGGCGCCCCCGTGCTGCGCAAGGATACCAGGACGCTCGTCGCCGCGGTGCTCGGCCTGACCGCCGTCGTGCTGCTGCTCGTCTCGGTCCTCGGCCACACCTGGCTGCGTCCCGAGAGCCTGCCGGACGAGATGTCAGGCGGATACGGTCTGTGGTCGATGTCGGTCGAAGGGGACGGGACGACGGTGGAAATGCCGCTGACGGACATGCTGGTCGGCCCGGACGACGAGTCGAAGGTCAAGGCGGGGATGTTCGCCTACGGCTCGATGATCTTCTTCGTGCTCAACTGGCTGGTGATCGTGGTCCTGGCCATCGGCTCGCTCACCGGCTTCCTTCGCTTCGCTGCGGGCCGCTCGGCCGGCGTGCCGTTCGCGCTGACGCTGATCCCGACGATCGTCGCGGTGGTGGCGTTCCTGGCATGGTTCGGCGTGTCGGTGCTGCTGTCCGAAGCGCTGGACTCGACGGACCTGGGCGGGATGGTGTTCCTGTGGTGGGGCGGGATCCTCGCCGCGTTCGTCGCGGCCGTCCTCTACGCCAAGGTCCGGTCGCAGGCCGCTTTCGGCGCGGGGTTCCGCGGCACGGGCGGAATGATGCCGCCGGGCGGCGGCGTGGTCGGCGGACCGCAGGTGCTCCCGCCCGGCTCCGGCTCGATCGGCAACCCGGCCGACTCGCTCGGCGGCCCGCGATGACCCCCGCCGGTC
The DNA here is from genome assembly GCA_016930215.1 of Deltaproteobacteria bacterium. GTDB lineage: Bacteria > Myxococcota_A > Polyangia > DRWM01 > JAAZOP01 > JAAZOP01. The sequence goes on from JAFGHH010000576.1 coordinate 3,381, forward strand.
ACGGCGCTTCGTAGCGGCAGGGCCCCGAACGGAACGTGGCGCGGAACTCGGGCACCGGCCCGGGCTTGGCCCCGGGCAGCGGCAGGGCGTAGTGCAGCGTGTGCAGCGACCCCAGCCGCATCCCGGTCTCGACGTCGAAGTACAGCCAGCTCGTGCCGCGCAGCACCGACCGCGCCGTCTCGGCCTCCCGCGCCTCCGGCGGGACGTACACCAGGTGCCCGCGGACGTCGCTGCGGAACCTGGCGCACAGCCGACCCGCGACGCGCGCGTAGCCCGTCAGCGTCAGCGGCGCCGCCGCCTCGACGGTCGAGCCGGTCCCGGGCGGTCCCGGTCCGCGCAAGGGGCGCGGCAGCGTCTCGCCCCGGCGGAGCGGCCGCGCCGGCCAGCCCGGCACCGCGTCGAACTGCCGCACCCAGCCGGCCATCGATTGCGTGACCGAGCCGTCCGGCGTCCCGTCGAGCAGCTTGCCCGCCTCGTCGAACCGCCCCACGAGCGTCGTCGGCGGCAGGTCGCGCACCTGCGGCGCCGGCAGCGGAAACGACGTGTTCCACTTCGTCTCGCCGAAGGTCAGCCGCACCGCGCGCGTCGCCCCCTCGACCCCCGTCACCTCCTCGAGGTCGACCCGGTCGCCGCCCAGCGTCTGCTGCAGCGGGCGGTCCGGCCCGACGGCGGAGACGAGGGTCTCGACGAGGGCGGGGCAGGCGACCCGCGCCCCGGCCGGCGGCCGATAGGCCAGGGTCAACTCGACCGGCCCGTCCGCCGCCTGCTCCCCGGGCAGCCCCGTCGGCTCCGGCGGTCCCCGGCGCGCGCAGCCGAGGGCCGCCAGCGCCAGGGTCGCCGCGGCGACCCACCGTCTCGACACCGCCTCCTCCACCCGCCTACTTCTTCGCCTCGGCCTCGGCCGCCTCGAACGCCTTGGCCTGGCGGTAGTAGCAGTAGGGGTTGTCGAACTTCCCCGAGCGGCCGCCCTCCATCCAGGCGGTCCACGAGCAGCCGGCGCGGCAGACGTCGGCCAGGTCGCAGGCGCGGCACCCGGGGCCGAGCTGCTCGAGGGTGAAGCCGCGCGTGTAGCGGAAGTTCCCCGGCTTGGTCCAGATCCTCTCCAGCGGCTCCTGCCGGATGTTCCCCTCGACGAACTCGTCGGTCTGCATCGACAGGCAGCCCTTGATGTTGCCGTTGGCCTCGATGCCGATCACCCGCACGCCGGCCAGGCAGCCGCTCCAGACGCCCGCGATCGACCGCCCGCCGCGGAACAGCTCCTCGTCCTCCGAGTAGTAGCCGATCGAATCCGAGGCGTAGACGCGCATTCGTCCCTCGTACTGCCGGTACAGCTTCGCCATCCGCGGCAGCAGGTCGAGGATCGTCTCCGGCTTGCAGACCAGGTCGAGATGGTCGCCCATGTTGCCCATCGGGCGGCCGTACTGGATCTGCCAGTCCTTGACCCCGTGGTTGCACAGCGTCTCGGCGACCTGCTCCAGCTCGTGGTAGTTCCGGGTATTGATCGACGACACGCACGCCGACGGCAGCCCCTCGGCCTGGCAGTTCTCCATCGCCCGCATCGCCGCCTTGTACGCCCCCGGCCGGCCGCGGACGAAGTCGTGCGATGCCTCGCTGCCGTCGATCGACACGCCGTAGTTGGACAGCCCGGCGCTCTTCATCCGGCGTACCGTCTCGCGGTCGGCGTTCAGGCCGTTCGAGATCATGTTGACCCGCACGCCGCGCTTGCGGAACCTCTCCGAGATCTGCGGCCAGTTCGCCCGCATCAACGGCTCGCCGCCCGAGAGCGTGATCGATTTCATCCCCAGCTTCGCCAGCTGGTCGACCAGCCCGTAGGTCTCCTCGTCGGTCAGCTCGTCGCCCCGCGGCGCCCCGGCCCGCGAGCCGCAGTGCAGGCAGCGCAGGTTGCAGCGCAGCGTCAGCTCCCACACCCCCCGACGCGGCACGTACCCGATCCGGTCGAGCAGCTCCCTCATGGAACGGCAGGTTAGCGCAGGAATCCGGGACCGGCTAGCAGTAGATGCGCTTGCACTCGGAGGACCAGTGGCAGCCGTAGTCGCACGAACGGTAGCCGTAGCAGCCGGGATACCGCTCGCAGGTCTGCGTGTCCCACGCCGAGTCGCAGTCCCAGGCAGGCGAGCCGTCGCACCGGCCCCAGCGACAGTCGTCGCCGCAGAACTGCACCCCCTCGCCGCACCAGTCCGGGCCGTCGCAGACCTGCGTCGTCCCCGGCGAACACTCGTTCACGTCCGGCACGCAGTCGTCCCAGACGCAGCCCGGCAGGCAGGTGCGGTGCCCCGCGCCGCAGATCGGCGCCGGACAGGCCTCCGTCGTCCCCGGCTCGCACGCGTCCGGCACCGTCATCGCGCACTCGCCCCAGACGCACGTCGCCCGGTCGCAGACGCGTGCGCCGAGACGGCACGGACCGCACGGCTCCTCCATCCCCGCCACGCACTCCATCCCCGGACCGTCGTCGGCCCGCCCCGAACAATCGTCGTCGACCCCGTTGCACGCCTCGACGGCCGTCGACCGGCACAGGTCCCAGGTGCAGACCGGGCTGCACTCGCGGACCCCCGGCCCGCACGCCGAGATGCACGACTCGGTGTCCCCCGGCTCGCACTCCTCGCCGGGCTGGAGCAGCCCGTCGCCGCACCAGGCCGACGGCCCCGCGTCGTCGCGCGCGTCCGCGTCCGGCGGGCTCGTCTCCGTCGCGCCGTCGTCGGTCGGCGGCGGCGCCCCGTCGTCCCCCGCGTCGGCCTCGACCCATGCGTCCCCGTCGCCGCCCGCGCCGTCCCACGGCGCGTCGTTCCAGCCGATGCCCGACGTCTCCAGGCCGCAGCCGAGCGTCAGCGCCGCGAGCGCCGCCGCCCCGCCTCGGCCCGTCGCACGTCTAGCGCTCATCGTCGAAGCCCTCCAGGAACGCCGCCAGGCAGTCGCCCAGGCGGTCGTGATTGTACCCTCCCTCGAGCACCGCGAAACGTCGACCCGCACATCGGCGCCGCGCCTCGTCGCGGGCCAGTCGCCCCAGCTCACGGTAGTCCTCGAGCGCCAGCATGCCGCCCCAGTCCTCCGCGAACCGGTCGAACCCCGCCGAGACCGCCAGCAGGTCGTACGGCGCCGCCTCGCGCAGCGCCTGCCCCGCCCGCTCGACGAAGTCCGTCCGATCCGGCGCCTCCGGGTGCGCGTACTGCACGCGCGCGTCGGAGCGGAAGGCGGTCTCCGTGCCGTCCCCGTGGTGCAGGTCGAAGTCGAGCACGAACGCGCCGCCGACCGCCCCGCGGTCCAGCAGCCGGGACAGCGCAACGGCCACGTTGTTGAAGAAGCAGAAGCCCCAGCACGAGTCGGGGCTGGCGTGGTGCCCCGGCGGCCGGACCAGCGCGAACGACGGCCTGCCCGCCAACGCGTCCTCCGCCGCGGCGACGGCGGCCCCGGCCGCGAGTGCCGCCACGGGAAAGATTCGCCGCTCCCGGCGGATTTCTTCGAAGTGCCGCCGCGTGTGCACCCGCCGGACGTCCTCCTCGGTCGCCGCCTCCGGCATCGCCAGCTCGTGGCCCGCCCGCACCGCCGCGAGCATCGTGTCCAGCCGCCCCTCCTCGGCCGCCGGGTCCCGCGCGTAGCGCTCGAGGAACCGTTCGTGGAACCAGACCTTCATCTCCCCCTCCTCCCGGCCGAAACCCGGCGCGGCCTGCGGCCGCAACCAAGCCCTTCGGCGGCCGGAACGAGCCACGGATCGCAGCCGCGGACGGCACCGCAACGGCATCCCGGCTCGATCGCGCGCAAGGCCCGGCGGTGCCCGGGTCCCGGAGCGACGGGCTTCAGGGCAGTCCGACCGTCCGGTAGTACGCCTGCCGCCCGACATGGTAGACCACGTGGACTCCGCCGGTCGCCGCGGGCGCGCAGACGGGGCTGGCGCGCATCGGCGCATCGTAGCCGGCGGCCAGTGCCACCGAGATCAGTTCCTCGCCCCGGACGTAGGCGATCCACGCGTTGGTGTCCACCAGGCTGCTGTGGGTCACGTAGGCCTGGCCATGGACGTCCACGCAGAGGCCCGTCCAGGTCCGTGCCGTACCGCCGTCGGTGGCCACCACCATGCCGCGGATCTCCGGAAGACCTGCGGCGACGCGCGTGTCGTTGCTGTACCAGACCTGCGCGGGCCCTTCCGTGGTCGCGGTTCCACCCGGCGACCCGGTGTAGTGGACCTCGCCGTCCGCCGTCAGGACCCCCCACCCGGACTCGCCCGTGGTCACGCAGTCCGTGACCATGAACGAGTCGCCGGCATTCATGTCGAAGTCGTAGTCCGTCACTCGCGTGCCCGGTCGCCTGCGCGCGACGACCCGGAACCCCTCGCCCCCCGGGTCGAGCACCAGGCCGGGGACCCAGTGGGTGACGGCGACGCGGCGCAGCACGGTCGGCGTTCCTGCGAGATCCTGGAGCGCGACGAGGACCGCGGTTTCTCCGCTCCCCGCCCACACCGCCACGGCCTCCGACCGGCCGGGGATCTTGAACACCCGGCCCTGCATCACGCGCTCCAGACCGAAATCGCCGACCTCGAGCGTCCGTACGGCCGGCTTCCAACTCCCGCCGATGTTGTTGGTGTACCATCCCGACCTGCCGGCCGTTCCGATGCCGATGTTCCACACGACGTGCGCATCGTCGTTCTCATCGATGGCGATCAGCGCCTCGTTGCCCGAGTCGGACAGCCGGACCGGCGCGCCGAAGCTGCCCGTCGTCCCGTCACCGACCGTGTACCAGATGCCCCCGTCCTCGAACACCACGTGCGGGTCGCCGCTCGAATCCGACGCCACGCTCGGGCGCTGGCCGTCGCCGATCTCGACCTCGACTCCCAGTCGGCCGGGGTCCGATGTTCCGCCTTCGCCGTCGTCGAGCCCGGCATCGTCTTCGTCGCCGTCCTCGACCCCCCCGTCCTCGATCTCCTCGCCGCCGTCGCCGCCGCCGTCGTCGCGCGCGTCGATCTCCCCATCGACTCCTTCGTCTGCGGGGGCGTCCTGGTGCTCCACGATGTCCTCGGGGCCGTCGTCGTCGTTCCCCGGAGCGCACCCGAACACGCCGATGGCGAACGCCAACGCGGCCGCGAGCCCGATCGAGGTTGTGGTCTTCACGATCATCCTCCTCCGTGCCGATGCACACGACGCCACTCCGGCCCCGGTTTTCCCGGGAGCGAGAGTACCACCCGGTGCCGGGGTCGGGAAGCCCAAGCGCGATCCGGGCCGCGGTCGGGCACTTGCCCTTCCCCTCCCGCCTGTGCTTGGCTACGCGGCGTGTCGGGAACCGGGCCGGCCGGCGGGGGAGCGACGCAGGCGACAACCGCGCCGGCCGACCAGGCTGCGCTCGAGGCGTTCGAGATCCGTCCCAGCCGGTTGGGCGAGTCGAAGGTCCGTCCGGGCGCCGACCTGGTGGTGGGCGGCGAGCTGCGCCGGCGGCGGGCCGGGGTCCCGTGGAGCGTGGCGCGGGTCGCGTTGCACGTCTCCCTGCTGTTCGTGCCGTGGTTCGTCCTGCAGCAGCTGGCACGGTTCTTCGTCGGCTATCGTCGCCGGGCCACGCTTCGTCTGGCCCCGGACGGCCTGGTGCTTCGCCGCCAGACGTCGATCCTCGGGCGGCGGATGCGGGACACCGAGCTGCACTTCCCGCTGACCACCGTGCTGGGCGTCGGGCGCGTGCGGCGCTACCGCTGGCTGCACCTGCTGCTCGGCCTGCTGTGCCTCGTCGTCGGCGGCTCGGTGGGGATCGTCGCCATCCACGACGGCATCTCCGGCGGCTACGCCCCGCTGGCGCTGGCCGGCTTCGGCCTGCTCGGCCTCGGCGTGGTGCTCGACCTCGCCCTCAACGTGCTGGTCCCCGCCGCCCGGAAGCACGTGCAGCTCGAGGTTCGCCTGCCGCGCGAGGATCTGTGGATCGCCGGCGTCGAGGACGACCTCGCGGCCGACTTCGTCCGCGCCGTGCTGCAATCCCTGCTCGGGAAGTAGCGGCGCGGGTGGCCGCCGTCAGCCCGGCGCCACGAGCCGCGTGATCAGCCGCTGGGTGCTCTCCACGGCCGCGCGGACGTCGGATTCCTCCACCCGCAGCCGCAGCTCGACTTTCGGCCCCTCGCCCGACACCGTGAGCTGCTCGAACACCGGGTTGCGCAGCACGTTGCGCAGCGTCGGGATGTCGACCTGCTTCTGGATCGAGGCGACCAGCATCGGCCAGTCGCGCTCCAGCGTGTCGAGCTTCGCGGGCAGGACCGACAGGGCGTGAACGATGTCGCCGAGCACGCCGCGCACCTCGGCCGCCGCGGCGTCGTCGGCGAAGACCAGCACCAACCCCAGCTCCACGTCGGTACGGCCGGTCAGCGTCACGCCCGCCGAGCGGACCTGGACGAGGGTGCGGAAGGTCTCCTGCACCACGTCCCGCACGCAGATCGAGTCGCGCCCGGCGAACTTCGCCTTGACCACCGCTTCGATCCCGTGGAGCTCGCCGAAGCCCAGGGCGCGCGCCGTGGTCAGGAACACCTGGATCTCGAACGGCGTGGCGCACAGGTCCGGCGGGACCTTCCCCGCCACCGCCTCCTCCAGTCCCGCGCCGTAGGTCCCGAGCAGCTGCGCCGCGTCGGAGAGCGCCACCGTCACGTCGCCGCCCAGGTCCGCGACGAGGTCGCGGAACGCCGCGTTCCCCGCCAGATTCGGCACGCTCCCCTGCGCCACCCGGGCCGCCTCCGCGAGCACCGTCAGGTTGGCGAACGGGAACGACCGCGCGATGACCTGCTCGCCCGCGGCCAGGACGTGCATCCCGCGCGAGTCGGTCAATCCCCGCACCCCCTCCACCGCCTCGTAGGACGACGACAGGCCCTGCCGTTTGGCGTGCTCGTCGACGCAGCGCTTGACCTCCTCGAGCGTCGGACCCTCGGCGGCGAAGAAGACCTCCTGCCCGCCGGTCAGTCGTACGCCGATCGCCGCGCTGCGGGTCGTGCTCTGGGCCAGCGTCGCGCACGCCGACCCGCCCCACTCGGCGAGCTGCCGGACGATGAACGGATGGTAGACCAGCTCGCCCAACGACCCCTGGCGGAGTCCCTCCGCGTTGATCACGATCACCGCGTCGACGTCGCCGGGGATCGCCTCGAGCGCCGAGCCGGCCTTGCCGGGCGTGCCGGGGGTCGAGCTTCCGCAGCGACACCCCACCGCCGCCAACGCCAACACCGCCGCCGCCGCCGCCGCCCACCGTCGCCGATCACGCTTCATGCCGACCCTCCTCGCCTCGCCTCCCCCGCGGCCGTCCGCCCTCCCGACACCGGCCGCCGTCCCGCGAGGCTGCCGGCAGGATGCCATTCCCGCGGGGGGGAGTCGAGGGAGTCGAGCGGTTTGTGCTAGATTCCCGGCCGATGGCGAGCGTCGTGCTGCGGGCGTCGAAGGGCCACGTCCTGGCCGTGTGGGCCGGGCACCCGTGGGTCTACGCCCAGGCCGTGCTCCACGTCGAAGGTCGCCCCGCCGACGGCGACGTCGTCGACGTCCTCGACGAGCGCAACCAGCTGCTGGGCTGCGGCTTCTACTCTTCCCGGTCGGCCCTCGCCGTCCGGATGCTCGCCCGCAAGCCCGCCGAGACGATCGACGACGCGTTCTTCCACGACGCCGTGTCGCGCGCCGTCCATCGCCGCCAGCGGCTGATGGGCCTGCCGTCCGAGCACACGACGGGGTACCGGCTGGTGCACGCCGAGGGGGACGGCCTTCCGGGGTTCGTCGCCGACCGGCTGGGCGACGTGGTCGCCGTCCAGTTCACGTCGCTCGGCATGAAACGCCGCGAGCGCGTCGTGCTCGACGCGCTCGGCGAGCTGCTGCGACCGCGGGCGATCGTCGAGGTCCCCGAGGAGGAGGTCCAGCGGCTCGAGGGGTTCGAGAGCAACCGGCTGCCGGTGCGCGGGAAGTACGAGCCGCCCGCCTGCTTCGAGGAGAGCGGCCTGGCCTACGCGGTCGACCCGCTGGCCGGTCAGAAGACCGGTTTCTACTTCGACCAGCGCGAGAACCGCCGGCTGCTCGCCCGGCTCGTGCGCGGCCAGCGCGTGCTCGACCTGTGCTGCTACGTCGGGGCCTTCTCCGTCACGTGCGCGAAGGCCGGCGCGGCCGAGGTCGAGGGTGTGGACACCAGCGCCCAGGTGCTGCTGGCCGCCCAGCGGCACGCCGAGCACGCCGGCGTGTCGGACCGCGTGCGCTTCCTGCGCGACGACGCCCGCCGGTTCCTCGAACAGGCCGACCGCGCCCGCAAGACCTGGGACGTCGTGATCCTCGACCCGCCCAAGTACGCCCGCCGCACCGGCGACGTGGACAAGGCCCTCAAGGGCAAGTACCTGCCGCTCAACCGCGCCGCCATCCGCGTGGTCTCGCCGGGCGGGCTGCTCGTCACCTGTTCGTGCTCCGGCCGCGTGCGCGCCGACCAGTTCCTCCGCACCGTGGGGCTCGCCGCCGCCGAGGCCCATCGCTCGACCCGCGTCCTCGCCCTGCGCGGCGCCGGCCCGGACCACCCGGTGCCGCCCGCCTTCGCCGAGGGCCAGTACCTCAAGTGCCTGTTCCTGGAGGTGGATTGACGATGCCGATGCAACCGCTCTCCGAGTTGCCGCGGGCGACGGCCGCGGGGCTCCGCGCCGTCTTCTGCGACATCGACGACACCCTGACCACCCGCGGCCGCCTCGGTGCCGCCGCCTACGCGGCGCTGTGGCGCCTGCGCGAGGCCGGCCTGGCGGTCGTGCCCGTCACCGGTCGCCCCGCGGGCTGGGCCGACCCGTTGGCCCGGATGTGGCCCGTCGCCGGCGTCGTCGCCGAGAACGGCGCCGTCGCCTTCTGGCTCGACGAGCGGGGCACGATGTGCCGCTGGTACGCCCGCAACCCCAAGGAGATGAAGGCCGACCAGGCCCGGCTGCTCGAGACCGCCTTCCGCCTGGTCCGCGAACGCCCCGCCTGCCGCCTCGCCGCCGACCAGCCGTTCCGCATCTCGGACGTGGCGATCGATTTCGCCGAGGAGGTCGAGCCGCTGGGGTTCGACTTCGCCGAGGAGCTGTGCGCGCGCTTCCGCGAGGTCGGCGCGAACGCGAAGGTGTCCTCGATCCACGTCAACGCCTGGTTCGGCGCGTTCGACAAGGGGACGGCCTGCGAGCGCTTCGCCCGCGAACGGCTCGGCCTGGCGCTCGACGACGGCTCGACCGCCTACGTCGGCGACTCGCCCAACGACGAGCCGCTGTTCGCGCGCTTCACCCTGTCGTTCGGCGTCGCCAACATCGGCCGCTTCGCCGGCCGGCTGGCCCACGAGCCGCGCTGGGTCGCGACGCTCGACGGCGGCGACGGCTTCGCCGAGGTCGCCGACCGGATCCTCGCCCTGCGCGCGGACGACGACGGCGTCGCGAAGAAGCCTACTCGTGCAAAGCGCTCGCGCGCAGGACGGCGCCGAGCAGCACCTTGAGGTCCGGGGTCAGGTCGACGAACCGCACGCCGACCGTCGCGGACGGCCCGCCCCCCTCCCGCTCGACCCACACCACCTCGCCGCGCACCGGCACCGGCTGCGACAGGTGCGGCAGCAGGATCGAGAGCTCCACATGGTCGCCCACGACGTCGGTGATCGGACCGCTGATCCGCAGGCCGCCCAGGCTGATGTTGCCCACCACCTGCTCGATGTAGCCCGCCTCGCCCTCGTAGTGCACCCGGAGCTCGACGTTGTGGCGCTTGTGCGCCCGGAACGGCTTCCCCGCACCCGAACCCTGACCCTCGAGGAACGTCATCGCCGCCAGCCTCTCGCACGGCGCCGCAGGACACCGTGGCCGAAGCCCCCGCCCCGCTCCTACCGCGCACCGCGCCGCGGGTCAAGAACGCCTCACCCGGCGAACCGGTACTTCTTGAGCACCAACTGCTCGTAGAGGTCGATCCCCGCCGCCGTCAGCCGCACGGCCTGCGGCGGCCCGCCGTCCGCGCCGTCCCGCAGCCGGAGCGCCCCGCGCTCCTCGAGGTAGCACAGCTCCGCGAGCAGCGGCTTCGGCTCGGCCCCCCCCGCGACCCGCCGTTCCAGCTCCTCGAGCGGCAGCTCGTCGAACGCGTGCTCCCGCCAGTGCTTGTACAGCGCGTCGAAGATGCCGAAGCGCGTGCTCCAGTCGAACCCGGGCGCCCTCTGCGCCGCGAACAGCGGTCCCGGCACCCGGAACACCGGCCGCCCCGCCGTCGGGTTGATCAACAGCGCGAACGCCAGCCACAGCGCCAGCAGCGCCAGCAGTGCCGTGAACCCGCCGATCGCCCAGTCCAGCCCCCGCACCGCGTCCGTCGCCCCGGCCGACGCCGCGAAGTGCTTGGCCAGCTTCGCCCCGAACAGCAGGTCGATGTCGAGCAGGAACACGAACAGCAGCTTGCTGTAGAAGCCGAAGCCGTAGGTGAACACCAGGAACACCACCAGCATCGCCAGGTCGACCGCCAGCAGGATGTGCGCGTCCGGCACCCGCCCCGCCGCCAGCCCGTCCAGCACCCACCCGTTCACGAACCAGTTGAACGAGAACGCCGTCAAGAGCGTGCCGCCGAACAGGTTGCCGTTGCGCAGGCCCATCAGCCCCGCCAGGAGCTGGCAGCCGCCCCCGAACAACAGGCAGAAGACCGCCGCCGTCTTCATCCCCGCGGGCGTCATCCCCAGCCCGAACACGAACGGCAACAACGCCGCACACCCCAGCGCCAGCCCGATCAGCCCCAACGGCGTCGGCTCCGCGAACCGCTCCCGCTTCTCCGGCTCCAACTCCACCTTGCGGATCATCGCGCTCCCTCCCGTTCCCGGCGCCGCCAGGACGCCGTGCAACGTGGGAGCTATAAAGAATAAATATTACAGTGTCAAGTAGATTGTGCAACGCACAACACAACTACGGGACAAACCCGTCGCGGCGCAGGTTCGCACGCCCGGTCGGCCAGAGCAGGCAGTTGTCCGACGAACCCGGTACGCGGTAGACCTGGACTTGGCGCACCCGGTCCTCGCCGTCCTTGAGGCTGACGACGATGTCGAGCGTTCCGTCGCCGTCGACGTCGGCGATCGTGGGCACCGGCATCGCGCCGCGGCCGGGGAGGGCGATGCGGTGCAGCTCGTTGCCGCCCGCATCGAGCACGAACAGGGCGCCCTTGTCGTCGTCGGGCGAGTAGCTGACGAACACGACCTCCGGCACGCCGTCCCCCGACAGGTCCGCCACCGCCACGCCGCCGGTCAGCACCCGGTCGTCGGTGGTGTAGGTCCGGGACCAGACCGCGGTCCGCGCCGCGTCCACCTCGTGGATCCGCCCGTCGAACCCCGCGAACAGGAACTCCGGCCCCGGCCGCGCCGGGTCGACGTCGGCCACCGTGACCTGGTTCGTCGCCCCGACCACGTTGGTCCCGTCGTAGTCCCACAGCCCCGCCAGGAAGTCCGGTGCGTGGAACGGCTCGACCCACGGACCCGGCCGCGTCCCGTCCTCGTTCAGCACCCACAGCGCCACGCCGCGCTCGCGGTCGGTCTGCGCCGCGTTCTGCACCGAGCCGAGGATGATCAGCTCGTAGCTCCCGTCGCCGTCGTGGTCGGCGATCGCCGGCGCCGAGTTGGTGAAGTGCGCCTGGTCCGCCGTCTCCTCGTCGTCGGCCCACCCCTGCTGCGCCAGCGCGTAGTCGTGCAGGAACCGGATCCCGAGGTACTTCGTCGGGTGTTCGAAGATCGGGCTCGCGTCGAACGCCCGCCCGTTCCCGTCGTGCAGGCTGAGGTACGCGTTGTCCTGCCCCGCGAACAGCTCCGCCGCGCCGTCCCCGTCCACGTCGCCCAGCGCGA
>JAFGHH010000577.1 GCA_016930215.1 Deltaproteobacteria bacterium
ACGCCGTAGTTCTTGCGGACCAGGATGTGGTGGATCGCCTCGCGCGGGCCGGCGTAGCGCATCGCCATCGGCAGGACCGACAGCAGCGCGCGGTCCTTCGGGTAGTAGCCGTCCAGCAGCACCTCGTAGCAGCGCATCCGCACGTCGGCCGGGATGTCGTCGCTCTTGGTGGCGCCGACGATCGGGTGCAACAGCAGGCCATCGACCATCTCCAGCGCGCACTTCTGCAAGTACTCGTGGGCCCGGTGCACGGGGTTGCGGGTCTGAAAGGCTACGACGGTGCGCCAGCCCCGCTCCTCGAAGATCCGCCGCACCTCGGCCGGGTCGCGGTGATGCGCGGGGAACTCGACCGGCATCGGGCGGCGCAGCACGGTGACGCGGCCGGCGAGGTTCACCTCGCCCGCCTCCTCGAACAGGTACTTGACCCCCGGGTGGGCCGGGTCGGCGGTGCGGTAGACGTTCTGCGCCTCGCGGGGCTTGTCCGGCTCGTAGCGTTCGGAGACCTGCACCGTGGCCAGCGCCTCGCCGGTCTCGTCGACGAGCGCGACCTCCTCGCCGTCCTTGACCGACCCGGCGAGCTCCCTGGGGACGCCGAGGGTGATCGGGATGGCCCACGGGAGGCCGGCGGCGAGGTGCATGCGGTCGACGACGGCGTCGTAGTCGGCGCGGCCGAGGAAGCCGGTGAGCGGCGAGTAGCCGCCGCCGGAGAGCAGCTCGAGGTCCGCGCGAACGCGTTCGTGCGCCGGGAGCGCGCGGAGCTTCTTCGCCGCGCGCAGCCGCTCGGGCCGCTCGGCCTCGGGCGCCCAGAGGTTGACGAGCGTGCCGCCGTGGGGAGCCACCGTCTGTGCCATGGTCGAGTCCTCCTGTCGTCCCCCGGGTGCGGTTCAGGCGAGGTAGCCGTGGGTGCGGATCGCCGCGAGGATCTTTTTCGCCGACTCGTCGATCGATTCCTCGGCGGTCCGGACCACCGCCTCGGCCTTCTCGGGCGCCTCGTAGGGGTCGGAGACGCCGGTGAACTGGGGGATCTCGCCGGCGATGGCCTTCTTGTACAGCCCCTTGACGTCGCGTTTCATGCACTCCTCGAGCGGGCAATCGACGAACACCTCGAGGAAGTCGCCGCACAGCTTCCGGTTCTCGTCGCGGATCGCGCGGTACGGGGAGATCGCGGCGGTGATGGCGACGACGCCGTTGCGGGCGAGCAGGTGGGCGACGTAGCCGATGCGTCGGATGTTGGTGTCGCGGCCCTCCTTGGAGAAGCCGAGTCCTTTGCAGAGGTGCGTGCGCACCTCGTCGCCGTCGAGGATCTCGACCTTGCGGCCGGCGGCCTTGAGGTCGGCGGCGACCTTCTCGGCGAGGGTCGACTTGCCCGAGCCCGACAGCCCGGTGAACCAGAGAACGAAGCCCTTCGCGGTGCCGTCCGCCATCCCAACCTCCTGCGCCGTCGCGGCGCCCCGCCCCACGGCAGGGGATAGTAGAAAGCGCCGCGACAGGCAAGAAAACGGGCGGATCGACCGGAAGGGGCGCCGGGCAGCGCCGGTTCTTGCCTTTTCGGCGACCTGGTCTAAGCTGGCCGGGCGATGGCGGTGGTCGATTCCCGGGAGGAGCGCTGGCGGACGCCACGGGACGACCGCGCTTCGGCACGGGAGGACGTCGCTCGGTACCTCGGCTGGTCACCGGAGGCCACGCTGGCCGAGTGTCTGGCGCTGAGTCGTGCCGCGCGGCGGGTGACGTGCGGGGCGCTCCCGCCGGAGGGGGTCGCCGCGTCCCTCGCGTTCCAGGAGCCGCTCGCCGAGCCCGCGGCGGCCCCCTGGCGGCGATGGGTGAGGAGCAGCCGTGGCGGCGGACCTCCCTGAGTTGGACGAGCTTGCGGCGCGGCTTGTCGGTCTGGCCTGCCTGGCACCGCTCGTGGCGTCGTGCTGGCAGTCGTACCGGATCGAGTCGGACGACGACCCTTTCGCGCCCGGCGCGCCACGGCCGCTCGTGCCCGAGAACGGAACGATGACCGGAAGCGTGTGGGCGCCTCCCTCGCTCCTCCTCCTGCGGCCCGAGTTCCGCTGGCTGCCGGCGGAGGATGACGCCCCCGCGGCCGACGCGTACGAGATCCAGGTCGACGATTCGTGCAGCACGCCGGGGTTCTCGGAGTGCGGCTTTCCCAGTCCCGAGGCGTCGGCGTCCGGGGTCGCCGCGACGAGGTGGCGGCCGGAGACGGCGCTGCCCGTCGACAGCATCCCGCCGGTCGGACGCCGGTACTACTGGCGGGTGCGCGCCTGGAGCGACGGACGCCCCTCGAGGTGGAGTTCCGTCCGGTACCTCGATGTCGGCCGCACGCCGCGCGACTTCGACGGCGACGGGTACGCGGAGGTCGTCGTCGGGGCCCGGTACCAGCCGAGGATCGAGCAGGGCGAGGGCGGCGTCTACGTCTACTCGGGCGGCCCCGGCGGCGTCGTGCCGTCGAGCATGGTGCTGCTGGAGAATCCGCTGCACCAGCAGAACGGCCATTTCGGCTGGTCGCTCGCGGCGGCCGGCGACGTCAACGCGGACGGCTTCGGCGATCTGCTCGTCGGCGCGCAACAGAACGACGTGCCGTCGCTCGGCACCGGGGCCGCGTACCTGTACCTGGGCGGAGCGGCGGGCCTCCGGCCCGAGCCGGACGCGGCGCTCGACGACCCCTGGCCGCAGGTCGATTCCCTGTTCGGCTCCGCCGCGGCCTCGGCGGGCGACATCGACGCCGACGGCTTCTGCGACCTGGTCGTGGGCGCCCGGGCGCGGTACGGGGAGACCCGGAACGAGGGCGCCGTGTTCGTGTTCCGGGGCTCGGCCTCGGGCGTCGTGGAAGGCTGGGTGCAGGGGCTTCGCTCGCCGGCGCCGCAGCCCGAGGCCGCCTTCGGCTTCGTGCTCGGGCCCGCCGGCGACGGCAACGGGGACGGCTACGCCGACCTCGCGGTGGCGACGCCGGACCAGGACGGGAGCGAGGCCGACGAGGGCGCGGTCTTCTGGTACCCGGGCGGACCGTTCGGCATCCGGGACGACGCCGTGGTGCCGCTCACGCGGTCGTCCGGACAGGCGGCTGCGAAGTTCGGCGCGGCGGTCGCCAACCTGGGCGATCTGGACGGAGACGGGTACGCGGACCTCGCCGTCGGCGAGCCGGGGTTCGACACGTCTTGCGCCGGCACCTTCACGGGATGCGGTCGGGTCTCGGTGTTCGGCGGGTCGCGGACCGGCGTGTCGGCGGTCGTGGCCCTTACGCTGGAAGAGCGCCCGTCCGCCAGCCACATCGACGTGTTCGGCCGCGGGCTGTCCGGCGGCCGGGATACCGACGGCGACGGCCGCCCGGACCTCGTGGTCCTGTACGACGCATCGGGCGCCATGGACGACGACCTGGAAATCGTCAGTGTGTTTCTCTCCGGTGCAGGCCTCGTCTCGGGGCTCCCCGACCGCAGGCTGACGACGACGCGTGGTTCGTTCCGGGCGGTCCTGGCGAGCCCGGGGGATGTCAACGGGGACGGGCTCGCGGACCTCGCGGTGGGGTTCGCGTCCGTCGAGGTTCACCTCTTCCACGGCGCGGCGGGGGGATTTCCCGTGCGTGCCACCGCGGTCCTCTCGGCCCCGACGCACACGGCGTATGACTATGCCGGGACCCTCGGGTAGCGGCTACAGCCCTTCGGAATCCAGCACGGCCTCGACGAGGGTTCCGGCGGGGACGCGGGCGGAGCCCTCGGGAATCACGGCGTAGCCCTCGGTGCCGGCCAGGGCGGTGAGCATGCCGGAGCCCTGGCGGTTCTCGGCGACGAAGGTCACATCCAGTGCCAGACGGCGCCGTCCCAGCGCATCACGA
The DNA here is from genome assembly GCA_016930215.1 of Deltaproteobacteria bacterium. Classification (GTDB taxonomy): domain Bacteria; phylum Myxococcota_A; class Polyangia; order DRWM01; family JAAZOP01; genus JAAZOP01. The sequence goes on from JAFGHH010000577.1 coordinate 3,836, forward strand.
ACGGCCGGTTGAGGCACATGTCGGTGGCGTAGAAGTCGCCGTCGGGTTGCGCCGCCGCGACGAACAGCTCGCTCGGGGAGCGCGCCGCGATCGCCTTCAGCAGGAACGGCGCCAGGTCCGACGATCGGCTGTGCCAGTAGCCGAGCACGTCGAAGGCGGTTCCGTCCCAGCGCGTGACCTGGCGTCGGGTGAGGAAGAACAGGACGCCGTCCGCTCCGGTCATGCCGAGGATGGGGCGCGGGTCGTCGCCGTCCTCCAGGGCGCGGTCGGGCCACTCGGGAGCGGTCCACGAGGCGCCGTCGAAGTGCCGCAGTCCGCCGCGGATCGTGCCGAGCCAGAGGTCGTCGGGGCCGAAGCCCCAGATGGCGACGATGTTGTCCAGCGTGCCGGCGTCGAGGACCCGCCAGGAGTCGCCCTCCAACGACAGGACGGTCCCTCGTTCGCCGGCCACGAACAGGTCGTCCTCGTCGGCCCAGACCAGCGAGACGCGGTCGTACGGCAGCACGGCCGGCACGACGCCCCAGGTCGCTCCGTCCCAGCGGATCATCTTCGTGTCTCCCGCGGCGTCGTCCGGCCAGACCGCGTAGGCGAGGTCGTCATCGACGACGAACGGCTGCGAAGCCGTCTGAGGAAGGCCTTCCCACGGCGAGGAGGTCCAGAGCCCGACGAGCATCCAGGAGCAGGCCGGGAGCCTGTCGGGGTGGGCGAGCCTGGTGGCGATGCGGTCGCCGATCCGGCCGACCATGTCGTACACCATGACCCCGCTGGTCCAGGTGGTGCCGACGTCGCGGTCGCTCGCCCAGCGTTGGCTCCAGCCGGTGCCGTCGTTGAAATCGATCCTTCCGTGGGCGGGGCCGGCGTGCCAGGGACCGCCCTCCGGGTGATCGATCTCCATCCAGCTCCAGGCGACGTACACTCCATCATCGCCGGCCCAGAGGTCGAGTTGGGTCGAGCCGAAGCCCTCGCAGATCGTGACCTCGTCGGGCTCGGGAAGCCACGGGGCGTCGGAGTCGCCCCAGCCGGTGTCGCCGGCGTCGCCGATCGGCGGCGGCGTCGGTCTGTCGTCGCCGTCCTCGGCGTCCGCATCGGCGGCGGCGTCGGGCCCGCCGGACTCATCCGTCGCATCCGGCTCGGTTCCGAGGAGGACCTGCTGCGGGTCGCAGGCGGCGGTGACGAGCGCCGATATCGCGAGGATCAGGGCCAGCAGGCCGGGCCGACCTGGCTTCGACATCGCGCTCCTCCGGGGCCGCCGGTCGAGACGCCCACATCGTACCTGTGGCCTCGACCTGCGCAAAGCGATCAGTCCGGGGCGGACGGTTCCGCGTGGCAGAGTCCGGGGATCGCGGTCGAGCAGGAGCTGCGTTGGCAGTGTTCCCGGCGTGCCGTTGATCGATCTGCGTGGCTTGCGGCCACAAGATGGGCAGGAGGACTCGATGTCTGCGCCCCGCCACGTGTTCCCCGGCCGGATGTTCGTGGTCTCCTGGCTCGCCGCAGCCGGTTGCAGCGGCGGGCTCTGCGACCCGCGTTGACCGTCGCGTGGGCCGCGGCTGCTCGGGCCGGCTCGGACGTGGGGACAGACACTTGCACGGATCGCGATTGCGGTTGATCCATTTCGGCCTCGTCGTGCCACAGGGATCGGTGGGAGGATGAGGCATGACTGCACGGCCTGATCGGAGCGCGGTGCCACGGTCGGTCGCCGTGGGCTGGTGGCTTGGGCTGTGCGCGGCCGGCCCTGGCTGCTACGGCGAGGTGCTCCTCGGCAGCACCACCGACGGCGACGACCAAGTCGAATCGGCTGCCGCCGACGCGGTCCCCACACCGCCCGTCGAGGGACTCGGCTCGCCGGGCTGGGGCGTGTCCGGGGATCCGTGGGTCCCGCCGGCCAACCAGGACTGCCGGTTCGGCGACAGGACTCCGCTCGACGTCTGGGTCGAGGACGAGACGATCTACTCGTTGCAGCAATGGCAGGAAATGTGGGTGAGCGCCGACGGCTCTACAGGGAGTCCGGGCATCCACCGCGTCGAGATCGACGTCAACGACGGCACCGGCTGGACCCCGTTCTACGAAGCGCCATGCTCTGTGCCATCGTGCACGTCCTGCTTCCTGCCCGGATGCCCAGCCGCGTTCCTCGGGATGGTCTCGGACCGACTACTGTGCAGACCGTCGGGGGACGGTCTGGGGGACTGGCCGTGGGTCCATGCCGGTGGGTATGAGTCCTGGGTCGACACCGGACCGATCCAGTTGCCGTTCTTCGTGCGGGACGACCTGGCCTACGGATTCGTGGGGGGCTCTTCCGATGCGAAGGTGGTTCGATGGAATGGCGGGGTCTGGGAGCCCCTGACGGCGGTGCTGCCCTACGAGGATCTGGCCGACCTGTGGGCCGACGAGGAGAACGTCTTCCTCGTCGGTTCGCTCGGCACCGTGCTGTCGCTCGAGGGCGACGCGTGGCGCATCCACGAGACCCGGATGATCACCACCTTCGACCACGTCTGGGGCTTCGGCGCCGACGACGTGTGGGCTGCCGGGGGCAGTGGTCGGCTGGTCCACTACGACGGCCGGTACTGGGCCGACGTCTACTGGGAGGACCGCACTGCGGGGTCGACCGAGCCCTGCCGGGGCGATTCGAGGATCCGCGACATGGCGGGCGCGGACGGCACCCTGTACTTCCATTCCGAGCACCAGCTCGTCCGCTGGCGGGACGGCGAGTTCACCGACCTCGGCTGGTGGCCGGGAACGCACAACCCGAGCGAGGACTTCTGCACGGGCGGCGTGTTCATCCAGCGGATGCGGGTGATCGATGCCGACCGAATCGTCCTGATCGCCGGCACTGCCGACTCGGTGTACGGACGCGCGGAGTGCCGTGCCACCGACAACGCCTTCATCCTCTACTGGGACGGCACCACCTGGCACTGGGTCTGAGGACGCGCGACGCGACGACGTGCCGCACTCAGCTCCCGCCGGCGAGCAGGTCGGTGGTCAGCCGCAGGGCCAACGTCGGCCGTGCCGGCCACGGCGTCAGCACGGCGCGGGTCTCCGAGCCCTCCCGCACCACGTAGGAGACGCTCCCGAGCCCGACGTCGCAACCCAGCATGAGTTGCAGCGCCGTCGAGCCGAACAGCCGCACCCGCAACCCGAGCACGACCTGCACGAGCCCCGTCGTCTCGTACGACGACGGCTCCAGGGCCGCCGAACCGTCGGTGCCCGCCGTCGGCCGCACGTGCCCGATGTCCAGCCCGGCACCCACCCCCGCCAGCAGCGCCGGCCGGTCGCCCAGCGGCCACTCGAGCCCCACCGCCAGCCGCAGCCCTCCCTCGTCCAGCCGCAGCCCGATCCGCGACTCCGCCACCTCGAGCGGCAGGCGGTACTGGCCGGTGAGCCACCCGACCAGCCGCAACCCGTCGCGGATCCAGGTCGCTCCGAATAGGAACTCCGGGCCGTGCGCGACCGGCGCGACGTCGGAGTACCCGACCACCGCGTACGAGAGCCCGAGGTCCAGGCGAACCGCGGGCGGCGATGGCGGTGGTGGTGGTGGTGGTGGTGGTGGTGGTGGTGGTGGTGGCGGTGGTGGTGGTGGCGGCGGCGGCGGCGGTGGCGGTTCCGGCGACAGCGGGGGCGGCGGCTCCGGCGCGGCGAGGACTCCCTCGACCGCGAAGGCGACGACGTGCGCGACCTCCTCGCGGAACGCCTCGACGTGTTCCTCGTCGAACGGCACCTGGCGGACCAGCACCCGGTCCTGCTCGCCGCCGACGAGGAAGACCGACGCCTGACGACGAATCGCGGGGTACTCCGGCAACGACAGGTCGACCCAGACCCGCACCTCGTCCGACGGTACGTCGCCGACGCTCGCGAGCACCGCCTGCCGGTCGATCGCTTCCACCGGTGCGCAGCTCGACGCGACCCCGAGCGCCGCCAGCAACTCGTAGAGCTTGGCGGCGATCGGCTCGAGGTCGGCCGGCGGACCGGCGAGCTGCACGAGCGCCCGCGGCGGCGGCGACGGCGACGCACCCGCGACGTCGTCCGCCGACACCTCCGGCGCGGCGGCGAAAGCAACGAGCGCCAGGGCGCACCAATGCACCGGTCGCGCTCGTCGCGGGAAGTCGCCTCGCCGCGCGGTCAGGGCAGTTCCTCCAGTCGGGCACGGGCGCGCTCGGCATGGGCCGAGGTCGGGAACTCGCGCAGCAGCGTCCGCCACGTCGCACGCTCGTCGTCGGCCCGGCCGAGCCGGCCGAGCGCCAGGGCGCGGCCGACGAGCGCCTCCTCGGCCAACGTGCCGCCGTGGCCGGCCGCGAGGTAGCTGTCGAACAGGGCCAGGGCGCCGGACGGATCGCCGAGCTGCTCCAGCAGGAGGCGGCCCTCGGTGACGCGGGCGACCAGCTCCTCGCGGGTCCCGGTGAACCGCCGGCGCAGCTCGCGGAACAGCTCGAGGGCGCCCGGCCAGTCGGCACGGCGCCGGGCGGCGGTCGCAGCGGCCAACAGCTCGGCGGCGCCCGGCGGAGGCGGCGCGGCCGGGTCGGCGGAAGCGGCGGGCCGGACGCGGCGTTGCGGTTCGGGAGCGGCCGGCGCGACCGCGGGCGGAGCGGGTTCGTCGGGTGGCGCCGCGGGCGGCGTCTCAGAGGCTGCCGGATGCGTCGCCGCGTGCCGCGCGGCCGGCGCCTCGGCGGGAGGCGGTGCCTCCGGTGACGACGGGCGGGCCGCGGGGGACGAGGACGGCGGCGCCACCGTCTCGGGCTCTTGCGGCTGCAGTCGCCCGGCGACATAGAAGCCGCCGAGCGCCGCGGCGGCGGTGGCGCACAACATCACGGCCGCGACGAGCAGCCGGCGGGACCACGGCAGGCGGGCGGGCCCGACATGCGGCCGGCGGTGCTCCGGCGCCAGGGCCTCAAGCGGAGCGGCGCCGGCAGCCTGCGCCGTCGCCTCGGCGATGCGGCCCGCCAGCACCTCGTCCCCGGGCCGCTCGCGCAGCCGCTCGGCCTCGAAGTCGGCCGACGCCGCCCGCTCGAAGGCGCAAGCCGCGCAGGCGGCGGCGTGCGCGTCGAGCCGCACCCGCTCGGCCGGAGCCAGTTCCCCCCGCCGCTCGGCGTCGAGCAGCTCTTCGGGGTGCAGGTCGACCCGCGTCACTGGTCCACCTCCAGCACGGCGGCCAGCGCGGGATCCTCGAGGATCCGCCGGCGCAGGGCCTCCTTGGCCAGCCGCAGGCGGCTGCGTACGGTGTTGAGCGGCGCCCCGGTCGTCTCCGCCACCTCGGCCATCGAGCAGCCGAGGACGATGCGCAGGGCGAGGGTCTGGGCCTGCGCCTCGGGCAGCTCGTCGAGCAACGCGCGGAGGGCGGCGCGGCGGCGTTCGGCGGCCAGCTCGTCGTCCGCCATCCCGCCGGCAGCGGGGGACTCGTCCACGGCGACGGAGTCGGCGGTCGTCGCCGCGTCCCGCGTCTGTCTGCGTCGCCGGGCGCGCACGGCGGTCCGCACGGCGATCCGGCAGGCGAAGTGTGCGACGGTGCAGTCGCCGCGGAACGACTCGAGGGCTCCCAGGAGTTGCAGCAGGCTCTCCTGCGTGACGTCCTCGACGTCGGCACGGCGGCCCGGGCCGAGGATCGTGCGGACGAGGCGCAGCAGGGTGGGGCTGACGCCGTCGATCAGCCTGCGGGCGGCCACGCGGTCGCCGAGGGCCGCCTGGTTCGCCACCTGCTTCCACGGGTCCGCGCTCATGACCGTCGGCATCCTACCACATCCGACCCGCCCGCACCTCGGCCCGGGCCGCCGCGGCGTCCTTCCGAAGAGGCCAGTGGCGTCGTCCACCGAGAAGCGATCAACAACGTTGACGGATGGCTACAGCCCTTCGGAATCCGGGACGGCCTCGACGAGGGATCCGGCGGGGACGCGGGCGGAGCCCTCGGGGATCACGGCATAGCCCTCGGTGCCGGCCAGGGCGGTGAGCATGCCGGAGCCCTGGCGGTTCTCGGCGACGAAGGTGAGGCCGCCGTCCGGCTCGGGACGCAGCGCGCCGCGGGCGAAGAACCGCAGCTCCGCCGGCTTGCGGAAGTCGGCCGCGAGCCGCGCGCGGGGGCGCGGGGGCACGAGCGGCAGCCCGAGCAGCGTGCGCAGCACCGGCAGCGCGAAGAACCGGAAGCCGGCCGCGGTGGACAGCACGTTGCCCGGCAGCCCGACCCAGACCACCGCGCCCGAGGGATGGCGCGCCACCAGCACCGGCTTGCCGGGCCGCACGTACGCTCCGTGCACCAGCACCTCGAACCCGAGCCGCTCCACCAGCGCGGGGACGAAGTCGCGGTCGCCGACCGAGACCGCCCCGGTGGAGATGACGACCTGCAGCACGTCGGCAGAGGCCGCGCCCCGAAGGGTGCGGTTCGGTTCCGGCAGGCCCGTGCCCGGCTCCCGCGTCGCGCTCGGCGGCAGCCACGCCCGCACGAGCGCCACCGCCTCGTCCAGCCGATCGGCCATCAGCGGCTCGCGCACCGCCGGCAGGCCGAGCCGCGCGGCCTCGCCCTGGAGGAACGGCAGCGAGGTATTGCGGATCTGCCCGGGTCCCAGCGGCCGGTGCGGGTCCTCGATCAGCTCGTCGCCGGTGGCGACCAGCCGCAGCACGGGACTCCGCCGCACCGTCAGCGCGTCGTACGCCTGCCCGGCGGCGACGGCCAGGAGCTGCGGCGTCAGCACGCGGGGGGCCGCGACGAGCCGCGTGCCGCGGGCCGTGTCCTCGCCGCGGCGGCGCACGTGGGCCCCGGCGGGCACGGGGGCGCGCAGCACGAGCCGCTCCGTCCCGGCTTCGGTCTCCAGCGCGGCGTCCTCGCGTCGCAGCACGGTGTCGTACCCGGCCGGGATCGGCGCGCCGGTCATGATCCGCACGGTCCCGGCCGCCGAGGTCTCCGCCTCGGGCAGCGGGGCGCCGGCGTAGACGGTCGGCCCGACGACCAGCCGGAGCGGGCTCGCCGCGGAGGCCCGGGCCGTCGCGGCCGACCGGAGCGCGAAGCCGTCCATCGCGGAGTTGTCGAACGGCGGGAGGTCCTCGCGCGCGACGAGGTCGGCGGCCAGCACGCGCCCGCGCGCCTCTCCCAGCGGCGGCTCCTCCGTCGCCGCGAGCGGCGGCAGCGTCGCGATCCGCGCGAGGGCCTCGTCGTAGCGCAGGATCGGCGGCATCGGTCAGTGCCCCTTCCCTTCGAGCATCGACAGGGCGTGGCGGACGATCGGCTCGAGGCCCGGGAGGATCTCCTCGAGCGCCTTCGGGCTGCCGGGCAGGGCGACGATCAGCATCCGGTCCTTGAGCCAGGCGCCGCCGCGGGAGAGCCAGCCGGTGATGGTGTGGCGGGCGCTCTCGGCGCGCATCCATTCGCCGAAGCCGGGGACGTCGCGGTCGGCCCAGGCGCGCAGCGTCTCGGGGGTCCGGTCGCGCGGGCCGATGCCGGTGCCGCCGCTGGTCAGGACGAGCGCCGTACCGGCGGCGTGCCACTCGTCGAGCCGCGCGACGAGCTGCTGCGGGTCGTCGGGCACGACGGCGACGGCGGCGACCCGGAAGCCCCAGGCCTCGAGGAACCGGCGCATTACGGGGCCGCTCTGGTCCTCGTATTCACCGCGCGCGGCGCGGTCGCTGAGCACGACGCCCGCGGCCGGGCGGGGTGTTGCGGCGCCAGAGTCCACTGCGGCCTCCCTCCTTGCGCTCGAGCCGGACGGGACCGATCTCCATCCCGCGGTCGATCGATTTCACCATGTCGTAGATCGTGAGCGCGGCGGCGGCCACCGCGGTGAGCGCCTCCATCTCGACGCCGGTGGGCGCGGTGCAGCGAACGGTGGCGCGGATCCGGATCCCGACGGGCCGCGCCGTCGGCTGCAGCTCGACGGCGACGTAGGACAGCGGCAGCGGGTGGCACAGCGGCAGCCACTCGGGGGTGCGCTTGGCGGCCTGGATTCCGGCGATGCGGGCCACGGCGAGCACGTCGCCCTTGGGCAGCGAGCCGTCGCGGATCCGGCGCAGCGTGGCGGGCTTCATCGAGATGAACCCCGAGGCGACGCCGGTGCGGGTGGTGGGCGGCTTGTCGCCGACATCGATCATCTCCACGCGCCCGCGCTGTCCGCGCTTCATTCGACCACCTCCACCGCGTCGCCCGGGGCGACGACGCCGCCGACGAGCACTTTTGCGAACAGGCCGCGCCGCGGCATGATGCAGTCGCCGGTCAGCTTCTTGATCTCGCAGCCGGTATGGCACTTCTTCCCGATCTGGGTGATCTCGAGCCGCACGTCGGCGCCGACGCGCAGCCGGGTGCCGACCCGGTAGGCCGCGGGGGGCAGGCGGCGGACGGCGAGGTTCTCGGCGAAGCGGCCGGCCTGCTCGGCGATCGAGCCGCCGAGCGCCTGTTCGATCTCCTCGGCGCCGAGCAGGCTGACCTGGCGGTGCCAGTCGCCCGCGTGGGCGTCGCCGACCAGGCCGTGGCCCGCCCGCACCTCGGCCCGCTCGACCGGCTTCTTGACCGTGCCGGTCGTCGGGCTCACGCACACCGCCGCCACTTCGCCGCGCTCGTCCATCACACCCTCGTCCCCCGCTTCAGCCCCCGATGCCCCGCATCCCGCGATCCGCCTCGCAGCCGACGGGGCGGCCGATCGAGCGGAACCCGTCCTCGCGGTCGACGATCGCCCGGCGCACCACGTCGGCGACGGCCTCCGGGCCCTGGGCGAGGAACGGTCGCAGGTCGACGAACCCGCGGCCGAACAGGCACAGCTTGAGCGCCCCGCGGGGGGTGACGCGCAGCCGGTTGCAGCGTTCGCAGAACGGCTTGGTGATCGCGCTGACGAAGCCGACGCGCAGCGGGTCGCCGGAGCGGGCGTAGACCACGGCCGGGCCGGCGTCGGGCTCGCTCTCCTGCGGCACGAAGCCGCCGTCGAGGATCCGGTCGATCAGCGGCTCGCTGGAGACGTGCTCGCGCCGGTGGAACTCGTCCAGCCCATCGATCGGCATCAGCTCGATGAAACGCAGCTCGATCGGGCGGCCGGCGCCCCAGGCGAGAAACGAGTCGAACTCGGAGAAGCCGACGCTGCGCAGGAGGACGACGTTGACCTTGACCCGCGCCAGGCCGGCCGCGAGCGCGGCATCGATCCCGCGCAGGACGTCGTCGAGGGCGTCGGCGCCGCGGACCTCGCGGTAGGCGCCGGCACAGAGCGTGTCGAGGCTGATGTTGACCTGCTGCACGCCGGCGGCGGCCAGCGCCCGGACGCGGCGGGCCAGCAGCCGACCGTTGGTGGTCAGCGCGATCCGGGGAAAGCCGGCCTCGTCGCGCATCGCGCGGACGATCTCCGGCAGGTCGGAGCGCATCAGCGGCTCGCCGCCGGTGAGCCGCAGCTTGTGGAACCCGAGGCGCCGCGCGAAGGCGACGCCGAGCGTCCTGAGGTCGGCGAGCGGCAGCTCCTCGCGCCCGTCGCTCGTCGCCCCGGCGACGTTGCAGTAGGCGCAGTGCAGGTCGCAGCGCTCGGTGATCCCGAGGCGCAGGTAGGTCAGGTGGCGCCCCTGCGGGTCCACCAACCCCGAGCCGACGACCGGTTCCGGTTCCGCCACAGCGCTCCTTCGGGCGCGGAACTCCGCGCCGACCCGCATCCTCGACATGATCGAGGCATTCGTCAACGGCTGCGAGGGTCGCCCGGGTTCGCGGGCGTGGGCGTGGGCGTCGTAGTGATGGTCGTCGGGACCGCGCCGTGCGGGCCGCGGCCGTGACCCGGCCGTGACGCGGGGCGGACGCAGGCGTGAAGGCAACCCGACCGCGCCGTGGGAACCGGGTGACCGCGCCGTGAGCGCCGCGGGCGCAGACTGGAGGTCGAGAGCGCGGCTTGCGGCCGCTCGAAAGGACCTCCGACGGATGTTTGCCGACCTGATCACCGCCCTCCAGCGCTTCGGTGCCGCCGATCTGATCCCGTCCGTGCTGCACGACGCCTCGCCCGCGATCAAGGTGCTGGTCACCGCGTTCGTGCTCGTGGTGCCCGGGATGCTCACGGCGTTCGCGCTGTTCCTGCTGGGGCGGAAGCTGTGGCGGCTGCGACGCGACCGGCCGCAGACGACGACGCGGCGCGGTTCAGTCGAGATACCGGCCGCCGTTGCCGCCGCCGAGGTCCAGATGGAAGTGGTTCGCGTGCTCCCGGTTGTGCGCGGGCGATAGCTGGACGTGGAACAGCCGGGCGGTCCAGGCGCCGCAGTAGGCGGCGAGCAGCACGGCGGCGCGCGGGTCGTCCACGGAGCCGTCGCAGGTCTCGTCGGTCCCCGGGTCGCGCCAGTCGACCAGCACGTCCAGGACGTCGCCCGACTCGAGCACGAACCAGCGGGCGTCGATCGCCAAGCCGTAGTGGTGCTGCGACCGGCGGCCGCTCGACGCGGCGCCCACGCCCTGGCGCGAGCCCAGGCGGTAGAACGAGTAGATCCGCACCTCGACGACGTCGAGCGCGCGCAGCAGGACGGACCATTCGGCGAGCGCGGCCGCCAGCCGGCAATCGAGGACGTCGTGGTGGTTCGTCACGCGCCACGGGAGAACGTAGGTCACGCCGGCGACGGGTCCGGTGAGCCGCACCGGGTCGGCGATTCCCGACGGCGCGTTGGAGACGCGCTCGTAGGGCACCTGCCACGCGTCGAGCTGCGCGTAGCATTCATCGGTCGTCAGGGCGACCAGGGCATCGGCGTCGAGGCCCTGGGGGACCGGCGCCTCCGGCTCCGCGGCGCCCTCCGGCGGCGGGTCGTCGGGCGGCGGTTCCGGGTCCGCGTCCGCCGCCCCGGCCGCGACGACGCCGTCGTCTTCCGCGGGCGGGTCCTCCCCGAGCGGGTCCACCGGGTCGCCGCAGGGCCACTCGAGCGATTCCGGCAGTCCGGCCGCGCAGGCGGCCACGCCGACCAGCACGAGGAGCGACGACGACACCGCGCGTCCCACGCCCCGATCGTACTCCGGCGGGCGCCGAAAGGCCCGAAAGCGGCAATCCTTGCGGGTCGCGGAGGCTCGTGATACCCGGAGCCCGGGAGGTCGCGATGGTCCACCGCCTGCTGTCCCGCGCGCTGCTCACCGTCATGCTGCTCGTCCCGACTGCGACGGCCGCCGCACGGCCGTTCGACTGCAGCGAGCCGCACGGGGACGGCTGGTACTGGTGCCTGGGCGCGACGGAGGGCCGGGCCGGGATGGTCGCGGAGCTGCGCTCCCGCTCCGGCGATCTGGACGACGCCGCGCGCTGGGCCGGCCTGCTGTACTACACCGAGGCGGCCGAGCCGCTGCGGGCGCTGCTCGACGACCCGCCGGAGGAGGACGCACCGTGGCTGCTGGGCCACGCGGCGACGGCGCTGGCCGAGCTGGAGGATGCATCGGCCGTTCCCCGGATCGTCGAGCTGGCGCGGCGCTTCGAGGGCGAGAACTGGACGGTCTGGGAGCAGGCCGCGAACGCCCTGACGACCCTCGGCGGCCCCGACGCCACGGCCTACGCGCTCGACCTGGCACAACGCACCACCACCTTCGACTCGACCTGGGCCGCGAACTCGGTCGATGAGCTGCTGCCGTTGCTGTTGCGCGCGGACGCCGCGGCGCTGCGGCCGCTCCTCGAGCGGTGGACGGCGGACGGAGGTCGCGAGGGGGTCCGCGAGTTCCTGTTCGCGCGGCTGGAGGCGGCCCGCGTGGGGCTCGGCGACCCCGCGCTGCTGGCGGACACCCGGCGGCGGCTCGGCACGCCGGACACCAGCGTGCCGGCGCGGCCGGAGTTCTACGTCGCCGCGCTGGGAACCGACCCGGCCGACATCCCGTCGCTGGTCCGGATGGCCTCGTCGACCTCCCCCGAGGCGCGCGAGGCGTATCTGGCGATCCTCCGCTTCGCCGACTGGCTCGAGGCACAGGGGCGGGACGTTCCCGAAGGGGCGGCGGGGGAACGGCGGACGCGGGAGCTGGACACGGCGCGCAAGGACCTGGTCGCCAGGCTAAGCGAGCTGACCGAGTACCGGGAGGACCGCGAGCACGTGCAGTTCGAGGCGCGGCAGCTCGCGCTGCACCACGCCGCGCTGGCGACCCTCGGCGACGAGGACTCGCGCCGGCGGCTGGTGGAGCTGATCGACGACGACGTGGAGACCGTGATCCCGTGGCTCGCGGCCCAGTACGCCGTGAGGCTCGACCTGCCGGAGGCCCGCGACAAGCTGGCGAAGATGGTGGTGCGCGGCACGCGCGCCGGCGTGCCGCTCGACCTGTGGGAGACGCGCGCCGCGTTCGTCGATGCCGTCGCCCCGCGGCTCGGCGCCGACGACGCGTCCTGGAGCGTCCTGCTGCTCGACACGAACCTCCACGCGCGACGCCGGACGCTCGGCCGGCTCGCCCGCCTCCGGCCGCCCGGGGCCTGCGCCGCCGTGGCCGACGCCGTGTCGGGCGCCGACGACGAGGCGATCGAGGACGCGGTGCTGGCGTTGAGCGTGCTGGGAAGCGCGTGCCGCTGCCGGCTGGAGACGCTGGCGTGCGACGGGACGGCGCCGGAACGGGCGCGGCTGGTGTCGGTCGAGGTGCTGGCGATGATGCGGGCGCCGGGGGTCCGGCGACTGATCGACCTGCTGTGGCCGATCACCGACCTGCACGCGTACCTCGAGCGCGCCCGTCAGATTCTCGCACTTCCGAGGTAGCTACCCGACGAGGGCCCGGAGGGCGGCGACGGCGCCGACGGCGGCGGTCTCGACGCGCAGCGGCAAGTCGGTCAGCGCCACGCGGACGAAACCGGCCTCGGCCAGCCGCTCCAGCTCCTCCGGCGCGAAGCCGCCTTCCGGGCCGACGACCAGCACCCAGGCGACCGGCGGCGGGTCGCGACGGGCCGCCACCGCCTCCCGCAGCGGCTCGCCGCCGAGATCCAGCACGAGCTTCGCGGCGTCGGGCGGGAGTTCCGTGCACCACGCGTCGAGCGACACCGGCTCGTCGATCTGCGGCGCGCGCCCGGCGCCGCCCGCCCGCAACGCCTCGGCGGCCACGCGACGCAGGCGACCGACGACCGCGCCGCCGGCGGAACCGCGTGCGAGCGACCGCGCGCAGAGCAGCGGCACGACGCGGTCGACCGCCAGCTCCGCCGCCGCGCGCACCACGCGGGCCAGCGGCTCGCCGCGGCCCAGCCCGACGGCCAGGACCAGCGGGACGGTGACGACCGGCGCCTGCTCCGCCAGCCCCGAGAGCACGGCGCTCGCAGGACCGATCCGCTCGACGATCCCCCGCCAGCGGCGGCCGGCGCCGTCGAACAGCTCGACCGGCTCGCCGGCGCGGACGCGGCGCACGCGGGACAGGTAGCGGTGCTCGGGGCCGGAGACCTCGAGGCGGCCGTCGGCCGGCGCGGGCGACTCGAGCCGCAGCCGGAGGATGGTCATGACGGGGCGACGAGCTCGACGAGCGCCCACTCCTCGAGGACGGCGACGCGGTGTTCCCAGCCCGCGGGCCAGGCGGCGACGATGCCGTCGGTCTCGTCGGCGAGCAGGCCGGAGAGCAGGGCGCGGCCGCCGGGCTGGAGGCGCGGGGCGAGTCTTGCAGCGATGGAGCGGTGGACGGGGGCGGAGAGGTTGGCCAGAACGAGGCGTGCGCCGTCGGGAACGTCCTGGACGTCGCCCTCGACCGTGCGCACCAGCAGGTGCACGGCGTTGGCCCGGGCGTTCTCCTGCGCCTCGTAGAGCGCCTCGGGGTCGACATCGATGGCGGTGACGGGGGCGAGCCCGAGCTTGGCGGCGGCGATGGCGAGGATGCCGGAGCCGGTGCCGAGGTCGACCACCGGACCGCGAAGCGGGACGTGGGGCCGGGCGCGCTCGAGCGCCTCGAGGACGAGGCGGGTGGTGGCGTGGGTGCCGGTGCCGAAGGCGTGGCCGGGGTTGATCACCACGGGCATCCGGTCGGGGTGGTGTTTGGGCGAGACCCAGGGCGGGAGGACGACGAGCGTGGCGCCGATCTCCTGCGGCTGGAAGTGCTTCTTCCACCCCTCGGCCCAGTCCTCGACCTCGATCTCTTCGATCCGTCCCACCAGGCAGCCGGGCACGGCGGCGACCACCCGCGCCAGCTCCTCGAGGCCGTGTCGGGCGACGGCGTAGGCGCGGACGGTGACGTGGTCGTCGCCGTCGCCGGCCTCGGGGAGGATTTCGATCCCCTCGTAGCCGGCGAGGTACATCGCGCCGGAGAGGGCGTCGAGCGACGTGCCTGCGGTCCGCACCGACAGGCGCCAGATCTGCTCGTTCATGGTCCGCAGTCGCCGGGGACTTCTGGGTCGCAGAGGATGATGGTGACGGAGGCGGGGTCGTTGGACTCGCCGGAGGTGCCGTAGACGATGCCGACGGGGACGGCGACGGCGGCGGCGACGCCGACGCCGACGATGGTCCAGAACCACCACGAGGTGTACCACGAGCCGTCGTCCTCGCCGCTCGGCACCGGCACGCGCAACGGGGTCCGTTCGTCGCCCTTGCGGCCGACGACGTTGTTCCCGTCGTCGAGCACCTCGAAGAAGTACTCGATGACCGGCGGCTCGACCCGATCGCCGGCGATCGTGGCGGCGTAGCCGGTGGACGTGGCCTGGGCCTCCATCCGTGCGAAGTCCGACTGGCCGGCGGAGCGGTAGGCCACGACGAACCGGCGCACGCGGCCGTCGGGGTCCTCGACGGTGGCCTGCAGGTCGAGGCTCTCGCCGCGCACCGCCTCGTCCGGCATCCGGTGGTCGATCGTCGCGGGGCGCAGGCGGGACTGGGGCGAGACCCAGCCCGGTCGGCCCTGGCCCTCCCACTCCGCGCGCACGCCCTCGAGGAACTGGCGGTACTCGGGGGAGAAGACGGCCGGGTCGAGCTGGAACTCGGGCTGGATGGCGAGGAGCTGGCGGAAGGCTTGGCGGGCGTCCTCCTGGCGGCCGAGCACGAGGTAATCCAGGGCGAGGAACTTGAAGATCGCGACCTTCTGCTCCGGGACGTTCTCGGCGCGGACCAGCGCCCGCTGGAGGGCATCGACCGAGGCCTCGTACTCGAGGTCGTTGTACAACTGGACGCCCTGCTGGATCAGGGGGTTCTCGGGGAAGTCCTGCGCCCGGGCGACCCCGCCGACGGACGCTGCCGCCAGCATCGCCACCGTCAGTGCCGCGAACCACCG
The DNA here is from genome assembly GCA_016930215.1 of Deltaproteobacteria bacterium. GTDB lineage: Bacteria > Myxococcota_A > Polyangia > DRWM01 > JAAZOP01 > JAAZOP01. The sequence continues at coordinate 18,930 of JAFGHH010000577.1, forward strand.
CACGTTCATCACCGTCCTCCCTCGCCCGCGCAGCCTAGCACAATCAGTCCCCGGTTGGGTCGATGCCGTCGAGCGCACGGAACACGGCGGCGGCCCGATCCTTGAGCACCGCCAGGATCGGCTGGCCGACGCGTTCGGCCGCCCTGGGCGCGCGGGCGGCGAGCTGCCGATAGACCACGGCGGCGGCGACGAGCCGTTCCGAGCGGAAGAGCGCCTCGACCAGCAGCGGCTCGACCGCGTCCGCGGACGCCCCCAGCGCCGCCGCGCGACGCAGGTGGCCGAGCGCTTCGCCCTCGCGGGCGGTGTGCACGAGGTGTTCGCCGAGCGCCAGATGGAGGTGTTCGACGCCGGGGGCGCCGGGGAAGACCTGGACGCCGAGCCGCAGCACCTCCTCGCCGTAGCGGCCCATCTCGGGCTCGGAGGCGACATGGGCGCGGCCGAGCAGCGCGAGGCCTTCGCAGACGAGGGCGAGCACCGAGCGGTCGGGTCCGGAGCGGTTGGGCTGGCGGCCGTAGTCGAGCACGAAGCGCAGGAGCCCGCCGAGCAGGTCGGCGGCGCGCGCCGGGTCGGTGGGCAGCAGCTCCGCGGCCCGCTGGACGAGGTCGGCATCGATCCCGCCGAGCGGGTCCAGGTAGCGCTGCCACTCGTCCTCGACCTCCTGCCGGAGGCGGGCGACGAGCACTTCCAGGGTCACGGCGACGGGCTGGTCGCCGTGCAGCGCATCGATGTGGACGTCCGAGAGCTTGCGCGGCGGCTCGCCGAAATAGACCCATGCGAGGGACCAGTCGAAGAGCGCGGCGAGCAGGATGTGGCGGCTGCCGAGGAGGGTGATCGTCCGGTCGCGGTCCAGGGGCAGCTCGACCGCGGCGAGCTCGGGCTTGTCCTCCAGGATCGCGGCGACGATCCGGCGCTTGAACTCGCGCAGCGTCAGCGACTCGGACCGGCCGTCGCCGAGCGTGAAGCCGACGCGGCTGCGCTGGAAGTCGTCGGGCTGTACCTCGAGGTTGGTGACCTGGACGCCGAGCAGGGTCGACATGCCGAAGAAGGTGCGTCCGAGGATGTCGCAGACCTCGCGGAACCCCGCGACGCCCTCGCCGAGCCGCTCGAGCCAGCCGTCGGCGCGGATGTCGTCGAGCGGGTAGGCGAGTCCGAGGTCGGCGAGCACGGACAGGCCGCGCGCGCGTTCTGCGCCGACCAGGATGCCGCGGGACAACGCCTCGACGAGCAGCGGGGCGACGGCCGGGGCGGCCAGCGCCACGCACAGGTCGAGCCCCTCGGCGATCTGCTCGCCGCGCCCTTCGAGCAGCAACTCGCGAACTCGCGCCAGCTCCTTCTTGGAGGGCCCGGACATCGTCGTCACCATAGCATCAACGGGTGCCGGAGGGTATCGGCTGCCGGCGGCGCGGCGCGGCCGCTTGCCGGGAAGAAGCCGGGTCCGGTAGTCTCGGGCCCGGGAGTGGTGCCGTTGACCGAACCGATCCGCGCCGTGCTGTTCGACCTCGACGGGGTGCTCGTCGACACCTACGAGGCATGGTACGGCCTGGTGCGGGCCGCGGCCCGCCACTTCGGCGCTCCGGACGTGTCCCGGTCCGCCTTCGACGCGAGCTGGGGCCAGAGCGTCGAGGACGACGCGCGGGAGCTGGTGCCGGGACCGACGACCCGCGAGGTCGCGGACCACTACGAGTCGCACTTCGGCGAGCACGTCGGACGGGTCGGCGTGGACCGGGAGGCCCGGGCCGTCCTGTCCGACCTGCGCGCGCGGGGCATCCGCACGGCCTGCGTGACGAACTCGCCGACGCCGGTGGCCCAGGAGATCCTCCGCGCCGCGGACCTCGAGCCGCTGCTCGACGCGGTCGTCGGGGCCGGCGACGTCCCGCGACCCAAGCCCGCTCCCGACCTGCTCGACGCCGCCCTCCGGCGGCTCGACGTACCCCCCACCGCCGCGGTGATGGTGGGCGACTCGCGGTTCGACGAACAGGCCGCCGACGCGGCCGGCGTGCGCTACGTGCACTACGACACCCGCGCCCGGGACTCGCTCGCCCGCGCGCTCGAACGGGAGATGGGGCCGAGCGGAGGAGGTGGAGCATGAGCGTGGTGAAGCGATTGGGGCGCGCGATCTCCGGCAACGTCTCGGCGCTGCTGGACAAGCTCGAGAACCCGTCCAAGCTGGCCGACCTGGCCCTGGAGGACATGGACAAGGCGATCCGCCAGGGCAAGCGGGCGATGACCGAGCTCAAGGGCGAGGCGAAGCGGCACGAGCAGAAGGCGAAGCTGCTGCAGGAGGAGGCCGACCAGTGGTACCGCAAGGCCGCCGTCGCCCTGCGCAGCGGACAGGAAGCGCTCGCCCGCGACGCCCTCAACCGTCGCCACGACCTGCTGACCCAGGCCGTCGCCGAGACGCAAGCGGCCCAGGAGGCGAACGCGGAAACCCAGGAGATCATCCGCCAGATGGCCCGACTCCAAGTCGAGCGCGACGCCTTCGCCGCCCGCAAGGGCACGCTCGTCACCCAGGCCCAACTGCGCAAGGGCGGCACCGACAAGCCGCTCAGCACGCGCCTCGGCAGCGACGGGAAGGGTCCGACGGCGGTCGAGCGGTTCGAGGAGTTGGAGCAGCGGTTCGACACGATCGAGGCGGAACGGGAGCTCGACGAGCTGCTGGGCGTCGGCAAGGATGCGGAGATCGAGGGGAAGTTCCGGCAGCTCGAGAAGCAGGGCGGGGTCGATGACGAGTTGGCCGCGCTCAAGGCACGGCTGGACAAGGCCGGGAAAACAGGCTGAATCGAGGATCCACGGCACCCCTTCTGCACGGCTGAAACGGACATCCTTGCAGGAATGAAACAAACCCCGCTCCAGAAAACACTGTAGATTGGACGTCTTACACTGAAAACGGCATGAGGGACGTCGAACGGGCCGCTCCGAATCCCCGGAGCGCTCGGTCTTCCTTCCGGCGGATTCGCCTCACGCGGCGGCGCCGGAATCGATCGAAATTTCACGATATCCATGCGTTGACGGATCGGATGGGTGACGGTTGCGCCGTGCGGCGAGGTGGCGCCCATTGGTTGGCACGGGAGCGGCAAGGCAGCACATCGGGTTTCGATGTAGGGCCCGTGCTATCGCGGTCTCCCCCCCCAGCGTGTAGCGCGGGCCCTACCCTGTCCCTCCGCCCATGCGACCGTCCGGTCGAGGGCGATGACAACCCACCCGTTCCTTTCCTGCCTGGCCTCCCTAACCAGGAGGTCGCTGCCCGGCGCGAATGGGCGCCGGGCAGGTCTATCGATCGACCGGTGCCGGGTGCGTTGGCAGGGTGGTCCGCGGGTGGTAGCCTCGCGGGGTGATGGTCGAGTCGCGACCGACCTGGGGCATCTTCGGCGGAGCCTTCGACCCGCCCCACCTGGGACACCTGTGTGTCGCCGCGCTGGCGCTGGCGACGGGCGAGTTGGACCGTTTGCTGGTGGTGCCGACGTTCGACCACCCGTTCGGCAAGCGGATGGCTCCGTGGGGCGAGCGGCTGGCGATGACGCGTCTGGCGTTCGCGCCGCTGGCGCGGGTGGAGGTTTCGTCGATCGAAGAGACGCTGCCGCGGCCCAGCCTGACGCTGCAGACGGTGGCGGCGCTGTGCGAGGCCCACCCTGCGGTCCGTTGGCGACTGGTGGTCGGCTCGGACACGCTGGGCGACCGACCGTCCTGGCACCGTTTCGACGAGGTGGAGCGGCTGGCGGAGCCGCTGGTGATCGGCCGGGCGGGGCACGAGCCGGAGCCTTCGGGGCTCGTGGTGCCGGACGTCAGCTCGACGGCGCTGCGGGAGGCGCTGGCGGCGGGAGCGGAGGTGCGCGGGCGGTTGGACCCGGCGGTGGAGCGGTTCATCCGGGCGCGGGGGTTGTACGGCGCGGCGGCGCGCGGCTGAGGCGTCAGAGCATCGTGGGGCCGGCGCGGGGGGACCGGCGTTCGACGCCGTCGGGGGGTCCGTCGCCGCCCTGGCCGGCGCCGGGTCGGGGGGGTGTGATCAGGTCGAGCGCCCGTTCGCGGTCGCAGCGCAGGGTGACGATCTCCTCGGCGAAGTTCTCGCGGAGGAACTCGGCGAACCGGAGCTGGCTGCAGCGGATGTCGAAGCCGAGGACGATGTCGCGGAGCGCGTCGTGCAGGGCGTCGGTGTCGTGGAAGCGGTCGGCGGGCCGGGGGGCGAGAGCGCGGTCGATCAGCGCCTGGGCCTCGTCCTCCCAGGGGCGGCCGCGGCGGGGCAGCGGCGGGATCGCCGCCGCCTGGGCCAGGCGCAGCGTCTCGACCTCGTTGCCGCCCTTGTACAGGCGGCGGCCGGCGAGCAACTCCCAGACGAGGATGCCGAAGCCGAACACGTCGGCGCGCTGGTCGACCTCGTCCCCGCGGGCCTGCTCGGGGGACATGTACGAGAACTTCCCGCGCAGCGTCTCGGCCTCCTCGACGGCGGCGGCGTGCCCGAGCGCCTCGGTGGTGGCGCGGGCGATGCCGAAATCGCACAGCTTGACCTCGCCCTCGAAGGAGACCAGCACGTTGGTCGGCGACAGGTCGCGGTGCACGATGCCGAGCGGCCGGCCGGCGTCGTCGGCGGCGCGATGGGCGTGGGCGAGGCCGCGACTCGCCTCCTCGAGGATGAAGAACGCGTACTCCGGCGGGAACGGGAGCCGGCGGCGGGTGCACTGCCGCAGGAGCTGATGGAGGTCCAGCCCTTCGACGTACTCCATGTCGATGTGCAGGCGGCCATCGATCCGCCCCAGGTCGAAGACCTGGACGATATTGGCGTGGCGCAGGGGCGCGCACAGCTTGGCCTCATCGATCAGCATCCGCCCGAACTGCTCGTCGGCCGAGAGGTGGGCCAGCATGCGTTTGACGGCGACGAGGCGGGAGCCGCCGAGGCCGGTGAAGGTGCGGCCGAGGAAGATCTCGGCCATGCCGCCGCGGCCGATCAGGTCGAACAGGGTGTAGGGGCCGAAGCGCTGGGGGAGGGGTGTTCCGTCGGCGTCCCTAAGCACAGGCCACCTCCGCGGTCGGGGGCTCCGCGGTCACCTGGACCGCCCCGTCGCGCACGCCCACGCGCAGGCGCGCGCCCCGCGGCAGGTCGGGCCGCAGCAGGGCTCGCGCCAGCGGGCCCTCCACGAGCCGCTGGATCGCGCGGCGCATCGGTCGCGCGCCCAGCGCCGGCTCGTAGCCGCCGGCCGCCAGCAGATGGTCCACCAACTCGTCGTCCGCCGCAACGGTCACGTCGCGCCCCGCCGCGGCGGCGGTGAAGGTGCCCTGGAGCAGCAAGCGGGCGATGGCGCGGATCTCGTCCACGCCGAGCGGTTCGAACACCAGCGTCTCGTCGATCCGGTTCCACAGCTCCGGCGGCAGGGCCCGGCGCGCTGCGGCCAGCACGACGTTCGCCTCCGGCGCGTCCGCCGCCCGACCGAAGCCGACCGCGCGCCGTTCGGCGTACAGCTCCGAGCCGAGGTTGCTGGTCATCACGACGACGGCGTTGCGGAAATCGATCGTCTGCCCGCGGCCGTCGGTGAGCCGGGCGTCCTCGAGGACCTGGAGGAACAGCCGATGAACGTCGGGGTGCGCCTTCTCGAACTCGTCGAGCAGCACGACCTGGTACGGCCGGCGGCGCAGGGCGTCGGAGAGCAGGCCGCCGGCCTCGAAGCCGACGTAGCCCGGCGGCGCGCCGACCAGCCGTGCGACCGCGTGCGGCTCGGCGTACTCGCTCATGTCGAGCCGCAGCAGGTTCTCGCGGCCGGGGAACAGGCTTTCGGCGACGGCGCGGGCGGTTTCGGTCTTGCCGACGCCGGTGGGGCCGAGGAACAGGAACGAGCCGATCGGGCGGCGGCCGCGGAAGCCGGCGGCGTTGCGGCGCAGCACGTCGGCGACGCGGGCCAGGGCGGGGCGATGCCCGACGATGCGCCGGCCCAGCTCGTCCTCGAGCGCGAGCAGCCGTTGGCCGTCGGTGGCGAGCAGCCGTTCGGCCGGCACATCGACCAACTCGCCCGCCACCGCCGCCACCTCGGCGGCCCCGGCGACTTGGGCGCCGGCGCGGCGGGCGCGGGCGGCGGCCAGGTCGAGCAGCTGCAGGGCCTTGTCGGGCAGCGCGCGGCCGACGAGGTACCGGCGGGCCACGCGCACGGCGGCCTCGACGGCGGCGGGCGCGATCTCCACGCCGTGGTGCTCGGCGTAGCGCGGCACGACCGCCTCGACCATCCGCCGGGCCGCCTCGTCGTCCGGCTCGCCGACCTCCACGGCGCCGAAGCACCGGGCCAGGACGGGCGACAGGCGCAGGGCGCGCTCCCAGCCCGCCGGGTCGGTCTCCGCGAGCACGGCGAACGCGCGCGCCTCGAGGGCGTCGCGCAGGGCGGCGTCGGCGCCGTCGCCCGCATCGACCACGGCGCGCACGAACGCCCCGAGGTCGCCGACGGCGAAGACGACGCGGGTACCGAGCCCCCGGGCCTCGTCGGCGATCCGGCGGATCCGCTCGGCGGCACCCTCGCGCGGACCGCCGAACCAGGCGCCGAGCGGCACCTCGAGCAGTTGCAGTGCGTCGTCGTCGGCGGCGGGGGACGGTGCGGCGAGCGCGTGCACGACGGCCGACTTGCCGACACCCGGCAGGCCGACGAGGCAGGGCGAGGAGGCGCGCCGCTTCTGGAGCACGTCGCGCAGCCGCGCCACGACGTCCTCGCGGGCGACGGCCGGGTCGAAGCGTCCCTCGGCGGCGGCGCGACGCAGGTCGCGCGCGTGGGCCGTGAGCCACGGGCCGACGGTCGGCTTCGGCCGCGACTTCGGGGACACGGCGCGGGCGGGCCGCGCGGCGGGCATCGCCGCCGGAGTCCTGCGGGGCCCGCCCGCCGGACGCTCGGGCTCCGGAGTCGGCGGGCGCCGGACGACCGGCCGGGGTGCGGGCGCGGTCGGCCTGGGCACCGGCGGGGCGGGCTCCGGCTGGGCGGCGGCGCCCGGCGAGAGGGTCGCGGACGGCGTTGTGGTCGAGGGCGCCGGGGCGGGACGGGTTGCCGGAAGCGGACGAGGCCGCGGCGCCGGCAGCGTCCGTCCTCCGCGAGCCGGTTCCATGCGGGAGGAGACCTGGGGGGGCGCGGTGGGCGTGCGGGCGCGGGACCTCCAGCGGGCCGCGCCGGTGAGGAATCCGTGGACGGCGGCGGCGAAGGCCTCGATGTCGATGCCGCCCGCATGGAGGACGCGTCGCGCGACGGACTCGTCGAGGCGCAGGAGGGCGGCGAGCAGGTGCACTTCGCCGACGGAGCGGGCCTTGAGCTGCGCCGCGAAACGCGCGGCCGCCGCCTCGGCCGTCGCCACGACCTCGGGATGTTCGAACAGGCCGGCGGCGCGCAGCCGGATCCAGGTACCGTCGACGCCGTGGGAGGCGAGCAGCCCGCGGGCGGGACCGTGGCCGTCGGCCAGGGCGCCCAGGAGGTGCAGGGTCGACAGCCGCTCGCCGCGGCCGCGCGCCAACTCGCGCGCGCGGGTCCACAGCTCGGGGTTGTCTTCCGCGAGGTTCGCCATCGGGCTCCGCGGGACCGACGGTTCGAGCGGCCGGTCGCGCCTCGGCCGAATCTGCCACGCGCCAATTCGTGCGGGCAAGTTTCCGGCAACGATTTCCGGACGACAAGACGTCTCGCCTCCGCCTCCGGCCCGGGCTATCATCGGCGCATGGGCCCGCGTTCCAGGTTCCCGGTCCCGACCGTCGGCGGCGCGGTCCCGGTCGCGCTCGCCGCCGCCGTCCTGCTCGTCCTGCCGCCGGCCCCGGCCGCAGCCTACGGGTCGTACGGTTCGAAGACCGAGACCGGCTCCGCCATCGCGCTGTTCGCGGTGGGCGGGCTGCTGGCGGTGCCGACGGCCTTCGTGCTGGTCGATGACCCGCTGACGACCCAGCGCGTGGTGGGTCGTTCGCTGGTCATCGCCGGGGGGCTGGTGATGATCGGGTTCGGGGCGTTCTACTTCATTTCCGACGACCCGGTGTGGATCCCCCACGCGCTCGGCTGGGGCATCGGCGGCGGTCTGGCGTTGTCGGGGTTCATCTGCTGGCTGACGGACGACGACCCCGGCGAGGCACCGGGGGAAGCGTCGGGCGGTCCGGCGGCCGGGGCGGGAGAAGCGGGGGCCGGGGCCGGCGAGGCCGCGCCGTCGTCGTCCGGCGTTCCGGCGGACGACGGAGAAGAGGGACCGCTCGTGCCGTTGTCGTCCCCGCCGGCGGGGGGCGGTGTCGGGCTGGCGCCGTGGCTGGCCCCCGGCGGCTTCGGCCTGCTGCTCGCGGCCGCGTGGTGACCCTCGACTGGTTTGACTCCCCGTCCGCGGTGGGCCAAGCTTCCGGGGCGGCGCGCCCGTGGAGAGTGCGCGTCCCGTCCGGTGCGAAAGGAGCGCGGAATGAAGCGCACGCTGTTCGGGTTCCTGTGCCTGGGGCTGGCATCGCCGGTGGTGACGTCGTGCCGGGAGGTGCAAGGGACCGAGGTATTGATCGAGGTCTACACGAACCGGTTCGCGGTCGAGGAGATCACGTCGGTGGAGTTGGAGATCATCGGCGTGGGGTCGGACCAGAACCCGCGCGACGACCGCCGGTGCCTGCACCGCGAGACGATCGAGCTGGACGCGGCGAACGCGGAGGGCGGGTTCGAGTTCCTGTTCTCGGTCCGCCCGGGGGACCACTGCAACGACCGCGTGTACGCCAAGGCCACGCTTTACTCGGGGAACTACCCGCTGGCGACCGGGGCGGGCTGGCAATACTTCGAGGAGGGGTCGAGCCACCGGCTCCAGATCTCGTTCCTCAACACGATCGAATGCGACACGAGCTCGCTGTGGTGCGACGACGAGTGTTCCGAGGGGCAGCAGTCGCTGGAGCATTGCGGCTGGTGCGGGAACGAGTGCCCGGAGGGGGCGCGCTGCGACCGCGGCTGGTGCGACTGCCCGGACGGCGGTATCGACTGCGACGGGAAGTGCACCGACACGTCGAAGGACTGGCGGAACTGCGGCGAGTGCTGGAACGAATGCGGACCGGACGAGGCGTGCGTCGGCGGCAGTTGCACCTCGGAATGCCCGGCCGGTCGCGACCGTTGCGGCCACGACTGCGTGGATTTCCAGACCAACCCCGAGCACTGCGGAGGGTGCGGAACGCCTTGCATCGGCATCTGCAGCGGCGGGACCTGCGACACCGGGTGCGTGCCGCGGAACGGCGGGATCTGCGACCCGATCGAGCAGTGCGGGTGTTCGGCCGGCCAG
>JAFGHH010000578.1 GCA_016930215.1 Deltaproteobacteria bacterium
CCAGGGCAACCAGAGCGAGGCGGCCCGGCAGCTCGGGATCAGCCGCGTCACGTTGATCGACAAGCTCAAGCGCCACGGGCTGCGCTGAGCGGGGCGAGGTGCACGATGAAACGCGTGATCGGAGCCTTCGTCGTCCTGACGCTCGTCCTGTCCGGCGTGCTCTACTGGCGCCTGCAGCTCCAGGCCGAGGAGGCCGCGCGACCGCCCGGCTCGTCCGGCATCGTCGAGCAGACCCGGGTCACGCTCGCCGCCCGCCTCTCCGCGCGCCTCGCCGCCGTGCACGTGCGCGAGGGAGAGCGGGTCGAGACGGGGGCGCTGCTGGCCGAGCTGGACTGCGCCGAGCCGGACGCGCTGGTGGCCGAGGCCGAGGCGCGGCTGGCGGCCGCGCGGATCCAGGTCGAACCGTTGCGCAACCAGGCCGCCGCCGCCGCCGCGCAGGCCGAGGCCGTGCGCCGGACGGCCGAGGCCGCCACGGCGCAGGCCGAGGCGGCGAAGCAGCAGATCTCCGCCGCCCGTCGCCAGGCCGCCGCCGCCCGCCGCACCGTCGGGGCCGTCCGCGCCCAGCGCGACAACGCCGACCGCCAACGCGACCGCGCCGAGGCGCTGCTGGCCGAGGCCGTCGTGCGGCCGGTCGACCTCGAGGGCTCCGACACCGCCGCCGCCGACCTCTCGTACCGCGTCGATGCCGCCTCGGCCACCGCCGGCGCCGCCTCCGCCTCCGCGGCCGCCGCCGAGAGCCAGGCCCGGGCCGCCGAGCAGCAGGCCGCGGCTGCGGGCCAGCAGGTCGTCGCCGCCGGCGAGCAGGCCAAGGCCGCCGGCGAGCAGGTCCGAGCCGCCGAGGCCCAGCTCATCGTGGCCGAGGTGACGGTGCGCCGGGCCCGCATCGCCCAGGCCGAATGCCGGATCGTCGCGCCGCGCGCCGGCATCGTGACCCTCGTGGCGCGGGAGGTCGGCGAGGCCGTGCTGCCCGGCACCACCCTGTTCGAGCTCACCGACCCCGCCGAGACCACCGTCACCTTCTACGTCGTCAACGCCGACCTCGGCCGCGTGCGGCCCGGACAGCGCGTGCGCGTCGTCGCCGACGCGCTGCCCGGGCGGGCCGGCACCGGCACGATCCGCTGGATCGCCCGCGAGGCCGAGTTCACCCCGCGCACCGTGCAGACCCGGGACGACCGCGACCGCCTGGTCTACGCCGTCGAGGCGCTGGTCGAGAACCCCGACGGGGCGCTGCGCGACGGGATGCCGGTCGAGGTCGTGGTGGAGGTTCCACGGTGAACCCGGTCGTCGCCGCCGACGGCCTGGCCCATGCCTACGCCGCCGCCCGGGCGCTCGACGGCCTGTCGTTCGCCGTCCCCGCCGGCGAGCTGTACGGGCTGGTCGGCGCCGACGGCGCCGGCAAGACCACCGCGTTGCGCATCCTCGCCGGGCTGATCGTCCCGCAGCGCGGCACCGCCCGCGTCGCCGGCCTCGACCCGGCCGACGCGGGCTCCGGCGTGCGCGAGTCGCTGGGCTACATGCCCCAGCGCTACAGCCTGTACGGCGACCTGTCCGTGGCGGAGAACCTCCGGTTCTTCGCCCGGCTGTTCTGCCTGTCCCGCGCCGTGTACGCCGAGCGCTCGGCGCGGCTGCTGGCGATCACGCGCCTCGAACGGTTCGCCGAACGACCGGCCCAGCAGCTCTCCGGCGGCATGTACAAGAAGCTCGCGCTCGCCTGCGCGCTCCTCCACCGACCGCGCGTCCTGCTGCTCGACGAGCCGACCAACGGCGTCGACCCCGTCTCCCGCCTCGACCTGTGGCAACTGCTCTACGAGTTCGTCGCCGAGGGGATGGCCGTGGTCGTCTCGACGCCGTACATGGACGAGGCCGAGCGCTGCCACCGCGTCGGGCTGGTGCACCACGGCCGCCTGCTGCTCGAGGGCGAGCCGCAGACGCTGGTCGCGGCCTTCCCGGAGTCGGTGCTCCGCGTGGTCGGAGCCGCGGAGCGGGCCGAGGCGGTGCTGGAGCGGGCCGGGGCGGACGTCGTGGCCGTCGCACCGCTCGGCGGCGCCCTGCGGGTCGTCGTCCGGCGGGACGCGGTCGCGGCGCTGGCCGCCGCCCTCGCCGCGGAAGGGGCGGGCGTCGAGACGCTGCGGCCGAGCTTCGAGGACCTGTTCCTGGTCCGGGCCGCCGCGGGCGCATCGCCCGGGGAGGCGGCGGCGTGACCGACGCGATCGCCGTCGAGGGCCTCGGCCGCCGGTTCGGCGCGTTCCACGCCGTGCGCGACGTGACCTTCACCGTGGCCCGCGGCGAGATCTTCGGCTACCTCGGCGCCAACGGCGCCGGGAAGTCCACGACGATCCGCATCCTCTGCGGCCTGCTCGCACCCACCGCCGGACGCGCCACCGTCGCCGGGCTGGACGTCGCGGCCGACCCGGAAGGGGTCAAACGCCGCATCGGCTACATGTCCCAGAGGTTCTCGCTCTACCCCGACCTGACCGTCGCCGAGAACCTCGACTTCTTCGGCGGCGCCTACGGCTTCTCCGGACGGGCGCTGCGGCGGCGGATCGATGCGATCGTCGAGGAGACCGGGCTGCGCGCCCTGCGCGACTCCGCCACGCAGTCCCTGCCCGCCGGGCTGCAGCAGCGGGTCGCCCTGGCCAACGCCCTGCTGCACGACCCCGAGCTCCTGTTCCTCGACGAGCCGACCGCGGGGGTCGACCCCGCCTCGCGCCGCGAGTTCCTCGCGCTCGTTCGCCGGCGCGTGCGGCGCGGCGCCACCGTGTTCCTCACCACCCACTACATGGACGAGGCGGAGTACTGCGGGCGCGTCGGCATGATGGTCGACGGCCGCCTCGCGGCGCTCGGCACGCCGGCCGAGCTGAAGCAACGGCTGGTGCCCGGCGACGCCTGGTCCGTCCGCTCCGCGCGCCGGGCCGAGCTCCAGGCGGCGCTGGCGGCGACCGACGGCGTGCGCGCGGTGCATCCCCACGGCGCCGGGTTCCGCGTGCGCTGCGACCCCGCGCGGCTCGACGGCGCGACGCTCGCAGCGCGCTGCCGGGAGATCGACCCGGCCGCGGAGCTGGAACCCGGCACGGCGACACTCGACGACGTGTTCCATGCCGTCGTCGCCGGCGGAGGCGTCGCGTGAGCGCCCCCGGTCGGCTGCGGCGCTTCGCGATCCGCACCGGGGCGGTGGCCGCCAAGGAGGCGACCCACGCCGTGCGGGACCCGCGGACCCTGTACCTGGCGCTCGGGATGCCGGTCGTGCTGCTGGTGATCTTCGGCTTCGGCATCAGCTTCGACGTCGAGGACGTGCCGATCGCCGTGGTCGACCAGGACCGCACGCCCGACTCGCGGGCGCTCGAGCGGTCGCTGACCACGGGACACGAGTTCGTCGTCGCGGCGCGGCCCGACGACCCCGCGGAGGTCGACCGGCTGTTCCGCGAACGCACCGTGTCGGCGGCCCTGGTGGTGCCGCGGGGGTTCGCCCGCGAGTGGGCCGCCGGTCGCCGCGCGCCGGTGCAGCTGCTGGTCGACGGCAGCGACGGCGTCGGCGCCCAGAGCGTGCTGGGCAACGCGTCGGCCGCGCTGCGGGCCGAGGGGCGGCGGCGCCTGGCCGCGGAAACCGGCGGAGCGGCGGCGCCGCTGGCAGCCGAGGTGCGCCTGTTGTTCAACCCGGCGCTGCGCTCCGCCGTGTTCTTCGTCCCGGGACTGATCGCCTACATCCTCTACATCGTCGGCGTGCTGCTGACCGCCCTGACGATCGCCCGCGAGCAGGAGCGCGGGAACCTCGAACAGCTGTTCGCGACGCCCGTCGGACGACTCGAGGTGATGCTCGGCAAGCTGCTGCCCTACCTGGCCCTCGGGCTGCTCCAGGCGCTGCTCGTGCTGGCGTTCGGCATGGCCGTCTTCGAGATGCCGCTCCGCGGCTCGCTCGGCGTCCTCGGACTCGGTACCCTGCTGTTCCTGGCCGGCGCGCTGGCCCAGGGGCTCTTCATCTCGTCGGTGGCCGGGAGCCAGCAGGTCGCCACGCAGGCCGGCGCGCTGTCGTCGCTGCTGCCCGGCGTGCTGCTGTCGGGGTTCGTCTTCCCCGTGGAGAACATGCCGCTGCTGCTGCGGGCGCTCGCGTCCGTGTTCCCGGCCCGCTACTACGTCGACCTGCTGCGCGGCGTGATGCTGCGCGGCAACGGTTTCGACGCGCTGTGGGGCGACTTCCTCGGCCTGGGGGTCTTCTGCCTGGCGGCCGTCGCGCTGGCGACCCTGGGCTTCCGCCGGAGGCTGGCGTGACCCGCGCGGGACTCGGCGCCGTCGTCCGCAAGGAGCTGCGGCAGATCGGTCGCGACCGGCGCCTGCTGCCGATGCTGATCTTCGCGCCGCTCGTTCAGCTGATGGTCTTCGGCCACGCGGTGAGCTTCGATATCGACAACGTCGACGTCGCCGTCTGCGACCTCGACGACAGCGCCGCGAGCCGCACGCTGGCCCGGCGGCTCGTCGCCGACGGGACGTTCCAACCGGTCGGCCCGCTCCCGGACTGCACGCGGCCCGAGCAGGCGCTGCTCGACGGCCGCGCGGACGTCGCCGTGCTGTTCCCGGCGGGGCTCGAGCGGGATCTCGCGGCCGGGCGACCGGTCGAGGTGCAGGTGCTGGTCGACGGCACCAACCCGACGATCGGCCGCTTCGCCTCCGTCGCCGCCCAGGCCTTCCTGGACGCGCGCGCCGCGGAGCTCCAGCGCGAGCGGCTCGCCGGGCTGCGCTCCGCGCAGGGGTTCGAGCGACCGGTGCCGACGCTGACCGTGCAGTCGCGGCTGTTCTACAACCCGCGGATGCAGAGCGCGATCTTCATGGTCCCCGGCGTGGCGGCGATGCTGCTCTTGCTGATCACCACCGTCGGCACCGCGATGGGGATCGCCCGCGAGCGGGAGCTGGGCACGCTCGAGCAGGTGATGGTCACGCCGCTGCGCCCCGCCGAGCTGATCCTCGGCAAGGTCGCCCCGTTCGTCCTCGTCGGCCTGCTCGACGTCGTCGTGGCGCTCGTCGTCTCCTCGTGGATGTTCGACGTGCCGATCCGCGGCTCCCTGCTCGTCGTGTTCGCCGGCACGCTGCTGTACCTGCTGTCGACCGTCGGCCTCGGCCTGTTCATCTCCACCGTCAGCAGCTCGCAGCAGCAGGCGTTCATGGTCGGCTTCTTCGTGATGATGCCGGCGATCCTGCTCTCCGGCTTCATGACCCCCGTCGAGAACATGCCGGACTGGCTCCAGCCGATCGCCTGGGTCAACCCCGTCCGCTACTACGTCGAGGTGCTGCGCGGCGCGCTGCTCAAGGCCGCCGGCTTCCGGGATCTCGGCCTGCAATTCGGCGCCCTGGCCGCCTTCGGCACGACGATCCTCGCCGCCTCCATCGTCCGCTTCCGCAAGCGGCTGGCCTGACGCCCCGCGAATTGGGCTATGCTCCGCCGTCGCAGGAGGACCGGGCGATGAACGACGCGATGCGCTGGGGGCTCGGGATCGGCGGGGGCGCGGCCGGGCTCGCTGTCCTCGCGCTGGTCCTGTTCCAGGGACCCTGCGCGTCGGACGACGGGGCGCCTCCCGCAGAACCGACCGAGGACGGGCTCGCGGCCGACCGGGACGCCGGTCGGGCCGCGCGTCGCCCCGGAAGCCCGGCGCCCCAGGGACCGGACGATCCAGACGGGCCGGCCGGGACCCCGACGCCGGGCGACCCCGGGACGACGCGACCGCCGGGTCCGCCGGGCACCGGCGCTCTGGCCGGCCTGGTCCTGGACCGCGACGGCCTGCCCGGCGTCGGCGCCGTCGTCACCGTGCGCCCGGACGAGGGCGAGGCGCCGTGGGAACGCTTCCGGGCCCGGCGCCAGCGCCCGGCGGCCGGGCTCGCCGCCAGGCGCGTGGACCTGGACGGCTTCTTCCGCTTCGAGGGGCTGCCGGCGGGCACCGTCGTCGTCGAGGCCTACGGCGCCGGCCTGGTCACCGCCGAACAGCGCGGCGTCGTGATCGACCCGCTGGCCGAAGCCTGGGTCGAGTTCACGCTCGACGCGGGCCTCACGATCTCCGGCCGCGTCACCGACGAGGCCGGGACGCCCATCGCCGGGGCCGAGGTGTCGGCGACCTCCCGCGGCCGCGGCGACGCGTTCGCCTCCGCCAACGCCGACGGCACCTACGAGCTGACCGGCCTGCGCGCCGGGACGTTCCAGGTCGAGGCCGACGCCGACGGCTTCGTCGGCGCCGGACGGCGCGACGTGCGCGCCGGCACCTCCGGCGTCGATTTCCGGCTCGGCCGGGCCGGCATCCTCGCCGGACGCGTGATCTGGCGCGGCTCCGGCTCGCCGATCGAAGGGGCCGTGGTTCGCGCCGTCTCGCCGGCGGGTCGGGCGGGCGGCGGATTCGGCCGTGGCGGCGGATTCGGCCCCGGCGGCGGTCGCGGCGGCGGTTTCGGCCCCGGCGGCGGCCGCGGCGGCGGACCCTCGGGCGTCACCGACGCGGACGGGCGCTTCGAACTGACGAACGTGGCGCCCGGTCGCTGGGTCGTCGAGGCCGACGCGGCGCGGCGCGTTCCCGGCACGTCGCGCGAGGTGACGCTCCCGCCGGCCGGGCGCATCGACGACCTGCAGGTCGAGCTCGGGGAGGGCGCGCGCGTCGCCGGGATCGTCGTCACCGACGGCGACGGCCGGCCGGTGGCCGACGCGACCGTGTCGATCTCCGTCGGCGGACGGAGCGCGGGGCCCGGGCGCGGCATGGGCGCGCTGTTCCGCGGGCCGGGAGCCGCGGCCGAGCCCGAGCCCGACGGCGAGCTGTCGGCCCGCACCGACGGCTCCGGACGCTTCGAGCTGCTGCACGTCGCCGCGGGACGCCGGACCGTCGTCGCCACCCACGCGGCGCACCCCCAGGTCCAGCGCACCGTCGAGGTCCCGTCCGCCGGCGACTTGACGGGCGTCGAGCTGCGGATGCCGGCCGGCGGCGCGATCGCCGGCACCGTCACCGACCAGCGCCGCGGCGCCGCCGTGGCCGAGGCGATCGTCGTCGCGCGGGCGTCCGGCGAAGGTCGGGGGGGCGGCGCGTTCGGCAACACCCAGGTCGGCGCCGGCGGCAGCTACCGCCTCGAGGGGCTCGCGGCGGGTCGCTACGAGGTGACGGTCGTCGTACCGCCGAGCGATGCGGGCGGGCGTCTGCGCGGCCCCGAGTTCTCCGTGCCGAAGGAAGCCGTCGTCCGCAGCGGCGAGACCACGACCGTCGATTTCCAGCTCGGCGGCGGCACGACCGTCTCCGGCGTCGTGTCCCAGGCCGGCGCCCCCGTGCCCGGGGCCTCGATCACCTTCTCGCCCGAGCAGGGGGCGTTCGGCGGCCGGCGCTCCACCGTCGCCGACGACGACGGCAGCTACGTGCTGGAGGACGTGGCGCCGGGGAGCTACGTGGTGCGGGTCGAGCGGACGTCGCTGCGGGCCGTGGTGCCCGACGTGCCCGAGCACGAGCTGAACCTCGAGATTCCGGCGGGCGCGATCGCCGGGTTCGTGCGGGACGCCGCCACGGGCGTCGGGATCGCCGACGCGCGCGTGCGGGCCCGCACCGCCCTGGCCGGCGGCGCCGCGGCCTCGCCCCCGGGCGCCGGCGCGGGAAGCGCAGAGACCGGGCCCGACGGCTCGTTCGAGGTGACCGGCCTCGCCGCCGGCTCGTACGAGCTGCAGGTCTCGCACGCCGAGTACTCGCCGGGCCAGGTGACGGTCGAGCTCCCGGCCACCGGACGCCTCGACGGCGTCGAGGTCCGGCTGGAGCCGGGCGTGCGGATCGGAGGACGCGTGGTGAACGAAGCCGACCAGCCCGTCGCCGAGGCGTTCGTGCTGCTGCTCGACCCGCAGACCGGCGCGATGGTGCCCGGCGACCCGCGCGGGCGGATGACCGGCACCGACGGGAGCTTCGAGCTGACCGGCGTGGCGCCCGGGACCTGGAAGCTCCAGGCGTCCGCGTCCGGCTACGCGACGTCGGCGGCCGTGGCGGTGGACGCCTCCACCGGCGCCGAGAACGTCGTGCTGCGCGTGACCCCCGGCGGGCGCGTCGAAGCCGTCGTGGTCGATTCGTCCGGCGCTCCGGTCGCCGGCGTCCCCGTGGCGCTGGTCGACCCCGACACCGGGAGCGGAACCTTCGCGGCGATGCCGGGTCGCGGCGCCGGGCGGTCGCCCCGGAGCGACGACGGAGGCCGCGTGGTGTTCGAGCACGTCCGCCCCGGTACGTGCACGCTGCGGGCGACGCCGCCCGAAGCGCCGGGGACGCAGGTGCAGGTCACGGTCCAGGAGGGCGGGACGACGCCCGCGACGCTGACCCTGCCGCCGTAGCCTTCCCGATTCCCGTCAGTGCAGCTCGTAGCCGGTCAGCATCCGCGCCAGCTCGGCGGACGTCCCGGGCGTCGGCGCGTCGTCGGGCTGCTCGGTCGCCAGCGCCAGCGCCAGACGACGGCGCGCGTCGTGGATCCGCCAGGCGATCGTCCCCTCGGGGACCCCCTGGACCACCGCCGCCTCGCCGTACGACAGGCCCTGCAGCGTCACGAGCACGACGGTCGTGCGCATGTCGCTCGGCAGGGCGTCCAGCGCCTCGACCAGCAGGGCGTAGCTCTGGCGCAGCTCCGCCGCCCGGACCGGGTTGCCCCGCGCGTCGACCTCGACGGCCAGCTCGACACGCGGGTCCTCGTCCAACTCGTCCTCGCGCCGTCGCTTGTGCGAGCGGAACGCGCTCAACGCCTTGTTCACCGTCATCCGATACAGCCAGGTGAAGAACTCGCTCCGCCCCTCGAAGGCGTGCAGCGAGCGGAAGGCGCTGAGGAAGACCTCCTGGGCGATGTCGTCGGCGTCGTGCGCCGAGCCGGTGAGGTGCAGGGCGAGGGCGAAGATGCGCGGCCGGTAGCGGCGCACCAGGGCCTCGAACGAACGCACGTCGCCGGCCTTCGCCCGCGCCACGAGCGCCGCCGCCAACAACCCCTCTCGCCGCGCCCTCGTCATGTCCCGCCCATCGTACCATTCGACGCCCGGGGACGTCAGGACCTTTGTGGCGGCTCCCGGGTCGAGAGGGCCGGCGCCGGGGACGGCCTCGTCGCGACCTTCCGGTCGCTGTTCCGCAGCGCCGGGCACGGTGTATGCTGTCGCCGGAGGGTACGGTTCGTGAAGCGTTCCGGGCGGTTGCCTCGTACGGCTCGACCATGCTGATCGCACTGGCGCTCGGCTTCGGGATGAGCTTCGTCGGCACGATGCCGGTGGCCGGGCCGATCTCGTTGCTCGTGCTGGCCCGGGGGCTCGACGGCCGCCACCGGAGCGGGCTGCTGCTGGCCGCGGGAGGCGCGGTCGGGGAGGGCGGCTACGCGGCGCTGGCGTGGCTGGGCGTCGGGGCCCTGCTGCCCCGCTTCCCGGCGCTGCTGCACGTGTCGCGGGCGCTGGCGGCGGCGATCCTCGTGACGCTCGGACTGGTGTTCCTGCTGCGCCGCGCGGCCGAGCCGGCGGCGGCGCCCGCGGAGGACGGCGGCGGGGGCAGCTTCGCGCTGGGCCTGACGATCGCCGCGCTCAATCCGACGTTCCTGGCCACCTGGACCGGGGCGGTGACCGTGGCGCACGCGGCCGGGGCGGCGGCGGGAGTGTGGGTCGCGCCGGCGTTCGCGGTCGGGGTGGTCGCGGGCGCCGTGGCCTGGTTCTGGGTGCTCCTGGCCCTGGTGCGGCGGTACCGCGGACGGTTCCGTCCGGCGGTGGTCCAGGTCGTCCTGCGGGTGCTCGGGGCCGCCATCGCGGCGCTCGGCCTCTGGTTCGCCGTGGAGTTCGTGCGGAATCTGGCCTAGCCCCGCTACGGAGCGTCGCTGCGGCGGTCGACGCCGTCCCAGCAGGAGGTCCGGATCAGCCGGGCGCCGACGGCGGTGAGCCGCTCCTCGATCCTCTCGTAGCCGCGGTCGATCTGCTCCACGTTCTGGATCACGCTCTGGCCCTGCGCGGCGAGCGCGGCGATCAGCAGCGCCATGCCGGCGCGGATGTCGGGGCTGGAGAGCGTGGCGCCGACCAGCGGCGAGGGGCCGATCACGACGGCGCGGTGCGGGTCGCACAGCACGACCCGCGCGCCCATCGCGATCAGACGGTCGACGAAGAACAGGCGGCTCTCGAACAGCTTCTCGTGGATCAGCACCGTGCCGCGGCTCTGCGTCGCGGTGACCAGGGCGATCGAGGTCAGGTCGGCGGGGAAGCCGGGCCAGGGCGCGTCGTCGAGCTTCGGGATCGCACCGCCCAGGTCCGCCTGGACCACCGGCTCCTGGCCGCCTGGGACCAGCAGGTCGTCGCCGTCGAACTCGGTGCGCACGCCGAGGCGCCGGAAGTCCATCAGGATCTTGCGCAGGTCGCCGGGGCGCACCCCGGGGATGCGCAGCGCGCCGCCCGTGACCGCGGCCAGGCCGACGAACGAGCCGATCTCGATGTGGTCGGGGCCGATCCGGTGCGTCCCGCCGTGCAGCGGCCCGCCCCGGATGCGCAGCACGTTGGAGCCGACCCCCTCGATCACGGCGCCGAGCGTCTGGAGCATGCGGCAGAGGCCCTGCACGTGCGGCTCGGAGGCGGCGTTGTAGATCACCGTCTCGCCCCGCGTGCCCGCGGCGGCGACCAGCGCGTTCTCGGTGGCCATGACCGAGGCCTCGTCGAGGAAGATCTCCGCGGCGCGCAGCCCCTGCGGCGCCCGCAGCCGGTAGTCGCCGTCCGCCTCGATCTCGACGCCCAGCATCCCCAGCGCCAACAGGTGGGTGTCGACGCGGCGGCGGCCGATCCGGTCGCCGCCCGGTCGGGGCAGGCGCACGTGGCCGCGCCGGGCCAGCAGCGCGCCGGCGAGCAGGAACGAGGCGCGGATCTGGCCGCACAGGACCGGGTCCGGCTCGGCGTCCCCCACCCCCGCCGGGTCCACCACCACCGTGTGCTCGTCCCGCCACTCGACCTTCGCCCCCAACTGCTCGAGGATCGCCAGCTGGCGGTGCACGTCGCCGATCCGCGGCACGTTCTCCAGCGTCACCGGGCCACCGGCCGCCACCGTGGCGGCGATCACCGGGAGCGCCTCGTTCTTGTTGCCCGAGGGGACGAGCGTCCCCGTGATCGGCCGCCCGCCCTCTACCAGGAATTCGCTCACCGCCCCTGCCTCCCGCTCCCGCCCCGCACTACTCGTTCCACGGAATGACGCAGGTGTCGATGATCGGCTGCGGCATCCCGTCCGGCACCGGCTCGCAGACCACCCAGCCGGTCGTCTCGCCCCACACCGTGCGAATCGTCACCGCGGTGCGCTTCGGCTCCCGCTGGGTCACATCGACCATCAGCTTGGTCCCCATCGTCGTCACCGCGAACGGGTCGCCTTCGGGGGCGTCCAGCACCTGCTGCCCGATCGGCACCTGCAGCCAGTGGTGCTCGCCGCGGATGCGCCACGCCGCAATCGTATGGCTCGGGCCGGGCGCCTCCTCCTCCACCACCGCCGCCAGTCCCTCCACCTCGACCACCCCGCGGACCAGGAACCGCGCCGTCGGCACCTCGATCTCCTGCCACCCGAGCGTCGGCTCGCCGAGCGCCCGAACGCGGACCACGGCGTCGGCCTCCGGACGCAGGACGGCGACGACGCCGCCGATCGACGAGCTGCGGACCTCCAGTCCGACGGCCGGCTCGAGCGCCACCCGCACGCCGGTGGTGTCGAAGTCGCTGCTGCGGTAGATACGGGCCAGCAGCACGTCCGGCACCCATCCCTCGGCCTGCAGCTCGGGCAGCGACACGCGCACGCGGCTCCAGCCGCCCGACTGCTCGAGGCGCTCCACGGGTGTCCCGCCGGCGAGCCGCACGCCCGGGTCGTCGGCGTCGAGCGATCCGCCGCTTCCGGAGACGAGCGCGACCTGCTGGACGGTGACCAGCGCCAGGTCGTTCTCGGGGATCCAGATCGCCACCAGCAGGTCCTCGTTCTCGCCGACGACCTGGACCGCGCCGGCCTGCCGGTCGGCGACCAGCACGTCGAAGTGGTGCCAGGTCTCGCTGCCCGCCGCCGACTCGCGCCACTCCTCCTCGAGCGTCGGCTTCCAGTGGCCGACGGCGCCGAGCACCGCGCGCCACGGGTGCTCCCGCGTGAACCCCTCGTCCAGCGCCGCGCGGTCGGCGCCCTGCGGCGCCGGCGTGGTGCTCGGGATCTCCATCGCGGGCGCCGCGCCGCCGCCGGCCCCGTCGGCGTGCGTCGCGGGACAGCCCGCGGTGGCCGCCGTCAGCAGAGTCGCGGCCACGATCGTCATGCGCATCGTTCCCGCCTCCTTCGCCCCCCGGACCCCCGGATGCTATCGTCCGGCTCGAAAGCCGGTCAAGGCGCTCGACGCCTGCCGGTCGGGGAGGGCGACGATGCGGACGGGATGCGGTACGGTCCTGGCCCTGGCGGTCCTCACGGCCGCTCCAGCGGCCGCCCAGGAGACGGAACTGGTCTACGACGACGGCGCGGGGCCCAACACGCTGCGCGACCTGGCCGCCGACGACATCGAGGTCGTGCGGATGACGCCGGAACACCCGGCGCGACTGCTCGCCGTGCGCGCCTACGTCGCCGCCGGCTTTCCCTGCACGCTGCGGCTGACGGTGTGGGCCGACAACGGCGGCAACGCCCCGGACCCCGACCGCCCGCTGTGGTCGACGGAGATCGCGGTGGCCGCCGCCGGCTGGGTCGAGGCGGCGGTGCCCGACGGCGCCGTGACGCTCGACCCGCCCGGCCACTTCTACGTCGGCCACCTGCTCGGCTCCCCCGCCTGCCGGCTCGGCTGGGACGACAGCGGTTCGGCCGAGGCGCGCAGCCTGGCTCGGCTCGGCGGCAGCTGGTACTCGATCACCGACGGCGAGACCCCACCGGGGTCGCTCGACGCCCTGGCCCGCGCCACCGTGTTCTACTTCGACGTGCGCGGCGAGTTCGACTTCGCCGACGTCGGCGCCGCGGCCGGCGCGCCCAGCGGCATGGGCCGCATGGCCTGGGGCGACTACGACGGCGACGGCGACGACGACCTGCTGGTCGATGGGCGTCGGCTGTTCCGCAACGACGGCGGCGGGAGCTTCACCGACGTCACCGCCGCCGCCGCCATCGGCGACGTCCCGGCCAACGGCGGCGTCTGGGCCGACTACGACAACGACGGCCGGCTCGATTTCTACGCCACCGTCCACAACTACCTGCCCGCGTGCGAGACCGACGACGACTGCGTCTGGTGCACCGTGCGCACCGCCCCCGACGGCGGCTACGAATGCGACGAGTACCGGCACGACCACGCCTGCGACGAGGGGCGCTGCCTGCCGCCCTCCGGCACGCGCAGCCACGACGTCCTGTGGCACAACGAGGGTGACGGGACGTTCCGCGACGTCTCCGAGGAGGCGGGGCGCCCGTACGACTTCTTCCCGACCGAGGCGGCGGCGTGGGGCGACTACGACGCCGACGGGTTCGTCGACCTGTACGCGGCGAACTACGAGACGCCCGTGGGGTGGACCGCGGGCCGGCTGTCCGTCGGCACGCCGGACGTCCTGTGGCGCAACCGCGGCGACGGCACGTTCGAGGACGCGACGTCGGCGGCCGGGATGAACCTGCCCGGACGCTGCGGCCGCGGCGTGTCCTGGGCCGACTTCGACTTCGACGGCGACCTCGACCTGTACGTCGCCAACTACCGCCTGCACCCCAACTACTTCTGGCTCGCCGCGGGCGACGGCACCTTCACCGACGTCGGGCGGACCAACGGCACCGCCGGCGTCCGCAGCGACGGCAACTACGGCCACTCGATCGGCGCCGTCTGGGGCGACGACGACAACGACGGCGACTGGGATCTGCTCGTCGCCAACCTCGCCCACCCCCGCTTCCTCGAGTTCTCCGACAAGACGATGCTGTACCGCTCCTCGGGCGCCCCCGACTTCGCCTTCGCCGACGTCCGCGAGGCCTCCGGCATCACCTACAGCGAGACCCACAGCAACCCGGCCTGGGGCGACGCCGACAACGACGGCGACCTCGACCTGTTCCTGACCGACGTCTACGTCGGCTACCGGTCGTTCTACTACCGCAACGACGGCGACGGCACCTACACCGACGCGACCTACCCGTCGGGGATCCGGGTCGACAACGGCTGGGGCTGCGCCTGGGCCGACTACGACGGCGACGGCCGCCTCGACCTCGCCGCCCGCTCCCTGTGGCGCAACGAGACCCCCGACACCGGCCACTGGCTGCAGGTCCGGCTCGCCGGCACCGACTCCAACGCCGCGGCGATCGGCGCGGTCGTGACCGCGCACGCCGGCGGCCGCACCCTGCTGCGCCAGGTCGAGGGTGGGAGCGGCACCGGCGTCCAGAGCTCGATGGCCCTGCACTTCGGCCTCGGCGAGGCGACGACCGTGGAAACCGCCACCGTTCGCTGGCCGTCCGGCCTCGTCGAGGAGTACCGGGACCTCGAGGTCGACCGACGGGTCGAATGGCGCGAGGGCGAGGCGGCGACCGACGCCGACGCCGACGCCGACGCCGACGGCGGCGAGGACGGCGCACAGGACGTGGTCCTCGATGCCCCGGACGGCGGGAACGTGCCGGTCACGACGGGCGGCGGCGGCTGCAGTTGCCGCGCGGGCGGCGGCGCCGGCACGGGCGCGGCCTGGCCGCTCGCCCTGCTCCTGGCGCCCGCGGCGTTGGTCCCGCGCCGCCGCAGGTCGAAACGGCAACTGGGCGCCGCCGAGGCCGGAGGGCCGCGCACTTCGGGCACGCCGGGGCAGTCGCCCGCGCCCGTGACGGGCGGCGGAGGAGCCGGTATGCGCGGAATGCGTGGCGCAACGATGCTCTTCCTGGCGACCCTCTCCGGTTGCGGCGGAGCGGGTGTCGACCCGCTGGCGGACGCCGTGACTCCCGAGCCCGATGGCGGGACCATCCCCTCCCCGGCCTCGTGCGAGCCGTCGTCCGGCCGCACGTACTACGTGAGCCCCACGGGCGACGACTCGGCCGACGGCGCCGCCGGGACCCCGTGGCGCGGCCTCGCGCGCGCCGTCTCGGCGCTCGGCCCGGGCGACACGCTGTACCTGCAGGAAGGAGTCTTCGCCGAGGCGCTGACGCTGACCGTTTCCGGCACCGCCGAGGCTCCGATCCTCGTCGCGGGCGACCCGGTCGGCGGCCCCGCGGTGCTCGACGGGACGGGCCTGTCGCTCGAGGAGGACGGACTGGTGTCCGTGGTGGGCGCGCGCCACGTCACCCTGTGCTCGCTGACGGTGCGCAGCTCGCCGGACCACGGTGTGGCGGTCCGGGACGACCACGAGGGCACGACCCCGGTCGGCGTGTCGGTGGTCGGCCTGCAGGTGCTGGACTCGGACGACGCGGCGATCCACGTCGAGGACGCCGAACAGGTCGTGATCCAGGGCAAC
The DNA here is from genome assembly GCA_016930215.1 of Deltaproteobacteria bacterium. Lineage (GTDB taxonomy): Bacteria > Myxococcota_A > Polyangia > DRWM01 > JAAZOP01 > JAAZOP01. The sequence goes on from JAFGHH010000578.1 coordinate 15,368, forward strand.
GTCACGCGCGAGAGCGTCACCTCGGGCATCGGCGTCTGGTACAGCGAGCGCGTCGCGGTGCGCGACAACGTCGTGGTCAACGCCCGGAACGACGACGACCGCGGGCACGAGGAGTGGATCTCGATCGCCGGGGTGTGCGACTTCGAGGTATCGGGGAACGAGCTGTACATGGACGATCCCGACTTCGGCGGGCATACCGGCATCGATGCCAAGGAGAGCAGCTGCCGCGGCAGCATCCACCACAACCACATCCACGACTTTCCCGGCTACGGCGGCCAGATCTACCTCGACGCCTGGGAGGCCGGCCTGGACGGGACCGGGACCCTGAGCTGGATCGATGTCCACTCCAACCTGCTCGAGACCGCCGGAGGGATCACGGTCGGCTCCGAGCAGGGCGGGATTGTCGAGCACGTCCGGATCTTCAACAACGTCGTCTTCCGCCCCTGGAGCAGCGGCATCGCCCTCTCGGACACCGGCGTCGGCGAGGGCGGCGACGGGCCCCGTCGCGACATCGCGATCTTCAACAACACGATCTACGGCTCGCGGAACCACGGCACGGCCTCGATCTACCTGCTCTCGGCCAATGCCTCGAACGTCGTCATCCGCAACAACGTCGTCGTGGCCGACCCCGAGCGCGTGGTGGGGCGGATCACGGCCGGCTCGGCCGCGGTGCTCCCCGCGCTGACCGTGGACCACAACGTGGTGCTCGGCCCGACCGAATGTTCGCACGACTACCCCGGCTGCGTGGAGGTCTCGACCCGCGAGGGCAACCTCGAGGCGGACCCGCTGCTGGTGGACGGGCCGAACGGGGACCTTCACCTGCAGGCCGGCTCGCCGGCGGTCGATGCCGGCGCCGCGATCCCGGGGCTCGTCGCGGACTTCGACGGTACGTCCAGACCGCAGGGCGCCGGGATCGATGTCGGTGCGTTCGAGCTCGCGCGGTAGCGCTCGCCGCGCGCCCCCCGCCGGGCTATACTCCGCTCGCTCACGACGCGTCGGGCTCCCTCACCAGGGGTTGGGCTCGACTGCGCGCCGCCCGGGCGGGAGGGAGGACTCGATGAATGACATGCGTTCCGGTTTCTGCCGGCGGCCGCGCACGGGTCGCCGGACCATCCCGCTCGTCCTGGCAGGTCTCTGCCTCGGCCCCGGCCTCGCCGCGGCCCAGGTCTGGTCGCCCGCGGTCCCCGTAGGCTGTCCGGACGCCCCGGCGGACCCGGGGGCGCGGCGGGCCCTGGCCGGCGAGTTCTTCTCGCGCGGGATGACGGCCGACGAGACGGGCGACCACGAGGCGGCGGCGTCGGCGTACGCCTGCTGCTTCCACATCACCCCCCATCCGAACACCCTGTACAACCTGGCGCTGTCCGCCGAGAAGGCCGGCGACGTAAGGACCGCACAGCACGCGCTGGAGCGGTACATCGCCGAGGCGCCGGGGGCGCTGAACCTGGGCGAGGCGGCCGGACTGCTGGCCACGGTGTCCCGACGGGTCGCCGAGCTGCCGCCCGAGGAGCCGCCGCCGGACGAGCCGCCGCCGGACGAGCCGCCGCCGGACGAGCCGCCGCCGACGCCGGCCGTTTCCGGGCCGGCCGTGCCCGCCGTGACGCCGCAGACGCCCCCCGACGACGGCCCCTCGGTCATGGCGATCGCCGGCTGGTCGCTGCTCGGCGGCGGCCTGGCGATCGGCGTGGCCGGCGGCGCGGCTTTCGGCGTGCTGGCCGACCAGGAGGCCGACGCGGTCGAGGGCTCGGAGCCCGGCACCCCCTGGACCGAGATCCAGCCGCACCTCGTGCGGCACGACGACTACCAGACGGCCGAGATCGCGATGCTGGCCGTCGGCGGCGCGGTGCTCGCCGCCGGAATCGTGCTGCTGATCGTGGACGCCGCGGGCGAGTCGTCCGCCGAGGCGGGTGCCGTGGTCGTGCCGCTGGCCGGCGATGGCGTGGGCGGCCTGGCGCTGGCCGGGTGGTTCTGATGCTCGGTCGCCTCCCGTCGGCACTCGTCCTGCCGGCGGCGCTCGCGCTGGTCGCCGCCTGCGACGGCCCGAGGATTCCCGAAGGGGTCTACGCCTGCGAGCCGGGCGTGCCCGGCGACTGCCCGCCGGGATGGTTCTGCCGCGACGGCCGCTGCTACTCGAGCCCAGGGGACGGCGGGACCGACGCCGACGCCGACGTTCCGGACGACGCGCCGGATGACGGACCCGGTGACGAGGGGGACGGCGAGGTCGGGTGCGATCCCGCGACCTGCAACGACGGCAATCCGTGCAACGGCGAGGAGGTCTGCTCGATCGACGGCCGCTGCCTCCCGACCCTGCCGCCCGACGAGGGAAGCCCGTGTTCCACCCCGTGCGGGGAGGGCCAGTGCTTCCTCGGCGAATGCCGGCCGCTGACCTGCGGCGACGGCACGGTCGATGAGTGCGAGGACTGCGACGACGGCAACTCGATCGTCGACGACGGCTGCGAGCCCGACTGCACGTTCACCTGCGTCCTCGACGCCGAGTGCGACGACGACGACCCTTGCAGCGGCGAGGCACGCTGCCTCGCGCATCGCTGCGCGCCGGGCACGCCGTCGGCCGACGGGACGCCGTGCGGTGCCGGGCTGCGCTGCCTGGCCGGCGCCTGCCTCGCCCCCGACTGCCCGGACGGCCTGCTCGACGACGGCGAGGAGTGCGACGACGGCAACTTCGTCGATGGGGACGGCTGCGAGATCGACTGCACCCCGTCGTGTCGCGAGGACGCCGACTGCAGCGACCTCCGCCTGTGCAACGGCGTGGAACGCTGCGACCCGATCGGCCACCTGTGCCGCGAGGGCACCCCGGCCGCCGACGGCACGCCGTGCACGACGGCCGAGGGCCTGGACGGCGAGTGCCGCGCGGGCTCCTGCGCCGTCGTCACCTGCGGCGACTCGACCGTCGACCCCGGCGAGGAGTGCGACGACGGCAACACCGTTGCCGGCGACGGCTGCGAGAACGACTGCACCTGGAGCTGCGAGGCCGACCCGGATTGCGACGACCTGCTGGTCTGCAACGGCGCGGAGGGCTGCGACCTCCCTCCGCACGTCTGCGTCCCCGGCACGCCGGTCGCCGACGGCACGAGCTGCGACCTCGACGGCAACCTCGACACGCGAGACATCTGCCTGGCCGGAACGTGCCGGCTCTCGGACTGCTCCGACGGCTTCGCCGATGTCCTGGCGGGCGAGGAGTGCGACGACGGCAACACGACCGCGGGCGACGGCTGCGAGAACGACTGCACCTGGAGCTGCGAGGCCGACCTTGACTGCGACGACCTCGACGCCTGCAGCGGCGTCGAAAGCTGCGACACGGCCCGCCACCGCTGCACCGCCGGCACGCCGCTCGCCGACGACACCCCCTGCACCACCGCCGGCGGCACCACCGGGCGCTGCCGCGGCGGCGTCTGCACCCGCACGAGCTGCGGCGACGGCACCGTGCAGATCGGCGAGGAGTGCGACGACGGCAACACCGTCGCCGACGACGGCTGCGAGGCGACCTGTCTCTACTCCTGCCACGGCGCGGCGGATTGCCGCGAGGCGCCGGACGACCCGTGCACGGTCGATACCTGCGAGCCGGGCGGGACCGGCCAGCTCTGCCGCCGGACCTTCGGCGCCGACCCGTGCGACGACCACGACGCCTGCACCGCCGGAGACCGCTGCGACGGCACCGGCGCCTGTCGCGGTACCGCGATCGACGCCGACGACGACGGCTACGGTCCCGGCGTCGCCTGCGGTGGGGACTGCGACGACGGAGCGGGAGCGATCCATCCCGGGGCGACCGAGGTCTGCAACGCGGTCGACGACGATTGCTCGGGCGTCACCGACGACGGCCCCGGCATGACCTGCGCGCAGGGCTCCTCCCGCGCCTGCGTCGTCGAGGGTCCCGGCGGCTCGTGCGCCGGCGTCGAGGCGTGCCTGGGGGACGTCTGCCGCTGGAGCGGGCTGTGCGAGCTGGCGGCCGTCGAGAGTTGCAACGGCTCGGACGACGACTGCGACGGCACGACGGACGAGGGGTTCGAGTGCGTGCAGGGCAGCAGCGTTCCGTGCACCACGTCGTGCGGCGTCCCCGCCGCCCGCCTCTGCGACGCCGTCTGCGTCCTGGGCCCCTGCGCCGCGGCCGAGGTCGCGTGCAACGGGTGCGACGACGACGCGGACGGCCTGACCGACGAGGGAACCTGGTGCCCCGTCGCCGGCCTGCCCACCACCCAGGACCTGTTCGCCGTCCGGGGCTCCGGCGCCGGCGACGTGTGGGTCGTCGGCAACGCGGGGACGATCCTGCACTGGGACGGGACGGCATGGTCCAGCGTCTCCGGCGGCGGCTCGCGCGTCCTGCGCTCCGTGTTCGCCGCCTCGCCCGCCGCCGCCTGGGCCGTCGGCGACGCCGGGGCGATCCTGGCCTGGAACGGCACGACGTGGAGCGCCGAGTCCGCACCCGCCGGCACCGGGAACCTGCGCGGCGTCTGGGGCTTCTCGGCCGCCGAGGTGTGGGCCGTGGGTGACGGCGGCCGGATCCTCCGCCGGACCGCCGGCGGGTGGGCTTCCGTCGGCGGGGGCACGACGCTGGACCTGGGCGGCGTCTGGGGCGCCGCCGCGAACGACGTCTTCGCCTGCGCGGGGCACAAGACCTATACCCGTTGGAACGGCACCGCCTGGAGTTCGGGGACGCTGGGCGACGGCAACTTCGACGCCTACGCGATCGCCGGCTCCTCGGCCGACAGCATCTGGACCGTCGGCTCGGTCGGCGCGTCCCGCCACTGGGCCGGCTCGGGTTGGAGCACCGTCGTCACCGGCGTGACGACGCCCCTGCGCGGCGCCCATGCCCCGTCGCGCTCGGAGGCCTGGGCCGTCGGCGACGGCGGGACGATCCGCCGCTGGGACGGCACCGCCTGGAGCGCCTCGACCAGCGGCACCACGCGCACGCTGTACGGCGTGTGGGGCCCGTCGGCCTCCGAGGTCTGGGTCGTCGGCGCCTCGGGCACGATCCTGCGCGGAAGCTGGTAGTCGCGGCGCCGCGCGCTACTGCTCCCGGAGCAGCACGTCGCAGCCCAGGCGGAGCTTCTCGAGCAGCCGGCGGAAGGGGCCGCCCTTCCGCGCGCGGGACCGCAGCCGGACGATCATCCTGCGCCGGAAGCGGTAGCGGGTCGCCTTCGGCGGCTTCGGTGGCTTGACCTCGGGGCCGAGCCCCTCCATCGGCTTCCAGATCTCCGCGACGGGGTAGCCCAGGGTCTCCAGGTCGTCGGGGGCCAGCCGCTCGAGCACCTCGCGCATCAGCGCCAGCTTCGCCGGGTCGGCGGCCAGCTCCCGCGGCCACTTGTCGAGCGAGGCGGTGGACGGTCGCGAGTGCTGCTGCACGCCGATCGGGTCTCCCAGCCCCTCCCGCGGTTCCTTCCGGGCCTGCTTGCCGTAGTCGATCGCCTCGGCCTCGAACGGGATCCCCACGTGCTCGCAGATCCGCCGGAACCACGCCTCGGGGTCGGTCACCAGGTCCTCGTAGCGGACGTGGAGCTGCGGCACCTCGGCCCCGCGCAGGAACGCCGCCATCGCCGGCACGTAGCGCTCGAGGATCGGGTTGTAGTCGTGGGCGACCCGGTAGTCGCCGTCGAAGAACGAGTTGGCGTAGGAGGAGAAGATCGCCAGCGGGTGGCGGGTCAACACGACGTACCGGGCGTCGGGGAACACCTTGGCCAGGAACGGCAGGACCAGGGCGTAGGCGGGGGTCTTGTCCAGGCAGATCGCCCGCCCGCCGTTCGCCTCGAGGAAGCGGCCGTACAGGACGTCGCAGTAGGCGCGGCAGGCCTCCCAGTAGTCGGCCTCGCCCCGCGGCAGGCGGCTCACGAACAGCTTCTGGCTCTCCGCGGCGAGCACGTGGTCGTAGGGGGCCTTGTCGACCTTGGCCCAGACGCCGAGGTGCGCCAGCGGCGTGAGGAGGTGCGGCTCGGGGCCGCCCTGGATCATCGAGTGGGACGAGAGCATCCGTTCGAGCATCGTGGTGCCCGACCGGGGAGCCCCGATCACGAACAGCATCCGCACCGCCATCACGCCACCTCCCTCGATCCCGGGCGCATGCCACGGCCGGTCGGCAGCGCCGAAGAACCGCGAGCCGGGCGTCGGTGCCGCTACGTCCGGTCCGGCTTCCCGCCGTCGCCGTGGGCCGCGACGTACTCGCGGATCCGCCGCGCGTCGGCCGCGCGCGGCCAGAGGAACGTCGCCCGCGTCTCGCTCGTCCGCGCCAGACACCGCTCGTCGGCGATCATCGCCTCGACCTCGATCGGCTCCGGGTCGCCGGGCAGATGGAACTGCAGCAGCACCTGGTCGCCGTCCATCCGCGGCGCGAACGCCGACTGCTCGTAGCGGATCCCCAGCTCGGAAATGTCCCGGGCCTGCACGGGCGCCTCGCCGCGCGGGACCACCTCGCGCGCTTCCACCTCGAGCCGTGCCCGGGTTCGTCTGCGTCGTTCGTGCTTGCGCTCCATCCCGTCCTCCCCGCCGGCCCTGCCGCGGACGCCGGCCCAGGGCCCGATGGTGTCCCGGCTCCGGCGACAGGTCCAGAAACCGGAGTACGGCGTGCGCCGGCGCCGAACATCGCCTATCCTGGCGGGGGAATAGCCGGACCGCCCGCGGGGTTGGCCGGA
>JAFGHH010000010.1 GCA_016930215.1 Deltaproteobacteria bacterium
CACCGCCACCACGAATCCGGACCGCAGCCGCATCTGCCTGCCTACCTCGCACCGCTTCCCTGACGCGTCCCGATCTGCAACGCGCCGGGGCCCCACCAGACGGAGTACCACGCGCCGTCCGCCGTGCCTTGCACCCAACGATCCAGCTCGTGCGACCCCATCACCGTCCACCCGATGCCCTCCTCGTTCCCGAGCACCACGCCGTGGTCCCAGACCGTGTTCAGGAACAGGTACCCGCCCTCGGCGCGCATCTCGCGCACGAGCCCCGTGGCGACGCTGCCGGCCAGCAGCGGCGTCCCGCCGCCCCGGAAGTCGAGCACGTGGACCACTCCCAGGATGTTGACGAAGAGGAGCCCGTCCTCGAACGCGGCGACGTCCCGGCCGCCCGGACCGCACGGGGAGGCCGCGTCCCACAACGCATCCAGCCCTTCCACGTCGCGCCGGCAGGTTCCGCCGGACACGACGGTGATCCCGTCGCGCGTCGGCACCAGCCTGGTGTCCGACACCACGACCGGCGACGCGGGGTCCGCAAGGTTGACGAACACCACGGACCGCAGACCGAGCACGATCGCCCGGCTGCGTCCCACCGGGAACACGCGCCGGGCGTGCCCGCACGTCCGGACCGACGACACCACGCTCCCGTCGTCCAGCCGGTGCACCGTCAGACCCTTCGCATCGACGGCCAGCAGGTGGTTCCCGAGGATCGCGACGTCCTGCGCCCCGCGGCGCAGGGAGACCGACCGAACCGAGGCGAGCGATCCGTCCCTCTCCACGCGATAGACCTCGACCCGGGATCCGCGCAGGGCGTAGATCTCGTCTTCCTTCGCGACGATCGTCTTGCACATCGGCATCGTGTACTCGGCGAGAACCCTCGCCGGAGCCACCGGGGCGCGACACGCGGGCGCCGCGCCGTCGCACAGCATCAGCCCGTGGTCCGGAAAACCGCCGCTGCCGGTCCCGCACCGGATGCCGGCAAGCGGGTCGGGGGCGCCGTCGCCGTCGCAGTCGAGGTTGGCGCCGCCGGCCGCGACCTCCGCGGCCGTCCACCAGACGCCGTCCCGGAGCGTCCACGCCGTCTGCTGCGCGCCCCCGCCGTTCGGGTCGGCGATCACCGTGAGGTCGCCGTCCCGCGCCGCGACGAACGTGCCGTTCACGTTCCACCTGCCGGCTCGGGCAGGTCGCAGTCCCAGAGGCGGTAGATGCGGTGGAGGTACTCGATTTCCTCGATCAGCAGCAGGCCGAAGGTGCCGTCGTGGCGATCGTAGACCTGGGGATTCCACTCGAAGCCCGGCCAGTCGGTGATTCGCACCTCCGTCCTCGTCGGCAGGTGCAGGGCGTAGATGTCCTGCTCGCGGTCCAGGCTTCGCGTCACGTCGGTCCCGTCGCGCTGGTCCTCGTACGCCACCCACTCGCCCCGCGCGTCCATCCACGGGCCCTGCATCGAGTCCCCGGCGACTACGAGAGGTACGACCTCGCCCGTCGCCCGGTGGTAGCCGTACACGTCGGTGTAGCACGGACTCACGTAGTCGCATTCGGGGTGGGTTCGCTGGTCGAGCCAGACGATCCAGTCGGACGTGATGGAAGGCCAGTCCTGAGTCGCAAGGTTCGGGACCAGGTACCCGCGGTCGCCGGTCACGAGATTGACCGTGACGACGTTTTCTGAGGAGTAGGTTCCTTCGACGTAGGTCCCCGTGAAGACCGCCAACTGGCCGTCGTTGTCCACCATGACGGTCGCCCAGATCGCACCCGAGTCCGGGTTCCGGCTGAGGTTCCGTTCTTCCCCCGTCTCCACGTTGTACGCGTAGGCCAACCACCGGTACGCATTCGCCTGGCGGATGTCGCGCCACGTGATCCATGGGTAGTGCAGCGTCGGGAAGTCCATGCTCGCCTGCTGCCCGCTCCGCCGCTCCGAGCGGGTCTCCACCAGGATGCGAGGTTCTCCGCCCGCGATCTCCACGAGACGAAGCTGCCAAACGTCAAGCGCGGTGGCGCTCTCGACGCCGGCGACGTAGTACGCAATGCGGTTGCCCTCGATCGACGACTCCCCGGCACTGGTCTCGCTCAACCCAGGTACGCTCGCGTCATCCAAGACGCGAAGACACCACGTGGGCCGACTCAGGATCCACAGCGGCCGCGGCCGATCCTCGCCCCCCAGCAGAGCGACGAACTCCCCGTCGCCGCTGTAGTACATGAGGTGCGGTTCGACCTCCTCGACGGACAGACGTCGACAGGTCACGCCGGTCGAGGCGCCCGCGCGTTCCTCCACGGGGACGCGGATACCGTCGCACGGACTCGCAACGTCCTCCGCCTCCTGCGCGTCGTCCCGCACCGGCCCGTCATCGCCGTCGGTCGGCAGGTCGGCGTCGGCGTCGGCATCCCCGTCCTCCGTGCAGTGGCAGATCCCTCCCCCGCAGCTCCCGTACTCCCGGCCCATCGCCAGGCACCGGGCTCGGCACGACTCGTACGTGCATGACACGTCGGGCGTGTCGCCGGAGGACGGGGGGCTCGAGCACGACCCGCACGCGAGCCCCACCACCGCCACCACGAATCCGGACCGCAGCCGCATCTGCCTGCCTACCTCGCACCGCTCGCCTGGCGCGTCGCCACCTGCAACTCTCCGGGGCCCCACCAGACCGAGTACCACGCGCCGGCGGACGAGGACGGCTCCGCGACCGTCGGCCGACAGGCGTCGTAGAGCGGGCAGATGCCGTCGACCGGAAGGCACGGGTCGACCCGTGCGTTGCGGGAGGCCGCCGCGGCGGAGTCGGAGTCGTCGAGCGGGCAGGCGGCGGCGTAGCCGCGGGGCTCCAGGCGGCGCGGCTCGACGCCGCGGGCGGCCAGCTCGCGCGCGACCGCTTCGGCCCGCGCCATCGCGGTACCGGCGGGGTCGGGCTCTCCCGGGTCGGCGTGCCCCGCCAGCTCGACCCGCTCGAGGTGCGAGCCCTCGCGGAGCAGGATCTCGGCCAGGCGGTCCAGCGCCGCGAGCGCCTCGTCCCCGGCCGGCTCGACGGCGCCCGGTGCGAAGCGGACCGACGGCAGCCGGATCTCCGACCGGTCCGACGCGTCGGACGACGCCGCCGGACCCGCACCCGGCGCGGGCGGAGCCGGCTCGACCGGCTCGCGATCCGGCGGCGGCGACCCCGGAGACTGCGGCCCGGAAACCGCCGACCCGCACGCGAGCGGCGCGAGGGCGGCGAAGACCATCCAGCGTCGGGCGTCGCTCATGCTGCAACCTCCTCGTCGTTCAAGCGCCGCTGCGGCGCCCGGCGGTCCCCCCCCCGCACGGCCGCCGCGACGGGCAGCATGAAGGCGGGCGGCGCGGGAGACAAGGGGCGGCCCACCGGGTACTCTCGTCCGCGGCGCCGCACGACCACGAGCACGGACCGCGGCTCACCCGCCCCCGTGGCGCCGCTCGGCCGGAATCGGCTCGGCGGGCACGTCGGGGCCGGTCGCGGGCCACGGGTCGGCGCCGAAGAACGCCGGCTTCGTCGCGTGGTACAGCGACGCCGGCAGCTCGTGCGACGCGATCCCGGGATCCCACGACACGACGCCGCCCTCGCGGTTGCCGTGGACCAGCGTGTCCTCCACGTTGTCCTCGATCGTGAGCACGTTGTCGCCGTCGGTCAGCTCGTTGCCGACGATGTTCTGGCGGTGCGACCAGTCGAGCACATCGATTCCCTCGGCTTGCACCCGGTTGCGGAAGAAGGTGTTGCCGGGCCCGCAGGGGCCCCAGTAGTCCGCGATGTCGACCTCCTGCACCACGTTGCCCTCGAACAGGTTCATGTTCGCGTAGTGCCCGTGCAGCGAGATGTCGCACGGCGTCCAATCTCCCTCGTCGGTGAACGGGTCGAGCGAGTAGTTGTAGCCGAAGACGTTGGCGGTGGCGCCGACCTGGGCCATCATCGAGTGGCGCAGGTGGACGAAGACGTTGTTCTCGACGAGCACGCCGGTGACGTGGAGGCCGAGGGTCACGCCGTAGCCGTGACCGCCGCCGCCGTAGTCCCAGGCGTGATGCAGGTAGCTGTCGCGAACCTCGCACCACAACGCCGATTCCATCGAGACGTGGGCGGTGGTGGTGTTCTCGCTCTCCACGTCGCGCATCCAGCAGCCGGCGGCGTTCTTCATCTGCACCGTGCCGGTGTCGCGGCCCTCGAGGCGCGAGAGGTGCAGCCCCTGCAACCCGGCCCCCTCGACCAGCCCGAGCGGCCGGAGCACGGGGTTCATCGCCGGGACGTAGTCGAACGTCACCGGCGGCTCGACGGTCACCGCGGCGCCGCCGACGGCCGTCACCCGGAACAGCTGACCGACGGAGCCCTCGGGGACCCACGACTCCGAGCGCCACCGGTTCTCGGGGTCCATCACCGCCCAGTCGTTGTCCTGGCGCAGCTCGGCGTAGCGGCCGACGGTGAAGCCCGAGGCGTCGGCAACGGTGAGCGTCGTCGAGTCCTTGACCGCGCCGCCGGACACGGCGACGTAGTCGCCGCGGTCGTAGACGAGGACGGCAATGCCGACCTGGGGCGTGTCGAAGACCAGCCGGCTGGCCGCGGGGCCCTCGCCGCACAGCACGACGCCGTGGTCGATCGTCAGGCCGGTCCGCAGCAGGTAGGTGCCGGCCGGCACGCGGACCGCGGTGCCGTCGGCCGCCGCGTCGAGCGCGGCCTGGAACGCCGCGGCGTCGTCGGTCGTCCCGTCGCCCGTCGCGCCGAAGTCCCGGACGCTCGGGGCGGTCGCCGGGCAGGCGGTCGCCGGGTCCGGAATGCCGCCGGGCACGCCGGGGCGCCAGTCGGTGCGCCGGTCGGCCGGGATCGGCACCGGAACGTCGGGTACGTCGGGGTCCGCGTCGGCGTCGGCATCGGCGTCGGCGTCCGCGTCGGCGTCCGCGTCGGCATCGGCATCGGCGTCCGCGTCCGCGTCGGCGCCGCCCTCGGCCCCTTCCGCCTGGTCCGTCGCGTCCGCGCCGTCGGGCGAGGCGGCGTCGTCGCCGCAGGCGCTCGCCAGGGTCAGGCACACCACTCCCAGGATCGACCACGTCTCGCGCATGACTGCCTCCCCTCGACTCCCTCGACTCCTAGAACGGGCTGCCGAGCACGACGTAGAAGTCGTGTCCGCCGGGGTCCATGAAGCCGTAGCCGTAGCCGATCCGCAGATTGAACTCGAGGTACCAGCCGAGCGACATCCCGAGGAACAGCTCGGCGCCGGTGCCGACCTTGACGTCGTCCCAGGTCATCTCCTGCCACGACGCGGCGCCGACGTCGCAGAACGCCGTGACGGTGATGCGGCGCAGGAACGCCGGCAGGGCCCACAGGCCCCAATCGATGTCGTACACCGGCAGCCGGTACTCGAAGTTGAGCTGGGCGTAGCGCGAGCCGTAGATCGAGTACGGCTCGTAGCCGCGCAGCGGCGTCCCCCCCATCGCCTCGCCGTAGAAGATCCCGCGGAAGAAGTCCTGCTCGGGGAAGCCGCCGAGGAAGAAGATCCCGCGGGAGCGGAAGTCCGAACGACCCATGCCGCCGGCGAGGCGGGCGGCGATCGAGTGCGAGCGGGCGTAGGGCATCCGGACGTAGCCGCTGGCTCCCGCACGCACCTCGAGCACCTCGAAGTCGCTGCCGAACGCCGGGTGCGAGAGGTGCACGTCGGTGCCGAGCCCGACGCCGTAGGTGGCGCCGACGGCGTAGGTGCCGCCGCGGACGTTGGAGAAGTACCACGAGAGGGTGAAGCCCGACAGCAGGCCGACGTCGGGGAACTGGGGCCCGACGTGGTTGGGATCGAGCGGGAACTCGAACTCGCCGCCGTCGGGCTCGGAGTACTCGACGCGGTAGTTCAGCGTGTACCACTGGCCCCAGTCGCCGTGCGGGAACGGCACCGAGACCTCCGCGCGGGCGCCGTAGGTCCGCTGCAGCCACGGCGACTGGTCGCCATCGATCCGGAGGTCCGACCGCGGCTGCGAGCGGTACCAGTGTCCGAGGGCGAGCGACGGGTACCAGCCGTGGTAGCCGTAGCCCAGCGCGTAGCCCAGGTCGCCGTCGTACAGGCCGACGTCGAGCGCGGCGCTGAGGGCGTGGTGGTAGGCGACGTCGGCGCCCATCGCCGAGAAGGTCAGCACCGGCTGGTTGCCGCCGGTGTTGGCCTCGATCCACCAGGCCCGCGGGGCGGCGGTCTGCCACGGGTCGTAGGGGCGCGAGCGGGGGGCGCCGGGCGCGGGGTCCTCGGCGGGCTCCACCGTGCCGTGCAGCCCATCGACCTCCACCGGCGCGGACGCCTCGACCTCGACCCACGCCTCCGGGTCGAGCTCCAGCGTGCGGAGGTCGTAGCCGTGCGAGACGAAGCCGACGAACGCGAGCTTGGTGCCGTCGGCCGAGACATCGGGCTGGAACGCGCCGCCGAGCACGTTGGTCACGCGCCAGGTGCGGCCGGACTCGGGGTCCATGGCGTAGACGTTGGCGATGCCGGTGCGGTCGGAGCTGAAGAACAGCGTCTTGCCGTCGGGGGAGAAGACGGGGCTCGAGTCGTATGCGTCGTCGTCGGTCAATCGGCGCAGCCGCTTCGTCGCGGGCTCGAACGCGAACAGGTCGCGCCGTCCGCCGGGCAGCCAGGCCGAGAAGGCGATCGTCCTGCCGTCGGGGCTCCAGCGGGGGGCGAAGATCTGCGACTCCTCGTCGCCGGAGAGGACGATCTCGGTGCCGGTGCCGTCGGGGTTCATCGTGGCCAGGAACGCGCCGCCGTGGGCGGAGAGCACGCAGGCGACCCGGTCGCCGGCGGGGTTGAGGTCCGGCTCGCGGGCGCGCAACCCCTCGGTCAGCCGCAACTCCTCGCCGTCCGGCGTCTGCGCGAACAGGTCGTAGAAGCCGTAGAACGCGCGGTAGATCTCCACGCGGTGGTAGACGAACGAGCGGCCGTCGGGGGCCCAGCTCATCATCGCCTGCCCGGGCACGACCCGCAGCCGCTCCCGCTCGTCGGTCTGGAGGTCCAGCGCGTAGAGCGCGGGGGGGTCGTAGCCGTCGTAGGCGTAGTAGCCCAGCCGCCGGCCGTCGGGGGAGAAGCGCGGCGCGCGGACCGTCTCGGCGTCGGTCACCACGCGCGTGCCCTCCACCAGCCCCTCCGCCCGCACCTCGTCCGCGCGCGCCTCGAACCGCGCCGTCAGCTCGGCGGTCATCCCGTCCCAGATCTGGAGCAGGTCCTCCCCGGTGGCCTCGAACAGCGTCCGGCTGAAGCCGAACGGGAGCAGGTCGCTGCCGTAGTCGTCGGCGATGGGGCCGAACACCTCCTCCCCGTGGTGGCGCGCCAGGTAATCGAAGAAGTAGCCGCCGTACAGGTAGTGGAACTCGCCGTGGGGGAAGCGGTGCGGCACGTGGATCGCCTCGGACACCGTCAACAGCTCGTCCTCGAGCGCGGCGGTGCGGAGGTACATCTCCCAGAGCGTGCTGCCGACGCGGCCGCCGCGACGACCTTCCCGCCGGCCGCGCGACTCCTGGTAGGTGGTGTAGCCCTCGATGACGAAGTACGGCGACATGTGGTTGGGCGACCAGGTCTTGCCGAAGATCGCGTTGACGACGCTCGCCAGGCCGCCGATGTGGTCCAGGTGCAGGAGGTGCGTGTACTCGTGGGTCACCAGCAGCTTGAGCCAGTCGTCGTACTCCTGCAGCGGCGAGAAATCGGCCGGCGGCATGGCGTAGAAGCGCAGGATGTTGGAGGGCAGCACCTGGCACGAGCCGTTGGCGCTGTCGGAATCGTCGGAGACGACGACCTCGGCGATCTCGGTCGGCTCGTACTCGAGCAGCGGGACGAGGACGCGGTGGGCCTCCTCGAGCTTGCGGGCGATGCGCCGCGCGACCCGCTCCAGGTAGTCGGGGAAGTTGACGCGGAAGTGCGGGGTCTCGAAGGTCCGCCACTCGAGCTCCGGGTCGCCGGCCCGCGCGACCGCCGGGGCCAGCAGGCACAGGGCGGCGAGCGCCGCGACGAGCGGCGCGGCGGGGCGACCGCGACCGGTCGACCGGCGCGTCCGTCCAGGCTCCGACGCGTGTCCGCGCACGCCAAGCAAGGTAGTGGATCAACCCTCCGGTTGCAACGCGGGCCGGGGGCTGGTACGAGACACCGGCGCAGGAGGTGCACTTGGTCGCGTATGTCATCGAGTGGGGGTGGTTGAAGATCGGGTCGTACGGCGTGATGATGGCCCTCGGCTTCCTCGCCGCCTGGTACCTGTTCCGGCTCGAGCTCGGGCGCAAGGGGCTGGATACCGACCTCGCCTCGCGGATCACGTTCAACGCCGCGATCTGGGGGGTGATCGGCGCCCGGCTGTTGTCGATTCTCGAGGAGCCGTCGCACGTCATCGACAACCCGCTCAAGACGATCCTGCTCGAGGGCGGTCTGACCTGGTACGGGGGGCTGGCGGCGGGGGCGGCGGCCACGATCTACACGATCCGAAAGGCCAAGGCGCCGATCATGCAGGTGATCGACGCGATGAGCCCCGCGGCGCTGGTCGGCTACGCCTTCGGCCGCGGCGGCTGCCTGATCTCCGGCGACGGCTGCTACGGCATCGCGACCGACCTGCCGTGGGGGATGCAGTTTCCCAAGCTGGTGGAGACCCCCGGCTTCCACTGCATGCAAGGGGGCGCCATCGCCAGCTGGCCGCCGATCGACCCGTCGACGTGCCTCGATCCCAGCGACCTCTCGACCTGCCTGCGCTATCCGCCGGACGTGCACGTGCATCCGACGCCGGCATACGAGATCCTGGCCGGCCTGCTCCTGTTCGCCCTGGTCTGGTCGTTGCGCAAGCGGATCAACCGCACGGGCCTGATGTTCGGGCTGTTCCTCGTGCTGCAGGCCATCCCGCGCACGCTGGTGGAGTTCATCCGGCTCAACCCCCGCTACGCCGGACTGTCGCTCTCGCAGTGGGTGTCGATCGGGATCTTCTTCGTCGGACTCTGGCTGATCTGGTACACGTCCCGCCAGGCTCCGGAGACCGCCCCGACGGAGGTCGCCGTCGAGCCCGAGCCGAAGGGCCGCAAGCGGCGGCGACGCAAATAGAACGGAACGCCTACGGCAGCTCGACCATCGTCCGCGCCTGCTCGGGCGCCACGATCTCGCGCGCCGGGACCACCTGTTCGATCACGGCGAGCGCCCGGCGGGCATTGGTCTCCTGCGGCTGGCCGGGCACGTAGGGCAGCACCCAGCGGAAGTAGGTCGCCGCCTGCGGCAGCATCCGCTGGGCCCGCAGCACGTCGGCCAGCCGGTAGACCGCCTCCCAGTACCAGCGCACGGTGAGCAGCGCTCCCGGCTGCTGCTGCGTGCGCCGCTGCTCGTCCTCGAGCGTCACGCCGGTGCGGATCGCCCGGCGATAAACCACCATCGCCTCGACCGGCCGGGTGTCCTCGAGCAGCTTGCCCAGCTGGGTGCAGACCAGGCCGACCTCGTCCAGCTCCAGGTCGCCGCCCTGGTCCTGGAGCTCGAGGGCCCGCTGCAGGTGCACGGCGGCGGCGGCCGGGTCGTCGCCCAGCTGCTGGTGGTATCGTCCGAGCGACGCCTGGACGGCGGCGCTCGACGGCTGCAGCTCCGCGGCGCGCGTCAGGAGCGCCAGCGGGGTATCCTCGTGGTCGGCGATGCGCAGGCGGGTGTAGATTTCTCCGAGCCGCCAGAACGCCTCCCAGGACTCGTTGTCGAGCGTCTTGGCCTGCTTGAGCCTTGCGATCGCCTGCGGCAGGTCGCCCTCCAGCTCGTGCAGCCGCCCGAGGAACAGGTGGTACGACGCCACCGGGGTCATCGTGCGCTCGATCGCGCGCAGCAGATACGGCCGGGCTTCGGCATAGTAGCCCTGCTCGAACAGCACTCGCCCCAGGAAGTGGTTGGCGTCCGGCGCGTTCGGATCGCGCTCGAGGAGCACCTCCAGCTTCTCCTTCGCCAGGTCGTAGCGCTCGGCGTAGTACGCCGACACGCCGACCTGCAGCAGCAGCTCGGGGTTCTCGGGGTCTTCTTCGAGCCGCTTGAGGTACGTGGGGAGGCGGTCGCGCAACATCTTGGGGGAGTAGGTGAGCTGGACCTGCATCATGAACAGGCCCGGGTAGTTCTCGTCCTGCGCGTAGATCCGCTCGAACACCTCCCGCGCCCGGTCGATCTCCCGCCGGTCGCGGTGGAGCAGGCCGAGGTAGAACAGGGGGTCGAGGGGCACGACGAGCAGGTCCTCCGCGGCGCGCTCCACGCCGGTCAGCACCTCGAGGGCCTGGGTGAAGGCCGTCTCGCTGCGGCTGGCGAGGGCGAACCGCGCGAGCACGACGCCGTAGGCCGCCTCGAGCGCCACGGGACGGGCGAGCAGCGGGCGTCCCTCGTCGCGCGCCTCCCGCGCCCGCTCGAGCAGCGCCGACGGCTCCCCGCCGACCACGGGGTCGCCGGCCGGGATCTCGCCGGCCTGCCGCAGCGCCGCGACCTGCCCGTAGAACTCCGTCAGCCGCACGTAGACCGCCAACACCAGGTCGTCCTCGAGCGGCGGGCCGGGCGGGCCCTCCGCTGCGGCCTCGGCACCCGCGTCCGCCGCGGGACAGTCCTCCCCCTCGCACGGCACCACCACGCCGCGGCGCTCCCGCACCTGGTCCCGGGCCGCGACGTAGTAGCGCTCTGCATCGGACCAGTCCTGGTACGCGCAGTTCAGGTCGCCCCAGCCGAGGAGAACCCGCAGGTCGCCGGGCAACATCGTCTCGAGCTGCCCCAGCAGCTTCTCCGCGCGCGCCAGCCGCTCGGTGGTCTTCAACCCGAGCACCGCCTCGAGCTGCAACAGCAGGTGCTCGGGGTTCTCCGGCTCCTGTCCCGCCGCCCGTTCGAAGGCCGCGAGCGCCTTCGTCACGTCGCCGTCCAGCAGCGCGATGCGGCCGGTGCCGTCCATCGCCGCCGGCGCCGTGGGGTTGCGCTCCAGCGCCCGGTCGAACGCCTGGCGCGCCAGCTCGCGGAACTTCCCCAGCACCTGGTTGCGCTTGGCCGGCACCAGCCAGTTGAGCGCCGGCACCTGGCACAGCCGCTCGAAGCGCTCGGTCGTCAGGTAGTACGGGTCCTGCAGCCGGAGCAGCTGGTTCCCGGCCGCCAGGTACTGCTCGAGCGTCACCTCGCCGAGCAGTCGGTCCGGCTCCGCCAGGAACCGCTCGTCGATCGCCGGCATGTCGCCCCACATCACCGGCCCGGCGTCCGGCCCGGCGTCCGGCCCGGCGTCCGCGGCGGCGGCGTCGGCGACCGGACCCGCCCCGGGACCGACCGTCACCGGACCCGTGCTCGAGACGCCTTCCTCCTCGCCGCCCGCGATCAGTTTCGTCGCGAACCAGCCGTAGCCCAGCAGGAACGGCACGACGGCCCAGGCCGCCGCGACCATCACCAGCAGCAGCAACAGCGCCACGCGCGAGGTCGAGTCGGCCTTCTTCTTCGCCCCCGTCGTCGGCGGAGCCTGCACCGGCGCCGCGGGCGGCAACGACGCACGCACCGCGTCCGTGTCCAGCGACATCTCCGTGCCCGCCCGACCGCCGCCCGACCGCGCCCCAAGGGAGTCCTCCAGCGCCGCCGACGAGTCGGACGGCTCGCCGAGATCCAGCTCGCCGAACGCCGTGCCTCCCTGCACCGCCGTCGACACCGGCGGCGCCCCCCCCTCCAGCGGCGCGATCGACAGCGGACGACCCGCCGGCCCGCCGAACGAATCCGATCCGTCGGTCGAACCCGGCCCGGACGACGGCACGACGCCCCCCGACGCGGCGGCACCCGGCCCCCCCGTCCCCGGAAGGTCGAGGCCAGCAAACGGGTCGCTCTGCAACCGCGGTGCCTCCGGCGACCCGGGCACCCGTGCCGTCGGAAGATCCAGGTTGGCAAACGGATCGTCTGCCGCCTTCGGCAGGTCCGTCATGCCGGGAGCCAACGGCGTCGGAAGGTCCGTCATCCCCGGCGAACGCGGCGTCGGAAGGTCCGTCACCCCCGGCGAACGCGGCGTCGG
>JAFGHH010000096.1 GCA_016930215.1 Deltaproteobacteria bacterium
AGGCAGGCAGGCAGGTCGCTTCATCGTCTCCTCCCTCCCGATGTTCGACGCTGTACAGATGGTAGCTTGGGCGCAACCACAAGGATCGTCAAGCCCGGCACGGACAACCCGGCACCAACTCGGCGCCAGCCCGGTGGTGGGGGGGGTCGGCGTGCCGCTGGTCGCGGGCTACACGATCTGGGTCTACCGCAGGTTCCGCGGCAAGGTGCGGGTCGGGCACTACTGAGCCGTAGCTCCGGCCGGCCCGGCGCGGTCAGCAGTGGCAGTCGAACCGGTAGCCCGGCGATTCGACATGGTAGGTGCAGTCGTATCCGGGTGACCCGCAATTGACGTCGTAGTCCTCGCCGGCCCGGCCGCAGTTGGCGAAGCAGGAGCCCGGACTGCAGCCGCAGCCGGAGTCCTCGTGCGTCAGGCGGTTGTAGCACTGGCCGCTGCTGCAGGTGCTGCAGCGGAAGCCCGGGTCGTCGCAGGTGCCCCAGGTGCACGTACCGGCGTTGCAGTGCTGCGTGCCGCAATCGCCGCAGCCCTGGGAGGCGGAGCCCTCGCATTCCTCGCCGGGGTCGACGATCCCGTTTCCGCAGAGGCTCGTCTCGGCCTCGACGATGTCCGCGGCGTCGGCGTCGGCGTCGGCGTCGGCATCGGCTCCGCACCCCGCCGCCTCATCGTCGACCACGCCGTCGCAGTCGTCATCGATGCCGTCGCAGGTCGCGTCGGTGGCGGCGGGCGGGGTCCGGGGCCGGCAGAGCACCTCGCCGCGGTGGCAGACCGACTCGCGGAGACACGGCCCGAAACCGCAGGCGGCGGGGGAGAGCCAGTCCTCGTCGGTCAGGCCGTCACAATCGTCATCGATGCCGTCGCAATCGGTCTCGCCGGGCGCGCCGGTCGGCGTGCAGACCGCCTCGCAGCCCGTGGCCGGGTCGGCATCGAGGTCGCTCCAGCCGGCGGCGCAGCGCACGTCGCATTCGGCCAGGATGCAGACCGGCACGGCGTTCGCGCCGGCGGAGCAGAGGTTGCCGCAGTGGCCGCAGTTCAGCACGTCGAGATCGAGGTCGAAGTCCTCGTCGGCCAGGCCGTCGCAGTCGTCGTCACGGCCGTTGCACCGCTCGGGCCCGGACGGCACGCACGGCCCGGCGTCGGGCGGGGGGCCGTCGAGCGCGTCCGGGGCGCACAGCACCGCGTAGCCTCCGGGATGGTGGAACCCAGGCTCGCAGGCGCACTCGGGACTCTCATCGACGACGACGCACGTGCCGTGGCCGGAACAGTCGATGTCCAGGCACGGGTCGGCCGGATCGTTCGGCTCGCACTCCGTGCCGACGGGATGGTAGCCGCTCATGCAGGCGCAGTAGCCCCGGTCCTGGTCGGCGATGCAGTAGCCGCGACCGGAGCACTCCAGGCCGACGCACGGTCCGGGCGGTCCCTGGCTGGCCGCGCAGGCGAGGAACGACAAGGTGATGCAGAGCGACCACGGCCTCACGTGTCCCCTCCGTCGGCAACCGGCCCGGGGCAGTTCCGCCGCCCGCCGCTCGAACGGAAGGGTAGTACGGCAGCCGGCGGCCGACAACCGGCGTCGACGCCACGCCGTCCGCGTCTTCCCGTCACGGCCTTCCGGCGGCTGCCGTGCCGGGCGAGCAGCCCGGCGTCGGACGCCAGGCATGGCGATCAGGAGACCGCTAGTGCGGCGGGGGTTCGCCGAGCAGCGTCCGCGAGGGCTTCGGGAGTGCGGCTCCGGCGGGCTCCACCGCCGCCGTCACGTCCGGCGTTGCGATGGGCAGCGCCGGGGGGAGCGCGCCGCCGCGGACCCGTTCGGCGACGCCGGCCGAGGTCCGGAGCCAGGCCAGCTCCGGCGTCGCCAGCGCCACGCGGACGACGGCGCCGCGCTGCTCGACGAACAGCGCCAGCGCCTCGGCGATGCTGCCGGGGTGCGGGCCGACGGCCCGGATCGGTCGTCCCTGCAGCACCATCCTCCGTCCCGACTTCTTCCGGTCGCGTTTGCGCGGCCGCGACGGTTCCTCGTAGCCGGCGAAGCGGCAGAGCACGGACGGGAACTCCTCGTGGAACTGCGCGACCATCGCGGCGACGAGCGCGGGGACGTCGGGGAACCGGACGGCGATGACGACGGACTCGATCCCGATGCGCTCGGCCACGTCCTCGACGGACACCCGCTGCGCGCCCCGTTGTTCGATCAGCTCCGCCGCCGCCGTCAGGATCCGGTCGCGCAGCATCCGGGCTTCGTCCGTCGTCATCGCCGCCTCCCGCCCGTCCCGGGCCCCACGCCCCACCGCCGATCCCTCGTCGGCCCGCGCACGATGCGGTGAGCCCTGCGGCCGGCGTGCCCGGCGACGGGCGGTGATGTCGTTCGGTCGCGACGCGCGGCGAACGCGGCAGAGCCGTTCGGAATGGCTCGCGGTTTCGTCGTGTGAGTCGGCGTCGGGGGTTCGCCCGGCGACCCGGGTCGTGCGGGGGATCGCGCCAGACAGGGATCCGGCTGGGATCCCGGGCGAGCGGGTCCGGACCGCGGTCACGGCGGAGGGCCGGGTCGGGAGAGGTCCTCGTGCGGAGTCAGGGTGCCGGCATGCCGGCCGCCTCGCAGCAGGCGGCGTGGCCGCGGAGGCAGCCGCGGCGGTAGGCGGCGATGGCGTCGGCGAAGCGGTCGTGGGCCTCGAGCAGCACGCCGAGGGCGTGGCAGCCCGGGGCGTCCTCGAGGTCGCAGGCTCGGCGGTAGATGTCGTTGGCCTGGGTCCAGAGGCCGCCGCGCGCCTCGATCGCCCGGCCCAACGCCGTGCAGCCGGGCCCGTGGGCGCGGTCGCAGGCCGTGCGGAAGGCCGTCTCGGCCTCGTCGGTGCGGCCGGCGGTGGTCTCGGCGAGGCCGAAGGCGAGGCAGCCCGGTGGGTCGCCGCCGTCGCAGGCGCGGCGCCAGGCGTCGTGGGCCTCGTCGGCGCGGCGGCGGCCATCGATCAGGTTGCCGAGGGCGGTGCAGGCGGCGGGCGCGGTTCCGGCGGCACAGCCGGCGGCGTAGGCCTGTTCGGCGCCGCGGCGGTCGCGGCGCTGTTCGAGCGAGGCGCCGAGGGAGCGGCAGGCCTCGCCGTGGCCGGCGTCGCAGGCCTTGCGGAAGGCGGTCTCGGCGCCGCGGCCGTCCCCGCTTGCGAGGAGGTCGGCCCCGCGCACGAGGCAGGCCGGGGCGTCGCCCAGGTTGCAGGCCCGGTCGAACAGCCCGTCGACCTCGTCCGTGGCGTCGCGGCGTTCGAGCAATCCGGCCAGGGTCCGGCAGCCTTCGGCCACGTCTCCCTCGCAGGCGCGGCGGTATTCGGCCTCCGCCTCGTCGGCCTTGCCGCGGCCGACCAGCCGGTGGCCGAGCTCGAGGCAGGCCTGGCGGACGTCGCCTTCGCAGGCGGTGCGGAACGCGGTCTCCGCCTCGTCGAAGCGCATCGTGGCGACGAGCGACAGTCCGTGTTCGTGGCAGGCCTGCGGGTCGCCGCCCGCGCAGCCGCGCTCGAAGGCCTGCGCGGCGCTGGCGCCGCCCGCGTCCCAGCCCAGCTCGCGGCAGCCGGCGGCGTCGCCCGCTTCGCAGGCCCGCGTGAACACCGTGCGGGCGTCGTCCGCACGGCCCTGGGTGCGCAGCAGGACGCCGAGGGCGGAGCAGGCGGCGGGGAGGAAGGCTTCGCCGTCGCCGCAGGCGGCGCGGAAGGCGGCTTCGGCGTCCGCGGGCCGTTCGAGCAGCCGCAGGACCTGTCCCAGGCCGACGCACGATTCGAGCACGCCGGCCTTGCACGCGCGGTCGTAGTACAGCTCGGCGCTGCCGAGGTCGTTCTGGTCCTCGACGACGATCGCGAGGTTGTAGCAGGCGCGGGCGTCCTCCGCGTCCTCGCAGGCCTGTCGGAGCAGATCCTCGGCCTCTTCCCACCGGCCGTCCCGCGTCATCAGCAGGCCCAGCTCGGTGCAGGCGGTGGGATCGAGTCCGACGACGCAGGAGATGCGGAAGCTCTCCTCGGCCTCGACGAGCGTGCCGGCCTCGAGGTGTCGGCGGCCCGCCTCGAGGCACTCCTGGGGGAACTCTTCGCTGCAGACCAGCGGTCGGAAGCCGGGACCGCGGGGACCGCCGGTGGTGGCGATCGAGGTTCCCCGGGACGGGTCGGGCGTCGGAACCGGGGCGCGGTCGGGCGGCGGCGGCGTCCAGCAGGCTCCGGCGACGAGCAGCGCGGCCAGCAGGAGCGGGCGAAGCATGAGGCTCGGGACATGGTTCGTCGTGGTGGCGCGCGTGCTTCGACCGAGGATGGCGTTCATCTGGTCCAGCCCCTCCCGGCGGCGGTTCGGCGGTCCGGCGTCTCCCGCGCGAGCCTTGCTGGTGGGAGACTGGCGTTCCCGGCGCCGCGCGTCAAGTCGGCGGCGGTCGGCGTGAGTCATCCCCGGACCTGCGTCCTGCTCCTTGCCCTGTCGTGGAACCCACATAATGTTACATTGCTCGGGGAGGCAGATGGGCACCGTGGGCGACATCGATGGACGTCCGGAGCGGCTGGAGCAGCCAGGGCCTCCAGGCAGATCGCGCTTGCATTTACCCGCCTACCCGCGTTCCACGGGGTAGTCGCCCCGCAGCACCTTCAGCGCCACCTTGCGGTCCAGTTTGGGGTCGTAGGCCCCGAAGACGAAACCGGTGGTCCCCGCCCCGAGCGGCTCGAGGATCGTGAACCGACCGACCTTCGTCCCGCGGATCCGTCCCGGCAAGGCCTCCGCCCCGCCGTCGCTGTCGCCTTCCGTCACCGCTCGACGGAAGGCGAGCGGAATCCGGGCCTGACGTCAGGAGTCCTGTGGACGAGCCCGCGGCCGGCGGCCACCGGCGAACACGACCGACTTCGCCGGCGTCGATCGGCCGCCCGGCTACAGGTCGGCCACCCGGATCAGAGACGCCACCTCCGGCCCAGACCCCGTGAGTGTTAGCGCCCGCGCTTGATGAGAGCAAGTCGCTCGGATTGACGGAGAGTCCGGGTTGAGGCGGTGCGGGGCCCGCGACGTTCGGACGGAGCGGCGGAGTGATCAGCGGTCGTCGTCAGCGTGTGCGGCGAGCCAGTCGCGGATGAGGTTGCCGACGGGTGCGGGCCCGGGTGGTGGTGCTTGCGCGGACGAGCCGCGCGCGGGGTGGGCACGGGTGGCGATGATCGGCCGCACGGGCAGCGCGAGGAGCTGGTACCGGGGGCCGGCGGCGTCGTAGGCGAGCAGGTCCTTGCGGAGCAGGCCGGCGCGGGCGGCGAGGAAGTCGTCGAGGACGACGCGCAGGATCGCG
>JAFGHH010000579.1 GCA_016930215.1 Deltaproteobacteria bacterium
CACCGGGGCGCCCGCCGCGACCATCCACGGCAGGTCCCGCAGCGCGTACAGCGTGTGCAGCGATTCGCGCGAGAGCGTCGGCTCGATACGCGTCGAGACCATGTACGGGGAGACGAACAGCACGGCGACGCGCGGCGGCGGGTCGCGCGACAGCGCCAACCCGGCCAGCGCGAGCTGCGCGAGCGGCGGAGCGCCCGACAGGCCGAGGTTGTAGGCGGTCCAGCTCGTGCCCGCCTCGGCCAACGCCTCCTGGGCCGCGATCGGGTCGAGCGCATGAAGCACGCGCGAGTCGCCGACGAACACGACGTCCGGCGGCCGTTCGAGCCTCGCGTACTCGAGCGGCCGGCGGCGGTAGTGGCTCTCCTCGTCGAGCGCGACCTTGAGGGCGCTGGTGCGGAAGGCGACGTCGAGCCCCAGCAGCACGGCGAGACAGACCAGCGCGGAGACGAGCAGGTCGGCCCGGGCGGAGCGAGGCGGCGGATGCCCGCGCGCGACGCTCCCGCGGGCGGCGGCCCTTCCCGAAGTCCATCGACGTCGCCCGCGGTGCCCATCAGCCTCCCGGTGCCCTGCAAGATATTGCAGTCGCCGCCGGAACGGTCGGCGGCGCGTGGATCGCCGCCATCGGCGCCCTCGCCGCGCTCCGGCTCGGCCGCCGCCGCCTGCTCGTGCGCGCAGGCCGCGACGTGCACCGACCTGCGGCGCGGCAGTCGGCGGGTCGTCGACGACGATCGCGACCGTGAGGCAGAGGCAACCGTCTCTCGCCGCTCCGTCCCGATGACCGCGCCCGGCACGACCGGATCCCACGTTCCGCGGAGGCTGCTTCCACCCCCCGGAACCTTGCAGGTCGAAGAAGAACGGTGCGCGCCGGACTCGCGGCCGGTGAAGGTAGACCGGACAGACGTCTTCGCCGGAATTGCGCGTGAAGCAAGCTGCCGGGACAGACATTTTCGGGCGGAATCGCACTCGTTGCCGGTCGCCGGCCGCCGTTCCTCGATCGACATGCACGCGCCGCAACCTCGAAGACGACGTCTTGTCGCGGGGTTGGCCGCCGAAACAGCATAGACGACACGCCTGCAGAGAATGTCGGCAACGGTTGCGCGTCGCGGCGCGATGCGTGGCGTGACGGCTCGGCCGTCCAGCAGGTCGGACGGACTTTCCCGGACGACAACATGCTGGGAGAGGAGAACGAACATGGCAGCTCTCACGCAACTGACCTCGACCGTGGTGTGGATCCGGACGATCCTCTACCTGATCGGCCGGATGATGCGGGACCGGATGACACGGCAGCTGGTCCCGGGGCTCCGGACGACCGTGGAGGCGCTGCAGCGTGCCGGCGCAGCGACCGAGACGGCGATCGGCGTCGTGACCGACGCGCGGTCGGCGATCGACGCCGCCGACGCGGACCTCGACGAGCAGGTCGACGCTTTCGAGTCGGTGCTGCTGCGGTCGGTCGGGAAGAACCGCCAGGACCTCCGGTACAAGAAGCTGTTCCCCAAGGGGCTGGTCGGCGCCACGCGGACGAACCTGGTCGACCAGGTCCGGGCGGCGCGACGTATCGAGGAGGGGATCGCGCGCGACCTGGGCGACGTGCCGTTCGCCGTGGAGGCGCTGCCGAAGATCGCGGCCGCGCGGGAGGAGTTGGAGCGGCAGCAGGCGGTGTTCCAGGCGTCGCTGGACGACCTGGCGCGGGTGCGGGCGGACGAGCGGACGGCCCGGATGGAGGCGTCGGCGCAGTACCGGATCATGTACGGCGAGCTGGTGAAGCTGTACCCGCACAATCTGCGCAAGGTTCGGGGCTTCTTCCGGCAGGACCGCGCGGTGAAGGACGAGGAGGAGGAGGCCGGGACGACCCCGACGGCGGTCACGCCGCCCGTTCCCGCCTCCCCGCCGACTCCGGTCTCGACCGGACCCACGCCGACCCCTCCCGTGACTCCGTCCTGAAGCCCCGCGACGCCCATCACACCGTTCGGGGCCGTGGAACGAATGCCGGGATGACCCCGCGCCGGCCGTGCACCGGGAGTTGACGGCCCCAGACGCGCCTGTTTCGCCGGCACCCCGGGTCACGGGAGTTCTGGCCGGCGGCACTACCCCGGTTCGTCTCCATTGCGGTACGGGCGTCGCACCACTTCCGGCCGTCCGGCCTCCCGCCCGAACGCGTCCAGGCGGTTGGCCGTCGCCGCTCCGAGATGACGTTCGGCAAGGTCCCTGGCTCGCCGATAGTCGAGTATCTCGAGCTGGAGAATCCGTCGCACGTCGGCGTCGTCCTTCGGCTCGCCCGAAACCAGCTTCATGACCAGCAGGTGCTCGAGCGACACGAGTGGGACCTCGACGCCGCCGACGCGAGCCCGACGCCCCGAGTCGGTCGCTTCGCCGATGGCGTCCAGGAAGAGCGCGCCGAAGTGGATCCGCCGATCCACCAGGTCGATCCGCAGTCCCCTTCCCTGCTCGCGCACGGCAACCCCGCCGATCCGCAACGGCCGAATCTCGGTCTCCGCCCCGCGGAGACGCTCGGCGGCAGGCTCCGCCGAGCCGACCGGGACGGCGAAGTCCGCGTCCTTCGTCGCGCGCGGGATCCCCCACGCGTCCAGCGCCAACCCTCCGATGAGCGCGAACGGCGCACGCCCCGCCGCCAGCGCCTCCGCTGCCGCCGCGACCGAAGGCCCGGGGTCGAACGCCTCGACCACCCCCACGACGTGCGTTCCGTTCCGCCCGTTCCGCTCTTCCGACATGAACCGACTCCTCGCTCCCGAGCCAGAATAGTGGAGCGCCCGCGCAACGTCCACCTTGACCGGCGCGGCATCATCGAGACGCTCTCACCCACCCGCGGCCCAACGAACAGGCTCGACGCAGACGCGCAAGGCCCGAAGATCCCGCAAGTCCGCCGGTCCGCACAACTCGTCGCCCAACAAGCGATCGCGCCGAGCGCGCCCCGAATCCCGCGTTCCGTCCCGAGCGTCTCCACGTCAACCGCCTGCGCTCTGCGGGCGGAGCGTCACCCACGATGCGTCCCGCCGCCTCCCGGACGGCGTGAGCCTGCGCGCCGGCCGGCGCTCGGCGATCCGCCGACGTGCCGCGCCCAATGCCTTCGAAACGTCGTCCGAAAACCACTCGACCCGGCCGAAAGCACCATCGAGCGCAGCGACAAGGGCGACAACGAAGACCAAGCGCGATCGGCCTGGAGGTCTTGGCCGCTCCTGAACCCCATCGAACTGCCCCACGGTGTCCATCACCGTGCCGCTGGAATGTAACGTAACGTAGGTTCCACGACAGGGCAAGGAGCAGGACGCAGGTCCGAGGAGGACTCGCGACTTGACGAAGCAGGAGGAGCGGGACAGGCTTCGGATCGTGGCCGCGGAACGGAGCTAGGATGGCGTCGGTCGACGCCGCCCCGACGCTCACCACGACCACGAGGCGGGCACCGAAGGCGATGCGGGCGACGGCGGCGTCGGGCACCTTGCCGGGCGTCGAACTCGTCGCCGCGAAGGGGGCGTCGGTCGACGCCGCCCCGACGCTCACCACGGCCACGAGGCGGGAGCCGGAGTCGAGGCGGGCAACGAAGGCGATGCCGGCAATGGCGGCGTCGGGCACCTCGCCGTCGTCGTGCTCCTCGCCACGAAGCAGGCGTCGTTCACGCCGGATCGACGGACGCGACGAGCACGAAGTCGTCAGCGCCCCCGATGCCGTCGCAGCCCACGTCGCGCGCCTTGCCGGTCGTCGGGGTCGTCGCCGCGAAGCGGGTCTCGGCCACGCCGCCTCGACGCTCACCACGGCCACGAGGCGGGCACCGATGGCGATGTCGGCGCTGCCGCGACGGCCCGCCGGCTGGACCGCGCCTTCGCCGCATGCGCAGCCCCGACGCTTCTGCCGCCCATCACGTCAATCCCCACGAATTCCTCCGTTGGCGTCTATGGGGCGGGCGGTGTCCAGTGCGCCAGGGTGGCGTCCCAGCCAACGGTCCAAGCCTCCCCACTCGGGCAGACGTAGACGTCGACGAGCATGGCGTCCGTTGGGGTCGAATGCTCCGCCCACGTCCAGCCGTCCCAGTGCTGCGCATCCCCGTAGGAACCCACGGCCCAGATGTCGGACCCGGAAGCACCGAACATCCCGTGGATCGAGGTGCCTGGCGTGCTCGTCGAGCAGGGCGCCTCGATCCGCGCCCACGAGCTGCCGTCCCAGTGAATCATTCCGTCGAGGTAGCATTGGCCGCCGATCCAAAGATCGTCGGTTCTGGCCCCCCAGATTGCGTCTGGGACGCCGCTGACGGGAATCCGCACCCTCCTC
>JAFGHH010000097.1 GCA_016930215.1 Deltaproteobacteria bacterium
CATCGACCGAGTTGATGAAGCAGGCCGAGCACTGGGGATGGGTCTCGATGCCGACGTTGAACCACACCGGGCTGTTGAACGCCGCGTGCTGGTTGAGCAGCAGACACGACAACTCGTCCTCGAACGTCTGCGCATCGGTCTCCGAGGCGAAGTAACCGCCTTGGCGACCCCAACCGGCGATCGTCCCCGCCACCCGCTGGATCACCTGCCGCACCGACGTCTCCCGCTCCGGCGTCCCGAGCCCCCCGCGGAAGTACTTGGAGACCACCACGTTCGTCGCCGTCGGCGACCAGAACGTCGGCACCTCCACCCCCCGCTGCTCGAACACCACCTCCCCCTTCTCGTTCGTGATCGCCGCGTCCCGCTTCTCCCACCGCACCGCGTCCAGCGGGTCGACCCCCTGCGTCGTGTAGCGCCGCGAGAACCGCAAGCCACCCTTCCGCTGCACCGTCGTCCCTCCCCCGACCGACCCCCGCTCGCCGGGCTCCCCCGCCGCTCGCCGGTCCGATCCCTCCGCCCGCACCACCACCGCCGCATTCGCTCGCTGCGCGCTCATGTCCCTCTCCGTCTCCCTCTCTCCAGGCTCCCCTGACCGTCGCTCGACACGCCTTCTCGACCGCCCGGCGCCCGCACGAACGCCGATTCCACCCTCCAACAGGCCGGCGACGTGCCTTCCGCCGACCACCCAGTTCTACGCCCTCTTGGTCTCTCAGGTCCCCTCGGCCCCAAGGGGCCGTGCCTTCAAATCACCGCGCCGACAGCCCCCGATACTCTCCAAGGGGCGGGGGCCTGTCAACAGGAAAAATACAAGATGTTGGGGCATTCACGGAATTCACCATCAACATGAGGTGTTGCCTGTACATCCCCACAGTATATCCTCCAGGACTCCACAGGAACGTCACAACTTCTCCACAGGCGGCCCCTCGCCCTCGGCTCCCGCACCCCATACGCCGCTCGGTCCTCCCGCGCGTCCGTTCAGGCGAATTCAAGTCTTGACAGACCCCCCGAGACGGTTTTCGCCGAATCGCCCGCCGTCGAACGCCGCGCCGCCCGAATCCGCCGAAGCCCCCCTGCAATGCCAGGAATTTGGCCCTCCGGGGCGGGAAGGATAGATAGGATCCGGAGGTGGCGGAGATGGCGGCGGGCGGTTCGCAACCCATCCTGGAGATCCGACACGTCTCGAAGCGCTACCGGGCGGCGAAACCGCTGTTCCGGGACGTGACCTTCGAGGTCCAGTCCGGGGAGTTCGTCTACGTCACGGGACCGTCCGGTTCCGGCAAGAGCACGCTCCTGCGGATGGTCTATCGCGACGAGACCGCGGACACCGGCTCGATCCAGTTCTGCGGCAAGGACGTGCTCGCGCTCTCGTCGAGCGCGATCCCGTTCCTGCGGCGCAACGTCGGCGTCATTCTGCAGGACTTCAAGTTGATCCACGAGGAGTCGGTCTACGACAACATCGCCCTGGCCCTCGAGATCCTCGGCCTGCCGCAGCGCGAGATCTACGACCGCGTCCGTCAGGCCCTCGACCGCGTCGGCCTCGCCGGCTACGAGGACGTCCGCGCCGCCGATCTCTCGGGCGGCGAACAGCAACGCGTGGCCGTGGCCCGCGCCGTCGTCGCCCGCCCGTCGCTCGTGCTGGCCGACGAGCCGACCGGCAACCTTGACGCCGGCAACGCCGCGATGGTGGTCGACCTGCTCGAGGAGGTGAACGCCGAGGGCACGACGGTCCTGCTGGCGACCCACGACAACATGCTGATCGCCGCCCGGCCTCACCGCACCGTCGCGCTGGTCGATGGCGTGGTCGACGAGATCACCCGCGGCCGCGCCGTCGAGGGGGTCCGCTACCGCGGCGCGTCGCAGGAGGCGCTGCAGCCATGATGCACCTCGGCTACTACCTCCGCCGCACGCTCCAGGGCTTCCGCAACGAGTGGACCACCAACCTCGCCACGGTGCTCACCCTCAGCGTCGCCTTCGTCCTCGTCGGCGCGCTGGCCACCGTCGCCGTGTCGCTCGGCTCCCAGGTCGAACGGTGGGGCGGGGCGGACCAGTACCAGGTCACGGTGTACCTCAAGCCCGACGCCCCGCCCGCCGCCGCCGACCAGCTGCGCCGGGCGCTGGACGGGATGGGCGAGGTGCGCGCGGTGCGCTTCGTCCCCGGCACCGAGGCTCGTCAGCGGCTGATGGAGGCCTTCCCCGAGGAGTCCGCCGCCTGGAACGCGCTCGACGCCTCCTTCTTCCCCGGCTACGTCGAGATCGGTCTCGACCCCGCCATCGCCGACGAGGACCACTACCGGATGCTCGTCGGCCGCATCGGCAAGCTCGACATCGTCCAGGAGGTCGAGACCCACGGTGACTGGTACGCCAGCGTGCTCGGCATCCACCGCGCCGCCCGCGTCCTCGCCATCGCCCTCGGGTCGCTCGCGATCTTCGCCACCGTGTTCGTCGTCGCCCACACGATCCGCCTCAACTTCTACCGCCGCCGCCGCCAGGTCGAGGTCCTGCGGATGTGCGGGGCGACCCCGTGGTTCGTCCGCATGCCCTACCTCCTCGAGGGGCTGCTCGGCGCGCTGTTCGCCGCCCTCCTGGCGCTCGGCGCGATCACCCTGTTCGTCGAGGCGGTGCGCGAGCGGCTGGTCGATGTCGCCCCGGTCCTGGGCGCCAGCCCGATCGAACACCTCCCGCCGCTCGCCTGGCTCGTGTTCCTCGCCACCGCCGCCTTGATCGGCGTCAGCGGCTCCTGGATGTCCGTCAACAAGGCGTTGCGGAGCTGACGCGATGCGGCGCCACGAACCCCGTTTCCGCACCGCCGCCACGACGACCCTGCTGCTCCTCGCGGCGGCACTCGTCGCCGCCGCCGACGCCCAGCCGCTGCCGAGCCCGACGCGCGCGCGCGGCACCCCGCTCCCCGGCCCCGCGCCGTCCGCCGTCGTCCGGCAGCCTCCCCTGAGCCTTCCCCCCGCCGGCGGCGTCACTCCCTCGTCGTGGGACGTGCTGCGCGAGGCCGAGGCCGAGCTGCAGCGCCGCGAGGAGGACCTCGAGCGCTGCCGCGCACGCCTGGCCGGCGTCGATGAGGACCTCCGCCGGACCCAGGAACACCTCGGCCGACTCGAGGCCGGCATGACCGTGCTGCGCGACGAGGTCCGCCGCCGCATGGTGCTGCTCGACCGCGTCGGTCGCGGCGGCTCCGCGCGCCTGGTCCTGACCGCCCGCGACCCCGCCGAGGCCCGCTTCCGCTCGTCGCTGATCCGACGCCTCGTGCGCGCCGATGCCGAGCTGGCCGGACGCTACGCCGCGCTGCAGGACGAGGCGGTGGCGATCCGGGCCGAGCTGGCGGGCAAGCTCGCCGGCCAGCAGGCCCTCGAACGACAGCTCGAGGAGCGTCGCCGGGAGCTCGCCGACGAGGTCGACCGACACCGCCGCTTCCTCGCCGCGCTCGAACGCCCCGCCGCCGTCTCGGCCCTCGGCCTCGAGGCGCAGGGCGAGGTGCAGGGCCTCGCCCGCGCGCTCGGCCTGCGCCCCGCCGCCTACGACCCCGTGGCCGTGCGGGACGCCGCCGCCGCCGCGCTCGACGTCCCCGCCTCGTACCCGGTGCTCGACGACGCCCTGCGGGGCGGCGTGATCATCGATGTCCCCGAGGGTACGCCGGTGGCGGCGCCCGACGGCGGCACCGTGGCCTTCGCCGGCATCCTGGCGGGCTACGGTCCCGCGGTGGTGATCCGTACCGCGAGCGGCGACGGCCTGCTGCTCGGCCACCTCGACGCGCTCGACGTCGTCCCCGGCGAGGTCGTCTCGGCCGGCACGGTCGTCGGTCACGCGGCCCCGTCCTTCTCCTCGCTGCTCCCCGGCCTGCTCGTCAACCGCGTCGGCGCCCCGATCTTCGAGTCCTGAACGCGTAACGAAGTTTTTGCAGACCCCCGCGCCGCCCCGGCCGCATAATCGGGGCATGAAGGCGCGCATCCTGGTGGTCGAGGACGAGGACCTGATCCGGCGCGGGCTGGTCGATGCCCTGACGCATCGCGAGTACGCCGCCCTCGGCGTCGCCGACGGCGAGGCCGGCGTCCGCGAGGCCAAGGCCGGCGGCTGGGACCTGATCCTCCTCGACGTCATGCTCCCCAAGCTCGACGGCTTCTCCGCCTGCGAACGACTCCGCGCGCTGGGCATCGGCACCCCCGTCCTGATGCTCACCGCCAAGGACGCCGAGGACGACAAGGTCCGCGGCCTCGAGGCCGGCGCCGACGACTACCTGACCAAGCCGTTCGGCCTCAAGGAGCTGATGGCCCGCGTCGAAGCCCTCCTGCGCCGCGCCCGCGGCCACGCCGCCCGCCCCGCCACCCTGCGCTTCGCCGGCGCCGAGGTCGACCTCGGCCGCCGCGTCGCCCGCCACGCCGGCCGGGAAGAGCCGCTCACCGACCGCGAGGTCGACCTGCTGTGCTACCTCCACGAGCGGGCCGATCGCGTGGTGACCCGCGACGAGCTGCTCCAGGCCGTCTGGGGCTACGCCGCCGGCGTCCAGAGCCGCACCGCCGACATCCACCTGGTCAAGCTGCGCAAGAAGGTCGGCCCCGACGCCGTCGAGACCGTGCGCGGCAAGGGCTACCGCGCCAAGCCCGCATGAGAAGCCGCCTCCCGTTTCTCGTCCCCGCCGCCGCGATCCTCGCCGCCGCCGCCGCCCTCGCCGTCTCCGCCTGGTACGGGCGCGCCGCGGCCCGCGAGGCGCGCCTGGAGACCGTCCGCGTCCGCGCCCGCGAGGCGGTCGGCGACGTCGTCCGCCGCTTCGAGGGTCGGCTCGACGAGCTCGTGGTCCGCGAGTCCGAGCGGCCGTTCTACCTGTACCAGCACCTGTACAACCCACCCGACGCCCTGGCGGCCCAGTTCGTCCTCCAGACCAGCCCGCTCGCCGCCTCCGACGACCCGCTGGTCGATACCTGGTTCGAGATCCTCCCCGACGGCCGCCTCTCGCTGCCCCAGGACCCGCCGGCGGGGGAGGGCGACCCCGCCGTCCGACGCACCGTGGCGAACGAGGTGCTGCCCGAGCTGCTGGCGCGCGTCCGCCGCGCCCCGCCGCGCGAGCCTGCCGCGACCGTCGCCGCCAACCTGGTGCCGCCTGCGCCGCCGACCGCCCTCGCCGTCGAGCCGCCGCCCGCATCGTCCGGGCCGCCGCCGCGCGCCACGCAGCGCCAGGCCGCGACGAATCGCTCCCCACGGTCCGGCGACAATGTCGGGCCGGCCGACGAGCCGCCCGCGCCCACGGACCCCGGCCGTTCGAACGGCGGCACGGACCCGCCCGCCGTCGATCCCGGCCGGCCGTCCACCGACCCCGCGACCGACGCCGCGCAGGCCCGGCAGCAGGTCGCGCCGCTCCCGCGCTGGAGCGTCGAGACCAACACCCGCGCCGGCGCGATCGCCGACACGATCGACCTCGCCAACCAGGGCGACCCGTACGCCCAGCAGCAGCTCCAGGCCGACTTCAACATGATGCGCGGCCTCCCGCCGCCGCAATCGCAGCAGGCGCCGCCGCCGCAGATGGTCCGGCCGCCGCAGCCGGCCGCCCCGCCGCCGGCGGCCCGGGCGGCCGATCCGCCGCCCGTCGCCCCGGACGCCGGCTCCTCCACGGCCGCGGACGTCGGTTCCGCTCCGGCCGCGGATGCCGGCACGTCGCCCGCGACCGATGCCGGAGCGGACCTTCCGGTCGACGCCGAAGCCTCCCGGCGCGATGCCCGCCGCAGGACCCGCCCGCGCCGCGCCGCCGCCGCGGCCGCGCCGGCCGTCACGTCGGCCCCGACCGACGCCGGTGCTGCCGCGCCCGACGTTCCGGAAGACGTTGCGCCGGTCGCTCCGCCTCCGGCCCCGCCCCTCGTCGTCGTCGCGGACCCGACGCTCCAGCCCGCCACCGACCAGGTCCCGGTGGTCTACGGCGCCTTCGAGCCGCTGCGCACCCCGGACGGCCCGACCTACTACGTGCGCACCGTCGACATCGAGGGCGACGTGCGCGTGCAGGGGTTCCGGCTCGATCCCGACGGCCTGCGGGCCGCGCTGGGCGAGGAGCTGGCCGACGTGCAGCGCGGCCACGACCCGTTCCGCCTCACCTGGGAGCCGGCCCCGGCCGGCGCGCTCGCCGCGCGCTCCCTCGAGGGGGTCCCCGGCGTCGCCGCCGTCTCCGCCGTGCTCGTGCC
Source organism: Deltaproteobacteria bacterium (assembly GCA_016930215.1). GTDB lineage: Bacteria > Myxococcota_A > Polyangia > DRWM01 > JAAZOP01 > JAAZOP01. The sequence goes on from JAFGHH010000097.1 coordinate 6,174, forward strand.
GGACTCCCCGACGCTCGCCGCCGAGGACGACGAGGACCGCCGGGTGGTGCTGACGCTCGGCGGCCTCTCGGCCGCGATCCTCGTCGCCGTCCTGTTCGCTTTCCTCGCCATGCGCCGCGAGATGGAGCTGGCCCGCCGCAAGAGCGACTTCCTCTCCGCCGTCTCGCACGAGTTGCGGGCCCCCGTGACCACGATCCGGATGTACGCCGAGATGCTGCGCGACGGGTGGGTCGATGACGCGACGCGCCGCGGCGAGTACGAGACGGCGATCGTCAGCGAGGGCGAACGGCTCTCGCGGCTGGTCGAGAACGTCCTGGCCTTCTCGCGGCGCGAGCGCGGCAAGCCGCTCGACCTTCGCGACGGCGACCTCGCCGAGAAGCTCCGCGAGGTCGCCGGCCTCGAACGGCCCGTGTTCGAGAAGGCCGGGCTGGCGCTGGAGGTCGAGGCGCCCGAGACGCTGCCGTGGCGCTTCGACCCCGACGCCGTGACCCAGATCCTGGTCAACCTGCTCGACAACGCCTTGAAACACTCGCGCGATGCGACGGACCGTCGCGTGACGCTGCGGCTGGCGGCAACGCCCGACGAAGCGCGGCTCGAGGTGCAGGACCGGGGCGGGGGGATCGCGGCGCCCGAACAACGCCGGATCTTCGACGCCTTCTACCGCGTGGGCGATGAGCTGACCCGCGAGACCCGCGGCGCCGGCCTCGGCCTGGCCCTCGTCCGCCGCCTGGCCCGGGGTCACCGCGGCGAAGTCTCCGTCCGCAGCGAGCCCGGCCGGGGCGCCACCTTCACCGTCCGGCTGGGACGCACCGCCCCGTAGCGGCCCGGGGACCGGCTCCCCGACCGGAGTCTTGACGCCGAGCCCGGATTCCGCTCGCATACCGGCGAGCGATGACGACAACCGTTGGGAACGACGACGCGGAGCCCTCGGCGGGCCCGATCCACGGGACCAAGGTCGGTCGGTTCACGATTCTCGAACCGCTCGGGACCGGCTCCACCGGCTGCGTCTTCTCCGCGTACGACCCGGAGCTGGACCGCAAGGTGGCGTTGAAGGTGTTGCGCGGGGACTACCCCGTGGAACAGCGCCTGCACCTGGCGGCGGCGAGTACGGTCGGAGGCGACGAGACCGGCGAATCGAGCGGCGCCGCGGACGGCCCGGTCCAGGCGCGCCAGCAGCGCCTGCTGCGCGAGGCGCGGGCGCTGGCGAAGCTGTCCCATCCCAACGTGATCACGGCCTACGACGTCGGGCTGCACGGGAACGACGTGTTCATCGCCATGCAGCACGTCGACGGCTGCACCCTCCGCCGCTGGCTGGAGACGAGGCGAACGGCGCCGGAGGTGCTCGAGGTCCTCGCGCGGGCGGGCGCCGGTCTGGCCGCCGCCCACCGCGCGGGGCTGGTGCACCGGGACTTCAAGCCGGACAACGTGATGATCGGCCGGGACGACCGGGTCTACGTGCTGGACTTCGGCCTCGTGCGCGACTTCACCGCGCAGGACCTGGACCCGCCGGCCGTGGACGGGACGCCCGGCCCGGAAGCGGTCTCGCGGCTGACCGCCACCGGCTCGGTGATCGGGACGCCCGCCTACATGGCGCCGGAGCAGTACCTCGGACGGCCGGCCGACGCTCGCAGCGACCAGTTCTCCTTCTGCGTCTCGCTGTACGAGGCGCTGTTCGGACAACGCCCGTTCGCAGGCGCCACCCCCGCGGAGATCGGCCGCAAGATGCTGGACGGCGAGGCGCCGACGATCCCGAGCCACCGCGACGTGCCGGCCCGCGTGCGCCGGGCGGTCGCTCGCGGGCTCGAACGCGACCCCGAGCGGCGTTGGCCGTCGATGGACGACCTGTTGCTCGAGCTGGCGGCGGGTCGACGGCGATGGTCGACGGCGGTGCTCGCCGCCGTCGCCGTCGCCCTCGTCCTCGGTTCGGGAGCCCTGCTGCTCGGCCGGAGCGCGACGGACCCCGCGGCGGACTGCGCGGCGGCCGGGGATCGGCTGCGCGGCGTGTGGGACGACCGCGTCCGGGCGCACGTTCGCGACGCGTTCGCGGCCAGCCCCGCGCCGTA
>JAFGHH010000580.1 GCA_016930215.1 Deltaproteobacteria bacterium
ACCACCACCACCGTCTCCACGCACAACGGCTCCGGCGCACCGGCATCCACGGCCGCCGATGCCCCCGCGTCCTTCTGGCAGCCTGCCGCCTCGACCCCCAGGACGACGACCGCCACCACGACCCACCGGCCGAGCTGCACCCTCATGCGCTCCTCCGCCGCAGCCCGTCCATCAGCAGCCGGAACAGCTGCTGCAACCCCTCGTCGATCCGGCTCTCCCGACCGTACAGCATGAACGCGTCGGACAACCCCGTCAGCGCCGCCATCGCCGCCATCGCCATCAGATCCGGGTCCCCCGGCGCAAACTCCCCCGAACGCATCCCGTCCGACAGAATCCCCCGCAGCAGCTCCAACTCCTTCTCCCGCAGCCGCTCCAGCGCCGCCCGGACCAGCGGCATCAGCGACTCCAGCACCTCCCGCGTCACGTCCCCGTACGCCGCGTACACCGACAACCGATCCTTGGTGTACTGGAACCGCCCCAAACCGAACGCCCGCAGCTTCCCCTCCGCCGTCGGCTCTCGCTCCACCGCCCCACGAAGGCTGTCGAAGAACCCCTGGTACTCCTGCTCCACGACCGTGGCGATCAACTCCTCCTTGGAATGGAAGTGGTACAAGACGGCCGCCTTCGTGACTCCGGCCACCTTGCCGATGTCCTCCAGGGTCGTCTTTCGCAGCCCGAAACGCAGGATGGTCGTGGCCGCAGCCTCGATGAGTTTCTCTTTGGTTACAGTTGGTTGTCTTGCCATCTTTGTCCCATTCCCACGTTCCATTTCCACTGAGTATCTGACCAACTGGCCGGTTTGGTATGTTGGTAGCACGCGCTTCCTGGGGCGTCAAGGTGACATCGACAGGTGGCATCGAGCCGTGTCGACCTGGCCGCACGAGGCGCCGCTTCCAGGCGCCGGCGGACGAGGCGCGCCGGCTGGAGTTGCTGCGCGGACAGGTCGGGAAGCTGCTGCTGGGCGCGGAGGCCGAGCAGCGGCTGAGGCCGGGCGCCACGGTCCGGGTCCGGGTCGACCCCGCAAGCCCCGAGCGCGTGCTGATCGTCACCGGCGCTCCCGGTTGACAACCGATGCCGGTTCGTCGGAACCTGTCGCGCGAAGGCCCGTCCGGACGGGGCGGGCACGGGAGGTGCGATGGCAGGCGAGGAACCGAAGGGGTGCGTGAGCCCGGCGGCGGGGCCGATTGCCCCGAAGCCGGCAACGGGCTCCGGGCAACCGGCGACGCCCGTCCGGGACAAGGAGGAGACCAGAATGAACGTGACGGTCGGCAAGGAGGCGCCGGACTTCGAGGCCGCCGCCTACCACGAAGGCGGGTTCAAGATGCTCCGGCTCTCGAGCTTCCGCGGGAAGTGGGTGTTCCTCTGTTTCTATCCGGGGGACTTCACCTTCGTTTGACCGACGGAATTGTCGGCGGTCGCCGGCAAAGCCGCGGAGTTCAAGAAGCTCGACGTGCAGGTCCTGTCGTGCAGCACCGACAGCCGCTTCGTGCACAAGATCTGGCAGGAGCAGGAGCTGTCCAAGATGGTCGAGGGGGGCGTCCCCTTCCCGATGCTCTCGGACGCAGGCGGCCGCATCGGCGCCGCGTACGGCGTCTTCGACGAGGCGGCCGGGGTCGATGTCCGGGGCCGCTTCATCATCGATCCCGACGGCATCATCCAGGCCATCGAGATCCTGTCGCCGCCGGTCGGCCGCAAGGTCGCCGAGACGGTCCGGCAGCTCCAGGCGTTCCAGCACGTCCGGAAGACCAAGGGGGCCGAGGTGTGCCCCGCCGGATGGGAGCCCGGCAAGCCGACGCTCAAGGTCGGTCCGGAGCTGGTGGGCAAGGTCTGGACGGTCTGGAAGCCGGACGAGTAGGCCGCCGGTCTCCCCGCTCCGCTCGCGCTACCGCAGGCCGTCCACGTCGACCTGGAAGGCACCGCACGTCGTCGCGCCGCCCGTATCGACGAACAGGAAGTAGAGCCCCCGATCCAACGTCAGCGTCAGCGTCGATGCGCCAACGTGCTCGGAGCACTCGGCGAGCATGTCGTCGTGGCAGCCGAGCTCGGTCGTCACGTCCGCGCAGCGGCGCCGCACCGACAGCACCGTGTCCGCCAGTGTCGGCGCGTTGCAGGTGGAGAAGGTCACGGTCCGCGTCTCCTCGACGGCGAAGTAGTAGACCAGCTCCAGGCCGTAGCCGCCGCCACAGGCCCCCGTCGCGTGCAGGTTCGTCGCCGTGCAGGTATCGCCCGTCACGCTCACCGTCCCGCCGGCGCCGTCCGGTTCGGGGATCGGGATCGGGCTGCCGCAGTCGTCCCCGGGCGTGCCTGCCGCCGAGGCAAGCAGCGTCAGGTCGTAGTCGCCGGCGCTCGAGTCGTCGAAACTGTCCACGGCCACGTAGTAGATCCCCGGCTCGAGGCCGCGCAGTCCCAGCGCCGACGTCCGCATCCGGGTCGTGTAGACGTCGTCCTCGCAGCCGAGGTCGTCCTCCCCGCAGATGGCCGAGGCGTACAGCACCGTGTCGAAGCCGTCCGGCGCCTCGGTGTAGAGGAAGACGTCGCTCGTATCGGTCAGCGTGAACGAGTGGTAGACGTCGGCCCCGCCGCCGTCCCCGCACGACCCCTCCGAGTCGTCCGCAGCGCCGACGTTGGTGCCCGAAACGGTTGTGCCGAGGGCGATCGGCACGGCGCCGGAGCACTGGTCGTTCCCCACGCAATCCTCGTCGGTCGTGCCGTCGCAGTCGTCATCGATCCCGTTGCACGCGTCGATCTCCGGGCCCTGGCAGCGACCGAGCCCGCTGCAGTCGGACCGGCAGCTGGCCCAGCCGGGCGAGCCGCAGGACAGCGAGCAGGGGTAGTCGAGGTCCCGATCGCACGCTTCGTGGCCGTCCCACTCGTACCCGTCGCCGCAGTAGGCCCACTCGCAGCTCGTCGGGCAGTCGTCGGTGTCGTCCGCGTTCCCGTCGTCGCACTCCTCGCCCGCCTCGACCCGTCCGTTCCCGCACCCGACGCTGCCGCCCTCGTCCGCACCGTCGTCCGGCTCCACGTCGGCCTCGGCCTCCGGGACCTCCGCACCGTCGTCCACGGGCGGGGCATCCTCGGCCTCGGGCCCGACGTCGCCGTCGGCCGTCTCGGCGGCGCCGTCGGCGAGGGGTGGAGGGTCGAGGATCAGGCTGCAGCCGGCGGCGCCCGCGAGCAGGGCGGCCCACAGCGCGACGCGGAGCCATCGACCGGGGTTCCGCAGACGGTTCACCATGTCACCACGACTCCGCCGGGGAAGGCCAAGACCGCCGTCGGCTCGCCGCCGTCTTCCGCGGCTTCCGCGGGTCGCTGTTCCTCGTCCCCGGCGTCCAGCAGGAACAGGACCAGCGCCGCGACGGCACCCGCGGCGGCGACGCCGAGCATCACGTCGGTCGCCAGGCCCAGGTCGACGACCTCCTGCCGCAGGCCGGCGTCGGTCGCGCCGCCCGCCACGAAGTCGTCGCGGGAGACCAGGCCGAGGCTGCCGGTGACCACGGCCGTCACGCCCGCGGCGGCGGCCGCGCCGACCCCGATCCAGGCCCCCAGCTCGAGCCCCGACATCCCGTCGTCGGCAGCGGACGCCGCTCCGCCGTCGGTCGTCGGCGCCGCCGGCAGGAGCCGCAGCACGAGCTGCACCTCGGAGCCGGCCCCGACATCGATCGTGCGCCGGTCGGCCACCCGACCCTCCTGCCGCACCTCGACCACGTGGGTGCCCGGCAGCACCCGCAGCGGCCACGCCAGCTCCGCGGCGGCGAGCGCGCCGCCGTCGACCGTCACGACGGCCCCCGGCGGGTCGACGTCCAGCACGATCGTCCCCGTCGACAGCTCGATCTCGGCGAGCGCCTGGTGGGCGCTCGACACCAGCTCCTCGTGGGCCCCCACGCCCGCCTCGGCCAGGTACCGTTCGAGCGCGTCGTGGGCGGCCGGCAGGTCGCCCAGGACCTTCCGGCACATGCCGATATTCAGCAGCACGACCGGCTGGGCCTCGAGGCCGTAGGACTCGACGAACCGCTCGAGCGCCTCGTCGTAGCGACCCTGCTCGAGCAGCTCGACCCCCTGCTCGAACAGGCGCTGCGCCTCGGAAACCCCGGCGCGCCCCTGCGGCTGTGCCGCCGCCGGAGCCGCCGCAGCGAGCGACACGAGCAGGCCGAAACCCAGGCCGACCGTCCCCGCGAGCCGCGTCACGCGCCACCTCCCGCTAGGGATAATGCGTCGCAAACACCCCGCCGTCCACCCGTGCGATCCCGGCGTCGCGCGGCCGCGACCCGGCGTCGCGCGGAGCCGCGACGGCCACGCGGCGCAGCTCCGGCCGGACGGTCCGGTCGCGGTCCGGGACCAGCCGCGTGCTCCACGGCTGGTAGCGCCCGCCGGCCACCTCGACCCGCACCTCGACCGGGGTCGCGGACCGCGCCACCTCGAGCGTGCCGTCGCTGCCGACGCGCGTTCCGCCGACCCGCGCCACGGCGCGGTCGGGCAGCCCCGTGAAGCTGAACCGGACCGTGACGGGCACGACGTCCGGCGCTCCGGCGTCGCCGCTCGCGTCGGCCGAAGGCTCCGCGACCTCGACCGCCGCGACCGTCCCGGGAACGTCCGCGCCCCTCGCCGCGTCCGCGACCCGGAGCTCGTCCCGCGGCGCAATGCCGCCGTCCACCCTCGCCGCCTCGCCCGACACCGGCGTCCCGACCTCGCCCGGCATCGTCGCATCCGCTCCCGCCACCAGCGGCTCCGGCGGCGGGGCCGCGGCCACCGGGGCGGACGCGGGGCCGTCCGGGCCGAAGCCGCCGGCCAGGGCGACGATCAGCAGCACGACGAGGGCCAGTCCCGCGGCGACGACGCCACCGACCAGCAGCCGCCGACGGCGGAGCGCGGCGACCATCGACTGCACGGAGGTGGTGGTGGCGGCGGCCGTCGACGAGTGATGGATGGCGGGCGGGCGGGGCTCGGACTTCAGGGCCGCCAGCCGCCGCATCGCACTGGACGGCGCCTCCTGCGAGAACTGCCCCTCGACCGCCAGCAGCCGCTTCTGGAACTCCCGCGCCGACGGCAGGCGCCGCTCCAGCCGGCGGCACATCGCCTCCGCCACCACCTGCGCCAGCTCCACGGGGACCGCCGGCTGGTACTCCAACACCGACGGATACTCGTGCGGCGAATCGATCTCCGCGTACCGCTCGACCCACAGCACCTGGGCCGTGGTGGCCCGGTACGGCAGCCGCCCGGTCAGCATCTTGAACAGCATCACGCCGCAGGCGAAGACGTCGCTCGCCTCCACCAGCGGCTGCTCGCGGAACTGCTCGGGAGCCGCGTAGGCCGGCTTGCCCATCAGCGTGCCGGGCTGGGTGACCGCGCCGGAGGCGTCCTCGGCGAGCAGCGGGCGGGCGAGGCCGAAGTCGAGCAGCTTGATCCGGAGCTTGCCGTCGGCCTTGGGGACCAGGAACACGTTCGACGGTCCCATGTCACGGTGCAGGATGCCGGCGCGATGGGCCGCGGCGAGACCGTCGAGCACCTGCAGCATGATCGAGACCGCGAGCGCCGGGGGCAGCACCGTCTCGCGCTTCAGCATCTCCTGGAGCGTCTCGCCCTCCAGCAGCTCCATCACGACGTACGCCCGCCCGACGCCGTCCGCCGACGGCAGCCCCGCCTCGTAGAACTCCACCACGTTCGGGTGGCGGATCTCCCGCAGGATCCGGACCTCGCGCTCGAACCGCGCCGCGTGCGCCCGGTCGGCGGCGAGGTGCGCGTGCATCAATTTGAGGGCGAACATCTCGTGGGTCGCGAGCTTCTCGGCGGCGTAGACGCTGCCCATCCCGCCCGTGCCGATCAGCCGCACGATGCGGTAGTCGGGAACCTCGGGACAGTACGGAACGGTCTTGCCCTCTTCCACCTGGACCTGTCGGAAGATCGAGCGTCCACGCGACCTTCCCCGTGCGCGACCCTCCGGTTGGCGATCGTATCACGATCGCGGGCGGATTCCACGAATCCGCCGCGGAATCCGCGGCGGTCGGATCGACACCCGGCCGGGGCGCGGGGGGCGTTTCCATGCTAGATTGCGGCCGAGCGGAGGGACGCATGCAGCGCGGACTCGGACACGGGTTGTTCCTCGCCGTCGCGGCGGCCGCCGCGGCGTGCCTGGCGACCGCCTGCGGGCAGGAGGGGGTCCCGTGCACCGGCAACGCCACGCGCTGCAACACGATTGCCGGCGCGGAAGCCTGCCGGCTGCAGGCGGGCTGCAACCCGATCTCGCGCTGCCGCGGCGAGCCGCGGGCCTGCGCGGACCGCCCGACCGCGTCGTCCTGCGCCGCCGACCCCGGCTGCGCCTGGCAGCCGGCGACCTGCCGCGGCGAGGCATGGACCTGCGAGTCGTTCGACCGGAGCTACGGCGGCGACGACTGCGCCCGACAGCTCGGCTGCGCCTGGAACGAGACGGACCGCCTCTGCACCGGCACCTCCGCCGACTGCGACGGCCTCGACGAGACGACCTGCGGCGAGCAGAACGGCTGCGGCTGGTACCCGTACTGCGACGGCAGCCCGACCCCCTGCGAGACGCTCGTCACCCCCGTCGAGTGCGGCGCGATCGACGGCTGCCTCTGGGACCCGGACTTCTGCACCGGCACCGCCGTCGCGTGCGAGGAGCTGCCCGTCGATCTCTGCG
>JAFGHH010000581.1 GCA_016930215.1 Deltaproteobacteria bacterium
CGCGAGTTGCTCCACGAATCGTGGAGCGACGGCCTGCCGCTGGCCGGCTAGCACCACGCACGCCCCACGCAGGGCTGGCATCCCGCCTCGAAACCGACTAGCAGTGCCCCGCTCACGAGAGGAGCACCATCATGGCCGCGAAGAAGACGACGAAACGCACCCCCGCGAAGCCCGCACGCAAGGCCGACGCCAGGAAACCCGCACGCAAGGCCGACGCCAGGAAACCCGCACGCAAGGCCGACGCCAGGAAACCCGCACGCAAGGCCGACGCCCGCGTCCCGCTGATCGTCAAGGCCGACGACCGGACCTTCACCGCGCTGATCGCCCCCGGCAAGTTGCCGGTGCTGGTCGATTTCTCCGCCTCGTGGTGCGGACCCTGCCAGGCGCTGGCCAAGGTGCTGCCGGACGTCGCCAAGAAGTTCGCGCGCAAGCTGCGGGTGGTGAGGCTCGACGTCGACGAGAGCCCGAAGACCGCCGATCGCTTCGCCATCGAGGGCGTCCCGACCCTGCTGTTGTTCCAGGACGGCAAGCTGGTCGGGGCCAGCGAGGGCTTCGGCACGCGGCAAAGCGTCGAGGCGTGGCTGTCGGACGTGCTGTCCGGCCGCAAGCGCGGCCCGCACGGCGACGGGCATCGCTGCTGCGGTTGAGCCGGCCGGAGCGCGCCGCACGATGGCCGGACGCCCGGACGAGCCCACGCGCCGCGAGACGGCCGTTCCGGCCGACGACGCGGTGGACCGCGAGCGCCGTCGGCGCTGGGCCGCGGAGATCTCCGCCCGCGCCGTCGCCTTCTGGACCGCGACCCGTCGTCGCAAGTTGTTCGGCGACCTGCAACTCGTCCTGCCCCCGTGGGAGGCTGCGCCGCTGCTGCGCGCTCTCGGCCTGCTCAACGGCGACGGCTCGATGCCCCCCGCCTCGGTCCGCAAGTACATGCAGATCGGCCACATGGTCCTGCTGCTCGAGCCGCTGTTGCGGCGGCTCGCCGCCGAGCGCCCGGTCGTCCGGGTGCTCGACGCCGGCTGCGGCAGCTCCTACCTGACCCTGCTGCTCGCCTGGTGCTTCCGCCACCGCTGGCATCACCCCGCCGAGTTGCTCGGGGTCGACCGCGACCCGGTGGTCGTCCGGCGCTGCCGCAAACGCGCCGCGCTGGTGGACCTCGACGACGTCCTGCGCTGCGAAGTCGCCCCGCTGGAGACGCTCGACGTTCCCGCCGCCTGGGGCCGCGCCTTCGGCGCCCCGCCGCCCCCCGACCGACCGCTCGACGTGCTCGTCGCCCTGCACGCCTGCGACATCGCCACCGACGACGCCCTGGCGCTCGGCGTGCGGCTCGGCGCCGAGCTGATCGCCGCGGCCCCGTGCTGCCAGGCCGAGCTGGCCCAGGCCTGGGCCGCGCTCGCCGAGACCGGCGTGTCGGGAGCGTTCGCCCCCGTCTGGCGCTCCAACCACCTGCGGCGCGAGGCGGGTGCGACGCTGACCGACGCCCTGCGCACGCTGCTGCTGCGCGGCTGCGGCTACGAGGTCACGCCGATGGAGTTCGTGGGCTCGAGCCACACGCCGAAGAACACGCTCTTGCGCGCCGTGCGCGTCGGCATCCCGGACCCCGAGGCGTTCGCCGAGTACGCCGCGCTGCGCCGCGCCGTCGGCGGCCCCGAGCTCCGCCTCGCCCGCATCCTTCCCGAGCCGCACCGGTCGGCGCTGCAAGCCATCGACCCCTGATCCCGACGCGCCCACGCCGGAAGCCCCGGCGGGCTCGGCCCGCGCGGCGCGCGGCCCGGCGCCGCGCCGCTACTCCGCGACCGTCCGCCCCGCCGGATACAAGCGCACCGGCCCGCCGCCGCTCGTCGAGGCCACCACCCGCTCGCCGCCCGCCGGCAGGTCGAGCCAGAACGTCGTCCCGCCGTCCTCGACGCGCACCCCGTCGGGCGCCGCGCCGTCCACGAGGATCGAGGCGCCGGCGAGCGGCACGCTCCAGCTCATCGCCGTCACGTCGCGCGTCCCGCCCCGCAGCACCACCGTCCCGTCCGGACGCGGCACCACCCGCACCTCGGCCGCCCCCGTCCAGTGGTCCCCGAGCGACCGCAGCGACGGCACCCACAGCGACCCCGAGGCCTGCGCCGCCCCGAGCGCCGCGAACGCCGCGTCGACGGCGTCGCGCACCCGGAATCCCGCGCCGTCGGGCTCGACCAGCGAGCGGTTCGCCCGGCGGCCGCGCGGCTCGTACGCCTCGAGGTACACGTGGGCCAGCAGCACCCCCCGCTCGGCCGCCAGCCGCTCCAACGCCACCGGCGCCAGCCGCTCGACGAACGACTCGCGGTCCACGAACAGCCACGCGGTGCGGAACATCCACGGCGCCCACTCGCCGTCGCGGTAGTGGAGGTTCCGGAACAGCACCGCCGGCCGCCGCTCCGGACGCCGCGGCCCGAACAGGTTCAGCCCGCCGTCCGGCGGCTCGACGTCCGGCTCGGTCCACACGTACCGGTAGCCGTGCGCGCGCAGCGCGCCGACCAGCTCGTACGGCGACCCGCGCCCCGGCAGCGCCGGCCCGCTCATCACCGCCTCGCAGTTCGTGTCCGGCTGGTGGTCGATCCAGGTCGCCGGCGCGAACCGGTCGAACGCGGTCAGCAGCAGCTCGACCGCCGCCCGGTCGTCCGGCCCCGCGGTCACCGAGTGCGGCCCGACCTCCACCCCCGCCGCCGCCGCCTCGACCAGCACCTCCGCGTAGTCGGCGTCGGCCAGGTCGTCCCGCACCCCGCGCTCGACGAACGCGGTCAACGTCGCCGACAGGCCGTGGCCGAGCAGCCCGCGCCGGCCGTAGGCCTCGGCGTCGCGGTCCGAGTGGCCCCACAGCACCGCGCGGGTCCGCGCCTCCGCCGCCTGGTCGGCGTGGCTCGTCAGCACGATCGCCGCCCGCCGCCCCTCCGGAAACCGCCCGGCCCGCAGCGGCGCCGTGTCCCCGAACCACAGCTCGGCCGAGTGCTCGACCGCCTCGCCGGCGCGGCGCGGCGTCCCGTCCAGCGTCTCGCGCGCGTGGTCCGCGGAATACCGCTCGTGGCACTCCGCGTACGGCCGGAACGGATGGTCGCCCGCGTCGTCCAGCTCCAGCCGCACCCGCAACCTGTCGCCCGTCGCCTCGCTCACCGCACTGGGAAACCCGTCGCGGCGCAGCACCGTCAGCGGGCCGGCCGGCGTGACCGCCCGCACCTCGAGCGGCGTCCACGGGTCGGTGAGGTGCGGCGTCCCGACCTCCACGGGCCGCGAGACGAAGTCGCGGTCGAGCGCCTCTGGCGCACTCACCCCCGCAACACCCAGCACCAGCGCCTCGCGCTCCACGACGGTGGCGGCGGCATAGCGCACGGCGACGCGCAGCCGCAGCACCGGCCGGCGCGGGTCGGTCTCCACGGCCACCCGCCACCCCGCGACGTCGCTCGACGCCTCGGCGACGAATGCCGCCTCCGCCCGACGCCAGGCGAGCGGCCCCGAGGTCCACGCGACCCCGTCGAGCATCGCCTCGCCGTGCAGCTCGAGGATCGCGGGCGCGCCGGCGGGCCCGCGGACGGCCAGCCGTTCGCCGTCGGCGGCGAGCACGTAGGTCGGCCCCGACGCCGCGGCCGCCTCCGCTTCGTCGATCGGCGCCGCCTCGACCCCGACCCCCGCGTCGACCGCACCGCCGAGACTCGCGCCGAGGTCGCTCGTCGTCGCCACGTCCCCGGCCGGCGACGACGCCGGCGCGCTGATCTCGCGCTCGTCCCGGCGCGCCGAGCACCCGACGACGACCGCGACGGCGACCAACGCGACCATGGCAGTCGTTTCGCGGTCCAGCATGCCTCGCGCGCCCGCTCCGGACATGGCGCCACGATAGGAGCCGCGGCGGCGGCCGTCCAGAGCCGTTCGCGCGGGGCACGCCGCAAGGCGAACCGCGATGGTCCGGTCAGCGCACCTGGAAGGTCGTCGAGGCGACCTCGCGTCCCTCGGCGTCGGTGTCGAACATCCGCACGTCCCACGGCCCCGGACGGTCCGGCGCCGTCAGCGTGACCGTGCCCGACGTGCGCCCCTGGAGATGCTCGTACGCGGCATCGACCTCGTCGCAGACCGCCTCCGAGCCGTGGGGCGCGGTGGTCGGGACGATGCCGATCCAGGCGTCCAAGGGGAAGCCGGCCGGCGCCGTGAAGTGGATCGCGACCGGAGTGCCGGCGGCAAGCACGCCCCCGTCGAGCCACACGCGCGGCGGCCCCGACGCCTGCTCGCCCTGGACCGTGAAGGTCGCCGAGGCCAGCTCGCGTCCGCCCGCGTCGGTCCCGTTCAGGCGCACGTCCCACCGCCCGGGTCGCAACGGTGCGCGAAGCTCCACCGTGCCGGAGGTGCGCCCGTCGAGATACTCGAAGGCAACGTCGTGCTCGTCGTTGACCGCCTCGGCGCCGTGCGGGACCTCGGACGGGATCAGGCCGATCCAGGCGTTCTCGGGCAGGTTGGGCGGAGCGGTGAACTGGACGACGATCGTGTCGCCCGGGGCGTACACGCCGCGCTCGAGCCGCAACCTCGGCCCGCCGGCGGACCCCGACTCGGGCGCCTCGGCGTCCCCTCCCGCCCCGTCTCCGACTGCCGGCGCCACGGACTCCGGCCCCTGCGGAGGCGGCGCACCGGAGCCGCAGGCGGCCCCCAACGCCACGAACGCCCCGGCGAGCCCCGATACGATCCGCTTCGACCTCCGACGGCGAAACCCGTGCATGACGACCCCTCCTCGGGCCCCACCCTACGATCGAACGCGCCGGATGATCCACCCGCGGAAGCGCGCCGGAATCCCGCCGTGGCGCGTCCCACGATCCCGGTTCCGTCCCGGTGGCGGCGCCCCGTGGCCGACGCCCAGCCTCGACGAGTGCGTCGCGCGTCTCACTTGCGAAGTCGCGCGACGAGCGCCCCGAGGGCCGCCTGGGTTTCCGCCGAGAACCACTGGTCCACCACGCGGTCCACCATCCCGGCCACGCTCCCGGGGAACTGCTCGACCAGGTCGGCACGCGCCGCCTCCCTGGTCCGCAGCATTGCCTGCCGCGGCAGCGCGAGCAGCACGCGACTGCGCTCGACGGTCGCGTCCACGACCCGTTCCGGCGGGACCAGCTCGTCCACCAGGCCCGCCTCGAGCGCCTGGGCCGCGGTGAGCATCGTGCCGGCGAGGGCGAGCCTCGCGGCGGGCCCCGGTCCGACGAGCCGCCGGAAGGCGCCGAAGATCACGGGGGGCACGGTGATGCCGACCTGCACCTCGTTGAGCCCGATCTGGAACGGCCCCTCGGCCATGATCCGGCCGTCGCAGAACAGGGCGAGCACCGTCCCGCCCGCCGGACTGTGCCCGGTGATCGCCGCGTGGATCGGGATCGGCGAGTGCACCAGCGCCCCGATCACCTCGAGAAACGCCGTCCAGAAGGCGTGGACGACCGGCCGCTCGCACGGCAGCAGCGCCGGCACGTCGTGCCCGGCGCAGAACATCCCCGGTCGGCCCGACAGCACGAGCGCCCCGGCGCCCTCGCGCGGCGCCGCCTCGACCGCCTCCCGCAACGCGAGCAACAGCTCGAGGCTCAGCGCGTTGGCGGGCGGGCGGTCGAGCCGCAGCTCGCGCACCTCGCCGTGGTCGATTCGCCGGAGCATCGTCCGCCCTCCTTCCTCGCCGCACCGGCACGGGCCGGGTACCGTGCTCCCGCGCGGCAGGTCGGCCCTCGAGCCTACGCGTCTCCGCGACGCCTGCCAACCTCGCCGGCAGCGGACGCCCGGATGCACATCGCGGGAAGAGGGTGGGGAAGACGGTCAGGTGCCGGCGCAGAGCGCCTTCTCGAATCGACGCTCGACCCGCGCCTCGGTATCGCCGAAGGCCAGCGCCATCTCCTTGACCAGCATCCGTCGGGCGGTGTCGAGCAACCGGCGCTGTCCGAACGACAGCTCCTTGCGCAGGCGCAGGCGCAGCAGGTCGCGCAGGACGCGCGCCACCTCCTCGGCGGAGCCCGAGTGCAGGAGCTGCTGGTAGTGGCGGATCTGCCGGACCCACGGGATCCCCTCGACCGCCGACTGCTGCTCCTTGAACACGCCGAGCACCAGAGCCGCCGTCCTGCGATCGATCGGGCGTCGCAGTCCGACCGCGTGCGCCCCCTGCACGGGCACCACGAGCCGGATGTCCGTGCCCTCCACGACGATCACGATGACGTAGGAGTCGCGCACGACGCCATCGACCACCCGCCGCTCGAGCGCCACGACCTTCCCCAGGCCGTGGGCCGGAGAGAAGACCGGGTCGCCGATTCCGAACACCGGCTGCAGCGAGTCCGTCACGGGCTCCCCCGCCGTGGCCATCGTGTCACCGTCCCTGTGCGCCTTCCGCTTCCCCGCCCGGCGTCGAGCCGATCGTTCGATGAGGTTCGCCGCCGGGCAGGAAGGGGCGGAAGGACGGTATGGAACTAGTAGCGATCGCGACGGGGACCACCGCGGCCGCCGCCGCGATCCTCGCGCGGACGAGCTTCGGCGACCGTGATCGTGCGGCCCTGCAGCTCCTTGCCGTTCAGGGCCTCCATCGCCGCCTTCGCCTCGTCGGCGCTGGCGAACTCCACGAACCCGAATCCCTTGGAGCGGCCCGTGTCGCGGTCGTTGATGACGGTGACCGAGGTGGGCGTGCCGTAGGGGGCGAACGCCGCACGCAGGTCGTCGTCACGGGTGTCGAACGAAAGACTGCCAACGAAAAGCTTCATGGTGCATCTCTCCGTGTCGGACGCATCCGACTTCTTCCGGCCTGGTTTGGACGTGATCGGCTGCCGGACCGACGGTCACGTGTTCTCGCCTGCCACCGTTCGAAAGCGGCGAGTCGTTGACCACCGGGAACGAACGAAACGAAAACGGACGGACCTTAGCACGCAAGAGAGGCCATCGCAACAGAGCAGAAACTCCGCTGGATCGCGCCCTGCGCGGCGGGGCCGGGGCTGGGTAGCCCGTAGACCGGATGGCGCCGCCCGTGGAGGTAGCGGCGCGGCGCTGGGCCGCGCGAAGCGCGGGCCGAGCCCGCCGGCCCCGCCGGCGA
>JAFGHH010000098.1 GCA_016930215.1 Deltaproteobacteria bacterium
GAGCGTCCGTCGGGAGCGCCGTCGGGTCGTCCGGAGCGTCCGTCGGGAGCGCCGTCGGGTCGTCCGGAGCGTCCGTCGGGAGCGCCGCCGGGTCGTGTCGAGCGTGGTTCCGGGTCGGGACCGGCGCGTCCGTCGGGTGTTCCCGGCGGGCATCCGTCGACTCCTCCGTCCCGCGCTGCCGCGGTGCCGAGTTGGGTGGACCGTTTGGCGCAGCCGTCCCTCGTGCCGCTCGAGCCGGTCGAGCCCGCGATGTTCGACCCGGCGGGTGCCGTGCCGCAGCCGCCGTTGTTTCCGGACGTCGCGCTGGATCCGGAGTCGCTGCACGAGGCGGTGGAGGTTGACGGTTGGGACGAGTCCCGGGAGGTGGTCGGTGTCGTCGATGTCGAGCTTTCGCATCTGGACACCTGGATCCCCTTCGAGTCGCAGGGGATGACGCTGGTCGTCGGGGACCGGGTCGTCGTCGCCACGACGCGGGGGCTCGAGATGGGCCGCGTCTGCCGGCCGAGCCGGTTCGAGCTGCGTCGGGGGCACGATCTGCCCAAGGTAATCCGGCGTGCCGGCGTGGGTGACGAGCGGCAGAGCCGTCGGAATCTCGAGCGTGCCCAGGAGGCGCGCGAGTTCGCCGACCGGCGGATCCGGGAGCTCGAGCTGCCGATGAAGCTCGTGGCGGTGGAGATCCTGCATGGCGGCAGCCGCGCCATGTTTCATTTCGAGTCCGACGACCGCATCGATTTCCGGTCGCTGGTGCGGGACCTTTCGGACCATCTCCGGCTGCGGGTCGACATGCGCCAGGTCGGGGTGCGCGACGCCGCCAAGACGGTCGGGGCCCTGGGTCGCTGCGGCCAGCCTGCCTGTTGTGCCCGGTACCTGCGAAACTTCTGTCCCGTTTCGATCCGCATGGCCAAGGACCAGAACCTGGTGCTCAGTCCGGAGAAGGTCTCCGGCGTCTGCGGACGACTGTTGTGCTGTCTGTCGTACGAGTACGAGGGTTATCGGGCGCTCAAGGCCGGGCTGCCGAAGGTCGGCCGCCGCATCCTGACTCCCGCCGGCGAGGGTCAGATCAAGGACGTCGACGTTCTGCGGCGCCGGGTGACCGTGGAGTTGTTCGACGGCGATCGGAAGGTCTTCGCGGCGGAGGAGCTCGGGTTGCCGCCGCCCGGCAGCGTGCCCGGGCCCGGTCCCGGCTCCGTCTGCGCCGGACCGGCGAGGGCCGACGAGTCGTCCGAGTCCGACGCGTTTGCCGGGGACGAGCGGTCGGAGGCGGCGGCCCGGTCGTCCTCGCTGCCGCCGGCTTCCGCGGGTGTCGGGGCGGTCGCAGGCGGCGAGGGTCCGGCCGAGGCGGCGGCCGACGGTCCTGGGGAGGGTGTCGCGGGTGCCGCCGCGGGTGGTGGCGGTCCGTCGGGGTCATCCGAGTCCGGCGCGCCGCGCGAGGGTCGTCGCCGCCGTCGTGGTCGCGGTCGTCGACGTCACGATGTGGCTCCGGGGGTCGGTCCCGTTGCCGAACCGGGACCCGGGAGCGGGCCGGGAGGTTCGTCCGGGGAGGCGGCGGCGTCGGCGGCCCCGTCCGTTCCGGCCGTGGTGGCGCCTGCGGTCGAGCCGAGCGAGGCGTCCGCGGCGGCGGTTCCGGGGGTGGAGGCGGAGCGACCGGGTCCGGGGGGCGACGACGGGGAGCCGTGATCGCGCGGCGCGAGGCCGGCTGCAGGAGAGACGAGAGCGATGTCCCAACACGAAGGCACGTCCGGGCGCCCGTACTACGTGACGACTCCGATCTACTACGTCAACGACGTCCCGCATCTCGGCACGGCCTACACGACGATTGCCGCGGACGTCTTCGCGCGTTTCCAGCGGTTGCGCGGCCGCCGGGTGCGTTTCCAGACGGGGCTGGACGAGCACGGCCAGAAGATCGCGGAGGCGGCCGAGGCGGCGGGGGCGGAGCCGCGGGCGTTCGTCGACCGGATGGCGGGGCCGTTCCGCGAGGCGTGGGCGGCCTTGAACGCGACGCCGGACGACTTTATCCGGACGACGGAGCCGCGGCACCAGCGGGTGGTGCAGGCGTTGTGGTCGCGGATCGCGGAGCGGGGGGACATCTACAAGGGGATGTACGAGGACTGGTACTGCACGGCCTGCGAGGGCTACTACACGGAGAAGGACCTGGTGGACGGCAAGTGCCCGGTGCACGACCGGCCGGCGACGAAGATGAGCAGCGAGAGCTACTTCTTCCGGCTGTCGGCGTACCGGGACCGGCTGCTTGCGTTGTACCGGGAGCGTCCGGACTTCGTGCTGCCGCAGACGCGGATGAACGAGGTGGAGCGGTTCGTCGAGGCGGGGTTGCGGGACCTGTCGATTTCGCGATGCAACTTCAAGTGGGGCATTCCGGTTCCCGGCGACGCCGACCATGTGATGTACGTCTGGTTCGACGCGTTGACGAACTACGTTTCGGCGTTGGGCGGGGAGGGTGCTCCCGACTACGCGACCTGGTGGCCGGCCGACGTGCAGCTGGTGGGCAAGGACATCCTGCGATTCCACGCGGTGTACTGGCCGGCGTTCCTGATCGCGGGCGGGCTGCCGCCGCCGCAGCACGTGTTCGCGCACGGCTGGCTGACGATCAACGGCCAGAAGATGTCGAAGTCGCTGCGCAA
This sequence comes from Deltaproteobacteria bacterium, assembly GCA_016930215.1. Lineage (GTDB taxonomy): Bacteria > Myxococcota_A > Polyangia > DRWM01 > JAAZOP01 > JAAZOP01. Next base: position 2,640 of record JAFGHH010000098.1, read on the forward strand.
CGTGGTCGAGCCGCGGAGGCTTGCCGAGACGTACGGGGTCGACCCGGTCCGCTACTACCTGATGCGCGAGGTCAACTTCGGTCTCGACGGCGACTTCTCCCATGGGGCGCTCGTCGGGCGAATCAACGCGGACCTGGCCAACGACCTGGGGAACCTGCTCAACCGGACGATCGCCCTGGTGGAGAAGCTGGCCGGCGGGGTCGTGCCGCCCGCGGGCGAGCCGGGCGAGCGGGAGCGGGCGTTGCGCGGGTTCGCGGAGCGCACCGCGGTGCAGGCCGCGGACGACCTGGAGCACTACCGTCCGCACCGGGCGTTGGAGGCGATCTGGGCCCTGTGCGGCGAGGCGAACCGGTTCGTCGACGCGGCCGCCCCGTGGGCGTTGGCCAAGGCGGGCCGGACGGCCGAGCTGCACGCGGTGTTGTACGCGGTGCTGGAGGCGTTGCGCTGGATCGGCCGGATGTGCCTGCCGGTGCTTCCGACGAAGGCGGCGGTGCTGCTCGAGCGGGTGGGGGATTCGGGACCGGCGCGGTGGCCGTCGGTCTGGGGCGAGCTGCCGGCGGGAGTGAAGGTCGTGCGTGGCGAGCCGCTGTTTCCGCGCATCGATGGGGAGCGGGAGGCGGAGTTGGCGCGGCAGCTCGGTCTGGAGACCGGCCCCGGTGCGTCCGCGGTGGTCGGCGCGGCGGCCCGAGGACCGTCTTCGTCCGGGCCGGCGGCCGAGGCGGCGCCGTCGGCGTCCGCGGCGTCCGCGGCGCCGCTGGCGTACGAGGATTTCGGGAAGCTCGAGCTGCGCATCGCGCGCGTGCTGGCCGCGGAGAAGGTTCCGAAGGCCGACAAGCTGATGCGGCTGTCGGTCGACGCGGGCGAGGCGGAGCCGCGCACGATTGTCGCCGGGATTGCGCTGCGCTACGAGCCGGCGGAGCTGGTCGGGAAGCGCGTCGTCCTGCTGGCGAACCTGGCGCCGCGCAAGCTGCGCGGGATCGAGTCGTGCGGCATGCTGCTCGCCGCGACGCACGACGGCAGGCCGAGCGTGCTGACGGTGGAGGACGAGATTCCGCCGGGCACGCGGGTTTCGTGACGGCGCGAGGAGGGAGCGACGGATGACCCGATCCCGTACGACGCCGAACCCGCAGGGCCACGCCGGCAACGTGGCGTTCCCCTGGCTGCCGGCGATGCAGGCCCCGACGATCGAGGCGGCGCTCCGGGACGCCGCGGGGGCGAGGGTCCGCTTCCGTCGTGACGCGGCGTTCGCGTTGCGGGACGCGGCCGGGGAGCAGGCGGGGCCGGCCGTCGCGGCCCTGTGCAGGCTGCTGGACGATCCGGACGGTGCCGTCCGCGCCCTGGCGCTCGAGTCGCTGGGGGTGCGGGGCGCGCCCGGGGTTCTGGAGGCCGTGCTGCGGAAGGTCGACGACGGGGACGAGGTGGTGCGGGCGGCCGCGGTGGAGGCGGTTGCCGCGCTGGCGGCGAGCGACCCGGCGCCGGTGCTCGAGCTGGTGCGGCACGAGAAGCCGGACGTGCGGGCCGCGGCGTGCGGCGAGCTGGGCGGGCTGGGCGGTCCGGGCGTGGAGGAGGCGCTGGTCGGGGCGCTGGGCGACGAGGTGGCGGACGTGCGCTCGACGGCCGCGGCGGTCCTCGGCTGGTGGTATCCCGGCCGGCATACCGGCGAGCTGCGCGGCGCGCTGGAGGACGCGGACCTCGGCGTGCGTCTCGTCGCGGCCGACCATCTGGCGTGGGTCGGCGACGACGCGGGCCGGGAGGTGCTGCTGAGGATCGTGCAGGGTGGCGTGCGCGACGAGATCTGGGAGCAGGCGTTCGCCCGGCTGGTGCGCGTCGCGCGCCCGGAGGAGGCCGGGCTGCTTGCGTCGTACGGCAAGTGGCCGACGCGACGTCGTCGCCGGGCGTTGGCGTTGGCCGGCCTGGCCCGGCTGGGGGACGAGTCGGCGCGGTTCCAGCTTCGCAAGTGGCTGGGGCATCCCGACCCGCGGCATCGGGGCGAGGCGCTGTTGGCGGTCGGTTACGCGGGCGCGGTGGAGTTCCAGCCGGAGCTCGAGCAGGAGATTGCCCGGCCCGGCTCGCCGTTGTTTCAGGTCGCGCTGCTGGCCGCGGTGCAGATGGCCGAGCCGTCGCTCGGCGCGGTCATCGTCCGCACGGCGGGGGAGGCGGCCGACCGCGGGGTGTTCGAGGAGTTGTCGTCGGCCGCCGCGGACCTGGCGCGCGTCCTGGGCGACGGGGCTCCCCGGGAGCTGGTCGCGCTGGCGGGCGCCGAGTTCGGGGGCCGGGTTCCGGACGACGGGTCGGAGAGCGGTCCGGAGCCGCCGGATGCGTGAGCCGCGGGCCGAGCTGTTCGATTCCCACGCGCATCTCGACTTCGCCGACTTCGACGGCGACGTGGACGGCGTCCTGGAGCGTGCGCGGGCGGCCGGTGTCGTCGGGGTGATCGCGGTCGGCTCCGGTCGCGGCCTGGAGAGCGGTGCCGCGGCGGTCGTGCTGGCGGCCCGGCAACTCGACGTGTGGGCGACGGTCGGGATCCATCCCCACGACGCCGTGCTGGCGGACGACGCGGCGGTGGCGGTCTTGCGCGGGTTGGCCGTCCGACCGCGGGTGGTTGCGGTGGGCGAGACCGGCCTGGACTACCACTACGACCATTCGCCCCGTCCCCGTCAGCGCGACGCCTTCGCGGCGCAGTTGCGGTTGGCGCAGGAGCTGCGGCTGCCGGTGGTGGTGCACACGCGGGAAGCCGACGACGACACGCTGGCGATCCTGCGGGCCGAGGGGGTGCCGTGGGGAGGGGTGCTGCACTGTTTCTCCGGGGGCGAGCGTCTGGCGCGTGCCGGGTTGGAGCTGGGGCTGCACGTTTCGTTCTCCGGGGTCCTGACGTTCCCCAAGGCGGACGGGTTGCGGGCCGTCGCGCGCGACGTCGTCCCGCTCGAGCGGAGCCTCGTCGAGACCGACAGTCCGTACCTTGCCCCCGTACCGCACCGTGGCCGGCGCTGCGAGCCGGCGCACGTCGTGCACACGGCGCGGAAGCTCGCCGAGCTGCACGGGGTGACGTTGGAGGAGGCGGCGCGCGTCACGACCGGGAACGTCCGGCGGTTGTTCGGTCTGTAGGTGGTGCGGGGGGGGAGGTCAGGAGCGGGTCGGCTTTCGGAGTTCGTCGAGGCGTTGTCGGTATTCTTCCTGGGTCAGCTCGCCGCGGGCGAGCTGGCGTTGGAGGAGGGAGACGCGGAAGCGAACCGCCTCGGCCGCCGCGCCGGACGCTTCGACCTCGGGGTTCGGCGCCGGGCCCTGGGCTTCCGCCGTCGCCGGCGCGTGCCGGAGCGGCGGGATGCCCGGTGCGGCGGGCGTCTCCCGACTCGGATCGGCCGCCTGTGTCGCCAGTTCGCGGAGGATCTGGACGCCGAACGCGGGCGTGGCGGCGTCGTGGCGGACGGGCTGGTCTTCGGCCCGCGGGGGCCAGAAGCGGAGTCCCGAGTCCTCGGGCGGCCTGGCGCCGCCCGGCTTCGCGGTCGGGGGTCGTGGGACGGCAACGGGCAGTCCGAGGGAGGTATCGCCGGTTCGTCCGGACTGGTCGGGCCGGGGGACGACGGCACCGCCCGCGGTGGGGCGGAGGCCGGGGGGAGCGCCGGGCATTCCGAGGACCGTGCGGACGCCGCGCAGGGCCGGTGGCGGCGCGTCTTTGCCGGTCGCGGGCGGCGGGGACGACGGGATCGGCGCGGCCACCCTGGAGATGGGGGGTGAGGGACTGGTGTCGAGGATCGGCAAGGCGTGCTGGGCCTTGATCTCGACGACCTCGCTCGGTTCCTTCGACTGCAGCTCGGGGGACACGCCGTCTCCCGGTCCGCCGAAGCCCGGAGGCGGCGGCAGGGGCGAGAGGTCGAGCGGCCGACCGGCGGCGACGGCAGCCGCGCCGGGGGCCGACGGCAGGACGACGGGCTCGCCGCGGACGATCGGCCGGGCGGTGGGCGGAGCGGCGGCGGCATCGGCCGCCGGCCGGCCGGTGGTCGAGGGCAACGGTTCGCGGCGGAGGTAGGCTTCGAGGGCGCCGGCGAGGGAGCCGGCGCCGACGCCGATCCAGGCGAGGGCGCACCACCACAAGGTCGCCAGCTTCACCGGCGTCGCGAAGACGCCGTACGACAGCTCGCCCCGGTCGGGGACGGCGACCATGGTCGGGAGCAGGACGGCGCAGGCTGCCGAGACGGCCGCGACGTGGAACGAGATCCGGGCGACCGTGGACAGCCCTCCGGTGCTCCGGGCGCTCGGCAGGAGCGCCGCGACCGCCGCGAGGGTCGCCAGCAGGAGGAGCAGGGGGGGTGCGGCGGCGGCGACGGCGGCCGGCTCGCCGACGGCGAAGCGGTCGAGGACGGCGGCCTGGAAGACGGAGTTGCCGTCGGTGCCGAGCGGGACGAGGAACAGGGCGGCGAGCGCGGCGACGGCGAGGCCGAGCAGGATGCGGCCGACGAGGGTCCGGTGGAGTGCGAGCCGCCAGCCCAGGGCGGCGAGGAGCAGGGGCAGTGCGGCGGCGACGAGGGTTGCGCGGTCGGCATCGCCGCCGCCGAGGAGGAGCCAGAGGGGTTGGAAGCCGTCGGCGGCCGCGAGGAGCCAGACGACGCCGAGGACGAGGGAGGCGGCGCCGAGGGCGATGCCGGGGACCCGTTCGAAGGTCGCGGCGCCGGCGAGCAGGAGGCCGCCGGCGAGCGGGAGGAGGAAGAAGACCTCGCTGCCGTTCCAGAGATCCCAGGTCCAGGCGAGGCCGGCCTGGCCGACCTCCCAGGGCGCCAGGAACGCCACGGCGGCGAGGGCCGCGGCGACGTAGGACACGAGGCGCAGGGGTTGTGCGAACAGCGCGTCCTGGATCTCGAGCGGTGTCGGGCGACTCACCGGAGTGCGTCCTCTCCTGGTGGGAGGGATTCTCTCAGAGGACCGGGTGGTTGTCCATTCCGGGTCGTGGGGGGCGGGGGTGACCGCTAGGGTCCGGCGGAGGCGCTGCCCTCGACGGCGACCGAGGCGGTCATGCCGCCGCAGGCCGACGCGGAGGCCTGGAAGGTCGCGGTGACCTGGACCGAGATGGTCATCGCCTTGACGACGCAGGCGACGGCGTCGAGCATCGACGCGATGGCGTCGCGGAAGCCGTCCAGGGCGTCGAAGAACGAGCCGACCAGGTCGACGATCGCGCCGCCCGCTTCGATCGTCGCCGTGAGCACGGTCGGGTAGTTGGCGCGGAGCGCGGTCACGAGGGCCTGGAAGCGTTCCTGGGCGGCGGTGTCCCCGCCGAGGAGGCCGTAGTCCACGGAGAGGCTCGGCCGGGTGCAGGTCAGGCTGGCGCTGACCTGGGCCTGGCAGGAGGCGTGGCAGTCGGCGTCGACCTCGGGCGGCCGGGCGTAGACTTCGCAGCGCGGCGGTTCGATCCAGACGTCGCAGCCGCCGTGGCATTCGCCGGTGCACGCGCCGCTCACCTCGGCGACGCAGGTTCCGGAGCATTCGCCGGTGCAGGTTCCGGAGCATTCGCCCACGCACTCGCCGGCGCAGGTCGTCCCCTCGACGGCGGAGCCGTCGCAGGTGCCGTAGCAGGCGCCGCCGCAGGAGCCGGTGCAGGTCGCCGAGCAGGAGCCGGTGCAGGAGGCCGAGGCTTCGACCCAGCATTCGCCCGAGCAGCTCGCTTCGCAGCGGCCGATGCTGATGGTTCCCGGCTCGCAGGTGGCCACGAGCTCGCCGGGCGTGACGGTCACGTCGCAGCCGGCGGCGCAGCTCGCGTAGGCGTCGAAGCTGCCCTCGCAGACCGGCGGCTCGTAGGTCAGCGACAGGAAGGCGCCGCTCGGGATCGCGGCCCGGATGGTCTCGCTGATCCGGGTCTGCAGGGTCGTCCCGCAGGCGGCGGTGACGCGTGCGGCGTCGTCGGACGCGCCGCCGGCGGGGCTGAGCTCGGCATCGGTGAGGCCGACGGAGGTGCCGATGTTCTTGCAGGCGGTGACCAGTTCGTTCGCCAGATCGGTCGCCTTGGCCTGGACGGCCACGACGGCCCTGAAGAACGCCTCGACCTTCCGTGCGTTCTCGTCGTCGCCGAAGTCGCCGACCACGCCGGTGGCCACGTTCAGCTCTTCGTCGCCGCAGGTGACGGCGTCGGCCAGGTTGCAGGACAGCGCCGCTCCGCCCAGGCCGAGCAGTCCGGCCGCGGCGACGACCAGGATCAAGTTCCGGTACTTCATCGATCTCCCTTCCTTTCGTTGGCGTGTTCCGCCGAACCCCGTGTCGGCGGCCACGCTCGATCCGCTGGACGGCAGGACTCTGACATGGAAGCGTGCGACGGGCAACCGGGGGACGTGCGACGGGCGACGGGCGGCCGAGGAATCCATGAATTACGATGAATTGTGTCGGCCGGCGATGCGCAGCAGGAGGTCTTCGAGCGTGCCGCGGCGGGGGGCCAGCTCGAGCAGTCTGCCTCCCGCGGCGGCGATCTCGGCGACCAGTTCGGCGGCCGCCGCTTCGGTTTCGACCAGGTACTCGTCGACGTCCGCCCGTCGTTCGTGTCGCCGGGTCCGTTCCGCGAGCCGGGCCGCGTGTTCCTCGGTCAGTCCCGCGGCGCGCACGTCGACGCCGGTCGCCTCGCGCTGCAGCAGGGTGGCGAGCGGTCCCTCATCGGCGACGACGCCCTGGTCGATGATGGCCACGCGGTCCGCGGTCATCTCGACGTCGGGCAGGATGTGGGAGGACAGGAGGACGGCGGCGCCGGCGCGGGCGCGTTCGAGGACGAGGTCGCGGAACTCCTTGCGTCCGATCGGGTCGAGTCCCGACAGTGGTTCGTCGAGCACGAGGACATCGGGGTCGGCGAGCAAGGCCTGGGCCATGCCGACGCGCTGCATCATCCCTTTGGAGAGCTTGCGGATCGGGCGGTCGGCGGCGTGGGCGACGCCGAGGCGTTCGAGGAGGGCGTCGCCGCGTTTGCGGCATTCGGCGTCGGGCAGTCGGAACAGGCGACCGTAATCGACCAGCAGCTCGCGCGGCGAGAGGTGATCGTAGAAGTACGGGTTTTCGGGGAGGAAGCCGAGCCGGGCGCGGGACTCCTTGCGGGGCACGGGGACGCCGAGGATCGAGGCCGAGCCGCGGTCGGGGGCGACCAGTCCGAGCAGCATCTTGATGGTGGTGGTCTTGCCGGCGCCGTTGGGTCCCAGGAGTCCGAAGATCCGTCCGCGCGGGACGGTGAAGGAGACGTCGCGGACGGCGGCCACGCGGCGGCGCAGGAACTGGGTGCGGAAGGTCTTGGCGAACCCGCGGACTTCGATCGCCGGCGTGTCCGCGGCCATCGGTGGATGCTAGGCGCCGGCGGTCGTGGCCGGCTGGGCGGCGGCCAGGCGCAGAGCGAGCAGCCGGCTCGCGAGCGCCTCATCGATGTCGGCGATCTGGGCTCCGAAGCCCCAGGGGGTGGCCCCCGGGCCGCGGAGGCGGACGATCACCTGTGCGCCGACGCGGACCGGTCCTTCGGGGGTGTCGAGCATCAGGGTCAGTCGGTCGCCGACGCGCGGGGGCTGTTCGTCCTGCACGACGACGCCGACGGAGCCGAGGCGTCTCAGGACGGCGTCGCGGACCACGGTCGTTTTCGCGCCGCCGTCCGCCGCCAGTTCGTACCGGATCCCCATTCGCAGTTCGGGTGCCGTCGCGTTGTCGTCCATCCCACGAACCTCCCTGTCGGGCCCATCACCCCCCGATGGTGGACGGATATTCAGGATCCGCGGCCCGAAGTCAAGAAAACAGCGCACCCGGGTCGGGGGCGTCGGGAACGCCGGGACCGCCGGCTTTCGAGTAGCAGTAGGCGCAGCCGGTGCGGCAGGGGTGTCGGGCGTAGTCGCCGAGGTCGGTTGAAGGTGCGCAGCGGCAATGGCGGCGTTGGGCGGGGTCGTGTCCTTCCGGGACGGTCACGCCCAGCGGATGCAGGGTGGTTGCCAGCTCCGCATCGATGCAGGCGGCCGGTGCGACGGTCCCGCCGAGGCGCTCGACGACCTTGGGTTGGCAGCACAGGCGCAGCTCGAGTCCCGCGGCCGTCGCGGCTTCGGCCAGCCGGCCGGTCCATTCGACCTTCTCCTGGATCCCGGACGGTGCGAGACCGAAGGGTGCGTACTGGGGCAGGAGCGAGCCCTTGAGGGAGAGGGACGAGAGGAAGGAGACGATGCAGCGTCGCACGCCGGCCCGCGCCAGCCGTTCGGCCAGGCGGACGAACGTCTCGCGGGAGGAGACGGCGGGCAGCACCGGGTCGAAGCGCCACAGGACGCGTCGGCCGTCGCCGCCGAGGAGTCGGACGAGGTCCGGCACGGTGGCGGCGGCGTCCTCCCAGGCCGGCGCCCGTGGCTCGAATTGCGAGGTGCCGAGGCCGGTGATGGTGAGGTGGACGAAGGCGTTGGGGAGTGCGGCGACCGCGGAGCGGAGCGGGGAGGGCTCGACGAGGCGTGCCGGGTGCTTGGTCCAGAGGAAGAGGGCGTCGGGGGGGTGGCGGAAGCGGCCGAGGCGGCCTGCGAGCCAATCGGCGTGCCATCCGGGGAGGTCGGTGCGACGGGAGGCGGAGACGACGGCGGGCACGGTTCAGGCCAGGCCGCGCTGGTCGAGGTCCTCTTCGGAGAGTCCGAAGAAGTGTCCCGTCTCGTGCAGGAGCGTGACGTACACCTCGTCCTCGAGATCGTCCTCGTTCTCGACGACGTCCTCGAGGTTGCGCTGGAAGACGAGGATCCGGGTGAGGGCGGGGAATCCCTGTTCGGCGAAGGGCACGCCGTCGAACATGCCGAGCGAGCGCGGGTCGAATCCCTGTTCGACCGCCTCGCGGTCCGGGCGGTCCTGGACGATCACGGGCACGTGTTCGATGCGCAGGCGGATCGGGTCCGGGAGCTGGGCGATCGCCTCCTGGACCAGTTTCCCGAACCGGGACAGGGAGACGTGCGGGACGCCGCGGCGGCGGCGGCGTCGCCGGTCCAGCTCCCACACCTCGAGGAACAGCTCGCGGGCGCGGTCGTCCTCGCCCAGCGCCTCGTGCGCCACGGCGACCCGGTGCGTCGTGTCGGCGCGTTCCTCCACCGTGAGCTCTGCGGCTCGCAGTTGTTCGCCGAGGTCCACGACGACGTGCGGGTCGGCGTCGTCGTCGAGCAGATCGAGCGCGGTGAGGCCGGCATCGACGAGGGTCGGGTCGGCCCGGAAGGCCTGGGAGAGGAGCTCGAGCGCGCGTTCCTCGTCTTCTTCCTCGAGGCGCAGCAGTCCGCGGACGTAGACGACCTCGGGGGACGCGCCGAAGCGGTCGCCCATCCGGTCGACCTCCCGTCGGGCGCCGTCCAGGTCGTGGGCGTCGAGCCGCCGGAGCACGCGCTCCATCGCTGAATCGACGTCGTCTCGTCCGCTCGATCGGGCCACCGCCAAGCGCCTCCCGCGCCGCTCCCCACCCCGATCCATGCCACCCCCGGCCGGACTTGTCGAGGGTCCTGGGTCATGGTTGGATGCGGTGGGAGGGTCCGGTGCCGAAGTCGAGGAAGCCCGAGTCCGCCTCTATTGCCGTCCCGTTCGGTCGCGACGCGCGACGGGCGGCGCGCGAGCGCCGCGAGGCGGGTGGCCGGCTGGTCCGTGCGGCGTTGCAGCACCTGCTGGACACGATGCGCCGCACGGAGCGGTGTGCCCCGTGGCGTTCGGGCCGCACCGCCAAGGACCTCGAGCGCCGCTCGGGGCTGGTCGGCCCGGAGGCGCCCGAGCGGACGCCGCTGGTCGCCCCGCTGCTCGAGTTGTTGTTGCGGGACGGGCTGATCGTGCGTCGAGCGGGGCACTACCGGCTGGCGTCCGTCCCGCCGTCCCGGTGCCCGTTCTGCGGCCACGAGGGGCTGCGCCGCGTCGCGGTGCCCAACCCTCCCGACGATGCGCTGGGAAGCGTCCC
>JAFGHH010000582.1 GCA_016930215.1 Deltaproteobacteria bacterium
CGCCGATGCCGATGCCGATGCCGACGCCGACGCCGACGCCGACGCCGACGGGGATGGGGATGGGGATGGGGATGGGGATGGGGATGGGGACGGAGACGCCGACGTCGAGCCGGACGTGGTCGATGCCGGACCGCCGCTGGTCGACCTGGTCCTGCTGCCCGAGAACACCGGCTCGTACCAGATCGAGCGCACGTACCTCCCGGAGGTGATCCGGGGACTGCTCGCCGCCTACTCGGCCGGCGGCTACGGCTGGGAGCTCGGGGTGGCCGTGGCGCACTTCGGCGACCTGCCGGTCTCCCCGTACGGCGATCCCGGCACCGACCGCGTTTTCGGCGTCGGCCAGCCGGTGACGACGGATCTGGCGAGCATCGTGCCTGCGGTGAGCGCGCTCCCGAACCTCGCCGGCTCGGACGAGCCGGACGGCGCGGTACCGGCGCTGTGGCTGCTGGCGACCGGGTCGCCGCTGGACCCGTACTTCACGCCCGGGCCGTGCGCGAGCGGGGAGCTGCCGGTCTGCTTCCGGCCGGGCGCGCACCGTTTCGTCGCGCTGTTCAGCGACTCGAGCATGCACAACGGCCCGCCCGACGGAACGACCGCTCCGTACGGTTCGTCCGCCGGCATCGTTCCCAGCTATCCGGCGGCGGTGGCGGCGCTGGTGGCCGCGGAGATCCGGGTGATCGCCATCGACGGCTCGCCGGTCGGCCCGGGAACCGTCTCGTCCCACCTGGCCGCGGTGGCGACCGACACGGGCGCGATGCTCGGCGGCTCTCCCGCCTGGTTCGAGATCCCGATCACCTCCGGCACGACCGACGTGTCGGTGATCCTCGACGCGATCGACGAACTGGTTCCCTGAGACCTGCAGGATGCCGGTCGCCCTCAGGTGTCCCGCGTGCCACGCTCCGCTCCCGGAAGCTCCCGGATCGGAGGGGCTCAAGTGCAGCTACTGCGGCACGCTGGTGCAGGCGACGCGCTACCTGCCGGCGCCGGTGCTGCATCCGCCGCCCGAGGCGCCGGACGGGCTGGCCGCACGAATCGAGCAGCTGCGGCAGGGCGGCGGCCCGCGCCCGGCCCACAGCCCCGTCGTCCGGATGCTGGTCCTGTTCTTCGCGATCGACGCGGTGATCGGCATCGGCATCGCGGCGTACTTCCTGCTGCACGTCGCCCTGCCGACGGACGAGACCGCGGCCGTCGCCGGCGGCGGCGGCGACGAAGGGCCGCGGGTGCTGCCGGCCGTGGAGCTGGAGCCCGGCACGACCACAGAGATCGACCTCCCGGCCCACTCCGGAGGCCCCACGACGCTGGACCTCACGTTCACGGTCCCGGCACCGGAGGCCTGGGACGCGTGGTATTCCGTCGAGAGCGTGGCGCGGTCCTGCTCGCTGACGCTCCTCGGGGCCGACGACGAGCCGCGGATCGGGCCGCTCGAGGACGCTCGTGGGGCCTGGGGCTGGGCCCGACTGCCCGCCGGGCCGGCGCGGCTGAGACTCGTCTGCGAGGAGTCGCCGATCCCCCAGCGCGTCCGCGTGCGGGCCGCGCGCCTGCCCCGCTGGGACGGCACGTCCCCGCTCCGACTGCGGGTCGAGGGGCGGGTGCTCGCGACCGGCGTCGTCCTGCCGATCGACCGCGACGGCGTCTGGGCCTTCCACTACCGATCCCGGGAGCTCAGCGCGCTCGCCGTGCTGGCGCCCGACGGAACCGTCGTCGGCGGGGGCGCCCCGAGCGACGCGGCGACGGGCGAGCTGACGCTGGCGGCGGGCGAGTACGTGGCGCGCTTCGACGGGGCGGCCGACCCGCCGGCCGAGGCGGAGCTGTGGCTGACCCGCGTCGGCCCGGAACCGCTGGAGCTGGGCGAGACGGTGCTCCACCAGCCCTCGGACGTCGCGCCGCGCGCGCACTGGCTCGTGAAGCTCGGTGCGCCCCTCCGGCTGGCGGTCACCGCCAGCGCGCAACGGGGCACGCTCAAGGTGGAGCTCGCCGACGCCGCCGGGGTCCCCGTGGCCTCCACCGAGGGGTACGGTCGCGAGACGACCTCGACCGCCGCAGCGACGACGGAGCTGCCGGCGGGCGAGTACCACGTCGCGGTGCTGTCCCACGACCACAGTGAATTCCGGGTCTGGGCGCACGAGGTGGGCGAGCTGCGCCTGCTGACGCCGGCCGAGCGGGCGGCGTACCAGGCGCTGCGCGGCTGCACCTGCCGCACGGAGGCCGACGCGGAGCCCGGATCGGACCTCGTGCAGCTCGCCGCCCGAACCACCGGCTCGAGCTTCGAGCTGCTCTCGCAGACCCGCCGCTTCGAGCTGCGCTGGTCGCTCGACGCCGGCGCCGCCGGTCCGCTCGAGCTGACGGTCGACGACACGACGGCGCCGCCGCGGCAGGTGCCGGGGTCGCGGGTCGGCCTCGGCCTCGCCTGCGTCGGCGATACGGTGGTGGTGGCGGCGCTGGACCGCGTCACCGCATGGTCGATCGCCCGGCGGCGCCGGCTGTGGAGCGCGACGCTCCCCGGCACCCACACCCGAGGTCGCGCCGCGGGGGGCGACGAGCTGGCGCTGAACTGCGGGCGGCTGACGGTCCGCCAGGGGGTCGTGGCGGTGCCGCTGGAGGAAGGCGGTCGTGCCCGCATCCGCGTCATCGACGGGGTGCTGCAACCCTGAGCGGGCCGGACGCCGCGGGGCGGGCTACGGCGCCGGCCGCGCGATGCGCCGCAGGTAGCCGCGCACCATCTGCACCATCATCCGGGCGGCGCCGGGGTTGAAGTCGCGCCACGGCAGCACGAGGTCCGCCCAGCGCTTGCTCTTCTCGACGAACTCGTGGTGCATCGGCCGCACCGTCTCCAGGTACTGGTCGATCACCGCCTCCATCCGCCGGCCGCGCTCCAGCGTGTCGCGCTTGAGCCGGCGGATGAAGCGGATGTCGTCGTCGGTATCGATGTACAGCTTGACGTCCATCAGC
>JAFGHH010000583.1 GCA_016930215.1 Deltaproteobacteria bacterium
ACCTCTTGAACTACGCGGAGGACCTGGAGGACGTGCTCGACGAGCGGCAGTCCGAGGCGTGGGCCAAGCCGATGTTCGACCAGATGGTCGGCCTCCTGGACGCCGCGGTGAAGGAGCAGACCGAGGCGTCGACGGCGATGCAGACCTTGCAGAAGCTGCAGGCGGCGCGTCGTCTGGCGGCGGTGGAGGCTCGGCCGACCTTCGTGCAGTTCCGTCGTGTGGTCCGGGCGACGTTCGGCCGCAGCTCGCGCGAGTATCGGAGCCTGCTGGACCGGCACGGCATCGCTCCCGAGGAAGACGTCGTTCCGCCGACGCCCCCCACCCCCTGACGACCCCTCCGTTCGTTCTCTCTCACCCGCCGTGCTGCCCTTCGTAGCGAGCGCTCTCGGCTCGGCAGTCTCCGTCCGTCGGTCGGGGATTTCCGTGTTCCGGTTGGCCGACAGCCGGCAGGTGTTGGGAGAAACCGAGCGTTCGTGCGGGGTTTTCGCTCGGAGGTCGGCGAGAATCGCGCCCGGGGATGCGGGAAGGAGCCCGCCACAGGTTGGAATCTCCCCGTCTTTCGGGAAAACGATCCCGCGGTGTGCAGAAACCTCCCCACGGTCCGTAGAAACCTCCCCAAGGTTGGGAGAAACGATCCCGGGCTCTGCAGGAACCAGAATGTGCCAGGAATTGCGGGGGGATGGGTAGGAATGGCGGATTGGCGGCTGGGTCTCACGGTTGAGGCCGGGAAGGGGCGAATCTGCCGTCCTCCGGTCCCGAAGGCGGTCACGGAGTGCTTCCGCCCACGGCCGAAGCCTGAGCGACAGGAGTTCCGCATCGACAGGTAGCCACCTGAAGTTCTGAGGGCTTGCCGGAGAGGGCTTTCCCAAGGGGCTGGTACCCGCCGTAACTGGCACACTTATTGTCTTGACAGATGTGGCAGCCCATGCAAGGCTCAGGGCATGACGAAGCGGGACACGAGTCGACTCAGGCAGCGGCTTCGCGCGGCGACAGAACGCTTCGACCGACAGGTGGAGTTGCTGCTGGAGGAAGAGGGGCCACTCATTCGGGGTAGCTTCGGCCACCGGGGCCGGGTCTGCGGCAACCCAAACTGCCACTGTTCGCGGGGAGAATTGCACGAATCGGCCTACCTCACCGCGACGCACGATGGGCGCGTGCGGCAGGTGCACGTTCCGGCAGGCGAGGAGGTGAAGGTCGCGGAAGGCGTCCAGCGCTATCGGCGGTTTCGCGAAGCGCGTGCCCGCCTGGAGGATCTGGCACAAGAACAGTTGCAGTTAGTGGACCAGCTTGGTCGGTCGTTGCTGATGCCTTACCCGCCGGCGAATCCATTGCCACCGCCGCACCACCGCGGGCCTCGGCCACGGGGAGGACGTCGCGGCGGGCGGTAGGCCGGAACTCGTCGCCGACCCCGACGATGTCGAGGGTTCGGGGGACGAGTCGCCTGACCCCTACCTATTGGGACGTGGTCGGCTGCCGGGCTTGGTCGCGTACGGGCGCAAGGTGTACGGCCTGCGGCAACTGCTCGAGCAGGTGGAGGACGCGCGCGACGAGCCGGTCACCTCAGCGGGCCGTGTCGCTGCGGCGGTGTTCTTCTGCGGCCTGCTGCGGATTCGGAGCTTCAACGCGCTGGAGCCGAAGCTGGCGGAGAAGACGTTCCTGCGCCTGGTCGGCGCGCCGACGTCACGGGACCGACTGTGCTCGGCCGACACGCTGGGCCGCTCGTTGCGGGGCGTGGTGCTGGAGTCGGTACGCGCGATCACCGTGGCGATGCTGGCCAAGGCGGAGCGCAACAAGGCGTTCCGTGACGGCTGGATCGGAGCGTTGCGCTACGTGGCCCTCGACGGCTGGGAGCCGATCTGCTCCTTCCGTCGGCACTGCCCGCACTGCCTGGTGCGTCTGGTAGACGTCAAGCAGCGCGACGGGACGGTGGTCAAGGTGCCGCAGTACTATCACCGGTACGTCGTCGCGCTGCTCATCGACGACCGGCTCGACTTGGCGCTCGATATCGAGCCGCTGCTTCCCAGTGACCTGCGGCCGGACGGCGGGACCAAGGATGACGAGGATGAGGGAGAGCTGACCGCGGCCAAACGACTCTTGCGGCGGGTGAAGAAGACGTACCCGTGGGTGGACGTCGTGGTGGCCGACGGTCTGTACCCCAACGGCCCTTTCCTCACGTTGGTCGGTGAACTGCGCATGGGCGCGGTGATCATCATCCGCAACGAGGGCCACGAACCGCTGCGCGAGGCGCTTGATCTGTGGGGCCATCGGCCGGCACAGCAGACCTTCGTCGATGAGCAGGCGAAGGAACGGATCGAACTGTGGGATTGCCCAGGGCTGGAAACGCTGGAGACGTACAAGGGTCCCATCCGGGTCGTGCGCGGCAGAGTCACCGACCTGCGACGCAGGGACCAACCGCCGCGCACCTGGTGCATCGTGGTCACCGGCAAGGCAACGAAGCTCTCCGCGGAGCAGGTCCTGCGGGTCGGGCGAGGCCGATGGCACATCGAGAACACGGCCTTCCACCAGTGGACCAAGCTCTGGAAATTCGCCCACGTCTTCGTCCACGACGGCAACGGCATCCTCTGCCTGTACTGGCTGTTTTTCGCCGCGTTCAACCTGCTCACGCTCTTCCTCTATCTGCAGGTGCGCGCCTACGGCCGCGATCGCGGCAAGGACGTTACCCGCACGATCAGCCGCTTCGTCGACCAGATGAACGACGACTTGGCGCGGCTCACCCGGTCCCCCTGGGACAGCAGCTGAGCCCGCGCCGGATCCGCGGGCATCGGGCCCCGCGGACGCCCCGGCTGCGGCCCGCCCGAATTCCGGCCCCGGCGGGAGGGGGCCAACGTCGACAACCGCCGCCGCCCTGCGACGCCTCGTCGCCACCCGTGTCGCCGCTGTTTGAACGGCGCCGCCGGAACCCCCGGGGGCCCTGCCCCCCGCAAGCCGGTGCGGAACCCCTGTCCGTCAGGTAGCCCGCTTGACGATCCGGACCATGGCTCGTACCCTATGGTCAAAGTCGCGGATCGTGCGAAGGAGGGAGGAGCCATGAGCAAACTGCCTGCCTGCCTGCCTGCCTGCCTGCCTGCGGAATCGGCACCAGCGCCGGGGGCATGATGCGGCTCGTGAGTCCGATCGCGCATTACGATGCCTTCGCGGTGCCGTCGGACTGGTCCCGACCGGGAGTTCCGCACCCGCAGCTCGATGATCGGTCGTTTCTCCGCGACTGGATGAACGACGACTTCGACCACGACGGCATCGCGAATTGGCAGGACGTGTGTCTGTACGATCCGAATCCGGCCGCGGCGAATCCGGGAGGACCGCCGTCGCTGTTCTGGTCGGACGGGGACGGTTGGCCGGACGAGCCCGACGGCAGTCTCGGACCGTTCTTCGGCTGTGACGGCTGCCCGGGACTCGCCCGCGCCGACCGGTTCGATTGGGACGGTGACCGGCTCTGGATCGGCTGCGACGGTTGTCCGAATCAATGCGATCTCGTGCCCGTCGTGATGGGGCCCGGCAACGACGACGATCCCTACAGCAGAGCCGATTCCTGCCTGCCGGAGAGCGCGCCGCAGGGAGACGGACAACTGGACGAATGCGACGGGTGCCCGAGCCTGATCAGCGGCGCACGGGATCCGGATGGGGACCACGATGGCGTACCCGACGTCTGCGATCCCCGACCGGGCGCGCTCGATGCCGGAGAGGGTGAAGTGGGCCTGGACTGCGATCGCGTCCTCGCCGGCTGGGACAACTGCGTCTCATTCTCGAACCAGGGCCAGGAGGATGGGGACGCCGACGGCGTGGGCGACGCCTGCGACCCGTGTCCGTGGAACCCGCTGGTGGTGGCGTACTACACCAGCGAGACGGACACGTGGCCGCTCATCCTGCCCCACGAAGCGGACGTCGATGACGACCATTGGATCGACCCGGGAATCCCCGGCCGGTGCGACGGCGGCCTTCTCGACAACTGCCCCACGTTCAACAACTCCACACAGGAAGACCACGATGTCGATGGGGTGGGCGATCCCTGCGATGGTTGCCCCGACGACGCCCGCTTCGGCAGGTGGGAGACCGACAGCGATGGCGACACCTTCGCCGATGTCTGCGACCGCTGCGCCTGGGACGCCCGGAACCCGGCGGACGACGAGATCCGTGCCGGTGACCCGGCGGTCAACGCGTGGGACATCGACGGGGATCTCGTCGGCAACCGATGCGACAACTGCCCGCAAATTGCCAACCCGGCACAGCAGAACTACGACTGGCGGTGGGAGACGGAGTACGCCGGGTTGCACTCCTATTTCCCGGGTCACGGCACCGAGACCTGGGGCGACGCCTGCGACCCGATGCCGTTCGCGGGTCGGCCGCCGACGCCGGTGGAGGTGGGGCGAAGCCCCGTGCCGGTCGCCGGCTTCTCTGACCCACTCCTGGGATACGCCGCCGAGGAGATTCGGCGTCCGACGGTCGGCGGTGCGGGGCCGCACTCGTCGGGCCTGACCAGCGGCGAAACCTACGACCTCCCGATCACCGCCTCCGGCTTCACCGTCGGCGGGCCGAGCGGCCTGCTTCCCTATCCAGTCGATGCCGCAACGATGGTCCGCCGCTGCGTCTGCCCCGAAGGAATGCCCCTCGAGGAGTGCATGGCAGACAGCCCCGATGCACCGTGTCCGACGCTGGGCGACGCAAACTGGCAGCGGAGGTTCCAGACCGGCTGGCTCGCCGCGCAGGTCGCGTTCCGCAACGAGAGCCTCGGCACAGCGGCAGGCGACGACCCGTGCTGGAACACCAGTCGGTGGGCGGATTGCGAGCAGTCGGTGGACACCCGATTCGAGTACCGGGCGGGGACCGGCGCATCCGAGGTCTATCCAACCTCCCGCACGGCTTCGTGGGACTGGCAGCACGAGGTGACTCCGCTCGACCCTGCGGACGGGGGCGGCGGGTTCATCTTCTGGCATCGTGCCGACCCGGGCGGCATGGCCTCCCTCCCGCTCTTCTGGGAGCTGGTCGCCAAGACCGACAGCCGGTGCACGACGCACGGCGGCACCATCGACTGCAACGAGTACGGGAACTCGTTCTCGACCGACGTGGTCGAGCCGCGGATCTCCTACCTTCCACCTTACGGCGCGGCCGACGAGGGCGGGATGGGCGGGCCGGGGCCGCGGATCCCGGACCTCGGCGGCGGCGGCGACCCGCTCGGTGCCCTGACCCGGCTGGAGGATGTCATCGGTCCCTTCCTGCGGGTCGTGGGTCGCGGTGACCCGCTGCCGGCGAAATTTGCCGACTACGACCCGCTGGCGGAGACGCAAGGCATCCTCTACGACGACGTCTCGCTGCTGCGCGGCTTCCACAGCGGCGGCTCCGGGGTGCCTTCGGTCGTCGCGCCGAACGATCCCGTGCCCGCGGTCTCCAGCTTCGCCGTCGCCTTCCTCATGCGACCGATTCAGCAGGACCTGTCCACCGACCTGTCGGACGACTCGTGGACCGGTCGGGAGCCGCGCGGGAC
>JAFGHH010000584.1 GCA_016930215.1 Deltaproteobacteria bacterium
CGGAGAACGGCTCGGTGGTGTGTTTCCAGGAGCGGTAGCGCTTGTCCTGGCGCACGGGGACGATGAGGGGCCGGCCGGGGTCGTAGAGGCCGGAGGCGATCTGTCGTTTGAGCGCCTCCTTGAAGGTGCGCTTGAAGTGGCGGAGCGACTCGGGCCCGGTGCGGCGGACGCTGGTCAGCTTGTACTTGCTGGACTTGATCTCGTGGCGGCCGCGGGGTTCGATGCGGGGCAGCTCGAGCTCCTCGCCGAGGATCTCGGCGAGCTCGGCGATGGTCAGCTCCTCCTCGAGGGCGTGTTCGCCGGGCTGGTCGCCGGCCTGGCCTCCGCCCTCGCCCTCTTCGTCTTCGCTGGGGGAGAGCGGGTCGCCGAGCCGGCCCTTGCCGCGGCCGACGCCCTGCTGCTGTTTGGGGTCGAAGCGGAAGCGGGGCAGGTGGATCTCGGGGAGCGGGACGGTGACGACGTCCTTGCCCTGGCGGCCGATCAGCTCGCCCTTGGCGATGTACTTGCGCAGGTTCTGGCGCACCTTGCCCCGGATGATCTGCCGGAAGCGCGCCCGGTCCTGCTCGATCCGCAGCGCCATGCGTCGGCTACCCCTTGGCGTCGCCGCGGGCGAAGATCGAGGCCACGAAGGTGAGCACGTCGGTCGCGCAGATCTCGCAGTAGCCCATGTCGTTCTTCATCCGGGCCTTGACGACTTCGATCTTGTCCTGGGTTTCGCGGTCGATCACGGAGGAGACGAGGCTGGTGAGCTTGATCGAGTCCTTCTGGTCCTCGAACAGCTTGAGCTCCAGGGCGCGGCGCAGGCGGTCGTTGGTGTCGAACTCGAACTCCTTGCCGTCCACGGCGAGGGCGCCGATGAAGTTCATGATCTCGCGCCGGAAGTCGTCCTTGCGCGAGTCGGGGATGTCGATCTTCTCCTCGATCGAGCGCATCAGCCGCTCGTCGGCCTCCATGTCCTGCCCGGTGTAGCGGTCCTTGACGCGTTCCTTGAGCAGGTAGGCCTTGACGTTATCGATGTAGTTCATGCAGAGCTTCTTGATCGCGTCGACATCGGCGGAGATGGCGCGCTGGACCTCGTTCTTGACCGTCTCCTCGTACTCGCGCTTCACGACGGCGATCAGCTCGGTGTAGCGCTTGCGCTCCTCCTCGCTGGTGATCAGCGAGTGGTGCCGGAGGCCCTTTTCCAACTCGTTGAGCACCATGAACGGGTTGAGGCAGCCTTCGGCGTCGGCGACGAGGGCGTTGGAGATCTTGTCCTGGACGTAGCGCGGCGAGATGCCGTCCATGCCCTCGCGGGAGGTCTCCTTGCGCAGTTCCTTGACGGTGTCCTGGGTGTATCCCGGGAGGACCTTGCCGTCGTAGAGCTTGAGCTTCTGGAGCATCGAGAGGTTGGCCTTCTTGGGCTCCTCGAGGCGGGTGAGGATGGCCCACATCGCGGCCATCTGCAGGGTGTGCGGGGCGATGTGGGTGCCGCGGATCCGCTCCTGGTTGAAGTCCTTCTTGTAGATCTTGACCTCTTCGGACAGGCGCGTGATGTACGGGATATCGATCTTGATCGTGCGGTCGCGGAGGGCCTCCATGAACTCGTTGCTGAGGAGCTTGCGGTATTCGGCCTCGTTGGTGTGCCCGATGATCACCTCGTCGATGTCGGTCTGGGCGAACTTCTTGGGCTTGATCACGTGTTCCTGTGTGGCGCCGAGCAGATCGTAGAGGAAGGCGACGTCGAGCTTGAGGATCTCGATGAATTCGATCACGCCGCGGTTGGCGATGTTGAATTCGCCGTCGAAGTTGAAGGCCCGCGGGTCGGAGTCCGAGCCGTACTCGGCGATCTTGCGGTAGTTGATGTCGCCGGTGAGCTCGGTCGAGTCCTGGTTCTTCTCGTCCTTGGGCTGGAAGGTGCCGATGCCGATGCGGTCCTTCTCGGAGAGCACGAGCCGCCGGACGCGCACGTGCTCGACGACCTTGGCCCAGTCGCCGCGGTTCTTGAGCATCAGGTCGCGGAAGATGTAGCGGCAGGCCGGGCAGAGGTCCCCCTCCACGTGGACGTGGCAGCGCTCGTTGCCCAGCCCGAACTCGCCGATCACGTGCGACCGCAGGTCCTGCGGGATCAGCCGCAGCGGCTCCTCGTGCATCGGGCACGGGAAGATCTCCGTCCCGCCGCCGTCCTTGGGCAGCCGCCACTCGAAGGTGTACAGCGCCCCCTCCTCGGTCCGCGAGTACGCCTCGAGGCCCTTCTTGAGCAGCCGGGCGATGGTGCTCTTGCTCGAGCCGACGGGGCCGTGGAGCAGGATCACGCGCTTCTCCGGCCCGTAGGCCTGGGAGGCGGCCTTGAGCACGTGGACGAGGCGCTGGAGGGGGATGTCGAGGCCGTAGACGGCGTCCTTCTCGGTCGCGACGTCGGAGAAGAAGCGGTAGCGCACGATCTTCTTCTTGGAGTCGATGTACTCCTCGGTGCCCCGCCCGACGATCATGTCGTAGATGCGCTGGAACGCGTTGCGGGTCACCTCGGGCCGCTCGCGCACGATGCGCAGGTAGTCCTCGAAGGAGCCGTCCCACGACAGCGCCTCGTAGGCGGTGCGGTCCTGCAGCGCGGCGATCGAGCCGACCAGCGACGTGGTGCGATCCTCGGCCATGGTTCCTCTCTCTCCTGGCCCGCCGTCGGAGCCCCCGAGCGGCCGGGCGCCATTGTCGCCCGTCGGCCCGGCCCGTGCAAGCGGCCTCGCGGCTTTGTTGAACCCCCCGCACCGCTCTGTTAGATCCGCAGCGGAGCGTGCCGCGGATGGCCGAGAGCAGTTGTACGATGCGCGTGCGCGGACGAGTCCAAGGGGTGGCGTACCGCGCGCACGCCGCGGCCGAGGCTCGGCGCTTCGGCCTGACGGGCACGGTGCGCAACCTGCCCGACGGTTCGGTGGAGCTGGTCGCGACGGGGCCGCGCGCGGACGTCGAGCGGCTTGCGGACTGGTGCCGGCGCGGCCCGCCGGCGGCGCGCGTCGCTTCGGTCGAGCTGCAGTGGCACGCGGAGCCGGCTCGTTTCGGCGGCTTCTCGATCGTGGGGTAGCCGGATGGCGAGCCGGGCCACGTCGCTGCCGCGTACCGCACCGGCCTGCCTGGCGGGACTCGCGCTGCTCTGCCTGCCGGCCGCCGCCCGCGCGCAGGTCGAGACCGACCTGTCGGCGGCGGAGGTCGATGCCCTGCTCGCGCAGGTGGCCGACCCCACCGACATGGGCCTGCGCGCCGCCGCGCTCGACCAGCTCTGCGAAGCGCAGGCCGGGGCGTTGCCGGTGCTGACCGAGCGGCTGTTCCGTCCGAACGGCATCACCGCCGGCCTGCAGCAGCGGCTGCTCGAGGACTACGTGCGACGGCTGCCCGCGGAGCTGCCGGCGGAGAGCCCGGTGCCGCGGCGCACCGCGCTCGCCCCCCTGCTCCACGTGTTGATCCTCGCGCCGCACGAGGCGTACCGGGAGTCGTGGGCCGCCGTGCTGCAGGCCGCGGCGCTGCTCGCCGCGCTGGACGTGATCGATTCGAACGAGGCGCTGATGGAGGTGATCCGCTTCGTCGGGCAGTACGAGGGCGCCTACGCCCGCGCCGCGGGGCTGGTGGTGCGCGCCAAGGGCGGCCGCGGCATTCCGGCGCTGGTGCTGTCGCGGCGCGTCCCGGACGGCAAGGTCAAGGGGTTCGTCGCCACCCAGCTCGCCCGGATGGGCAAGGACCGCGCCCCGCTGATGGCCCAGACCGACGACGACCAGCTGCTGGCCGACATCCTGCGCGCCGTGGCCGAGGTCAAGGACCCCGAAGGCGTCAACGTGATGCTGTCGTTCGTCAACTCCGACCGCCCGTTCGTGCGCCGCGCGGCCCGCGAGTCGCTCTTGCGCTACGAGCGGAACGCGATCTGGGCGGTGCGCAAGTCGTACGAGGACCTGACGGGCGAGCGGGCGGACACGTCGTGGGGCTGGCGCGAGACGATGGACCGCCTGTTCGCCGCCCAGGACGCCGCGCGCCTCGAGCCGCTCGACGTCCTGCTGGCGCAGGGCCTCGCCGCCGCCCGCGACGAGCGTTTTTCCGAGATGGACGAGGCGTTCGGCGCGATCCTGGGCCGCGAGCCGGAGTACCCGCGGCGGGCCGAGATGATCCCGGGGCTGCTGGCCTACGGCGAGCGTCTGCTGGCCGACGGCGAGGTGCTGGAGGCGCGCCGCATCCTCCGGCTCACCGGGTACCTCGTGCCCGAGGACGACGTCCGCGCGGCCCGCGTCCGCGCCCACCTGGCGTACCTCGAGGGGCTTCGCCGCCGGGACCTGGGTTTTCCCGACCCGACGCCGTTCCGCGAGGCCGCCGCGCTCGACCCGACCTACGAGCGGCTGATCGCCTCGCGCGAGGACCTCGCCCGCCTGGTCGGCGAGGCCCCCGTCGCCGCGCCGCCCGCCGCGTCGTCCGCCGCGTCGTCCGACCGCGAAGGTCCGGGGAGCGTCGGTCCGGACGGCGTGCGCGGGCGTCCGTCGTCGGCGCGGTTCCTCGCGGCCGGCGGCATTCTGCTGGCGGCGTTCGCCGGGCTGGTGCTGCTGCTGTCGCTGCGCCGCGTCCCGGGGCGGCTGTTCGGCCGTCCCGCGGCCGTCGCGGGCGGCGTTCCGGAAGCCCGCGCCGTCGATCCGGGGGACGTTCCGGGAGCGGGAGGACTCGCCCCGGGGGGGCTCGCCCTCCCCTACGGGGCGGGCGGGTCCGGTCCCGACGTTCCTTCTCCCGCCCCCGTTCGATCACCCACCGTGGAGGTTACCGCGGCCCCTCTTCGTTCCGCAGGGGAGGGTGGTGACGAGGGCCCGCAGGGCCCGAGGAGTCCTCCCGCTCCCCCGTCGCCCGCAGGACGGCCCGTCGAGGCGGTCGCGGAGGTTCCCGTACCCGAGGATCCGTACCGGCGGATCGAGCTGGCGCTGTCGCGATTGCGCAAGGACGCCGCGTCGCTCGCCGAGCCGCCGGCCGCGCCGGCCGGTCCGGGCGGCGAGAGCCGGTCCGTCGACCGCAGGAAGGATGGTGAACGGCATGACTGAGACACGACGCCGGCTCGGCGCGAACCCGTACGTGACGGCCGGTCCGGTCCGCGAGGCGCCGCTGTTCGTCGGGCGGGAGGCCGAGCTGGAGGCGCTGCGGGGCGAGCTGGTCCGGCCGGTGGAGGGGGTGGAGGCCGGCACGGCGCTCGTCGTGCTGTGGGGCCCGCGCCAGATCGGCAAGACCTCGATCCTGGCGCAGCTCGAGCAGGGGATCTGGGGCGATGCGGTCGTGCCGGTGTTCGTGGACCTCGGGAGCTGCCCGCGCCCGCGCGGCTCGGCCGGCTTCTGGCGGCTGCTGGCGCAGCGGGTCGTCGAGCGGCTGCGTGAGGCGGGGCGTCCGGTGGCCCCGGTCGAGTCGCTGCTGCCGGGCGAGCGCGAGCGTTCGCCGAACGAGCTGTTCCGGCGCCTGCTGCAGGCCGCCGCCGGGGCGGCCAAGCCCGCCCGGCTGCTGTTGCTGGTCGACCACTACGAGCAGCTCGAGCGGTGGGTGCACGCCGGCCACGTGGGGGTCGACGTGATCGATGGGCTGGGGGGGATCCTCGACGCGAACCTGCCGGTGTCGCTGCTGTTCGCCGGCGGCTGGCGGATGGACCAGCGCGACCCCGAGATGTGGGGCCGGCTCGGGCTGCGGGCCGTGCACCGCGCCGTGTCGTTCCTGCCGCCCGAGGCCGTGGAGCGCCTGGTGCGCGAGCCGCTGGAGGGCGCCGTCGAGCCGGACGCGGAGGTCGTGCCGGCCGTCCAGCGGGCCACCGCCTGTCATCCGTTCCTGGTCCAGGCGGTCTGTCGTGCGCTGTTCGACCGGCTGCGCGACGCGGGAAGCACCCGCGCCACGCTCGAGGCGCTGGAGCTGGCGCTGGAGGACGTCGACGACGAGGAGCTGGCGCTGCCGTTCCTGCTCGCCTGGTGGCGCGGCCTCGGCTTCCTCGGACGCGTCGTCGCCTCGGTGCTCGCCGCCGAGCTGGAGGACGACGCGCAGTTCGTGCCGCTGGAGCGGGCCGAGGCGGTGCTGGCCGAGGGACGCGCCACGCTCGAGGTCGACCGCGCCGCGCTCCGCGGGGCGCTCGAGGCGCTGGTCGAGGCCGGGGACCTGGAGCGGACCGAGATGGGCTACCGTTTCCGCGCGGACGTCGTGCGCCGGTGGGTCTCGGTCGCGCACCCGGTGCTCGACGTGGCCCGCTGCGTAGCCGACGAGCCGGACATGATGTCCCGGCGCGGCGTGCGGCAACGCTTGCGTCAGCATCCGCTGCTGTGGGTCTGGCTCGTCGCCGGCCTGGCCGCCGTCGTGCTGATCGGCGTGCGCCTGCTCTACCCGACGGAGGACGAGCGGCCGCCGGGCGTGGGCACGCCGGTCGGCACGGAGCCGCAGTACGCGCGCGGCTGGCGGCTCGGTCCGGAGCTGGCGCCGGTGCCGCTGCCGGCCGAGGACGCCGCGACGGTGCGCGCCGAGGCCGGACGGCTGGCGACGTTCCAGGCCGCCGAGGACGGGGCGGTGCTGGACGTCACCGTCTCCTGGCCCACCGGCGTGCCGGCCCCCGCCCACGGCTGGCTCGACGCGCTGGCGCACCCCGAGGAGTCGTGGCTGTGGGGCGTGATCCCGGCGCTGGCTCCCGACGGCCGGTGGCTCGAGGGGGCGGACGAGCGATACGCGCGGGATCCCCTGCCGGGCACGGCGCCCGCGTGGCTCGACGGGCTGCTCGCCCCCGCCGCGCGGCTGCGCGTCGAGTACGAGAACGGTTATCCGGCGCGGATCCTGGCGGTCGACCGCACCGGCTGGACGCGGGCCGAGTGGTGCGTGGCTTCCGGCGGATGGGAACGCTGCGAGGCCGACGGCCAGTCGGTGCAGCGGATCGAATTCTCGTTCGCGGAGCACGGGCGGGAGCACGAGCCGCTGCTGGCCGAGGTCCGGTTCGCGGACCGCCACGGTCGCGCCGCGGCGGACGCTTTGGGGCGGACGAGGCTCTCGTTCCTGTACCGCGACGTCGACCCCGACCCGAACCGGGAGCAGTGGGAGGTCGAGGTGGTGACGACCGTGTTCCAGCGCGTCCGGACCACCGGCGCGGGGACGGCGCCGTTCGCGCCGCCCGCGGGCTGGCAGGGGCTGGGGACGACGGGGGTGGCGCTGTCCGGCGACCGCACGTTCCTGTTCTACTTCCGCGAGGAGAAGGGCGTCGGGCGCCGCGGCGGCGAGCTCGCCGCGATCCAGTCGCGCGACCACGTGGGCCGCGCCGCGCCGCTCGGATTGGCCTGGGGCTCCGAGGTGCAGACGCTGTTCTTCTTCCGGGGCCGCGGGGTCGATGGGGCGTTCTTCGTCGGCATCGACGGCAACCCCGCCGCCGACGCCGCGGGCGCCGCGGGCTACCGCGAGGAGCGGACCCTCGACGGCGTGCGCACCCGCCTGGTCGCGCTGGGCCCCGACGGCAAGTGCGTCGTCGGCGAGCGGCGCGAGGAGGGGGTGCAGGTCGTGTGGTGCGAGACCGCGCTGGCCGGCGTGCCGGACCCGGCGCTGGCGCCGGCCGCCTCGGAGCTGGCGCGGCTCGCCGCCCCGACGACGCAGGTCTGGCGCGCTTCCGGCGGCGCGGCGGCCGGCAATGCCCTCGGCGTGCCCAAGCTCGCCGTGCGCGACCTGGGGGCCGCCCCGCCGCCCTGCGAGCGGCTGCTGGCGGTCCAGCACCACGATGCGGCCGACGGGCTCGCCGCGCCGCCGCGCGGGCCGTTCACCGGCAGCGCCGCGAGCCGGCTCGCGGTGCGCTGGGCCGAGGGGCGGCTGGCCGACGTCGTGCGCACCGACTGCACGGACGGCCCCTGCGCCCAGCGCGACGTGCTCGATGAGACCTGGAGCTGCAACGCCAAGGGCTGCGTGCTCTCCAGCGTGCCCCTCGACTGCCGGCCTCCCGGGACCGTCGGCCGCTGAGCGCCGTCCGTCGGGCGTGCGCGCCCGCCGGCCCCGGTGTATCCTGCGGCCACGAGGAGGGCCGGATGCGACGAGAACACCCGACGTGGAGGGGCGGTGTGTGGCTGCTGGCGACTTCGCTGGCGTGGGCGGCGTGCGGCGGGGACGACGTTGGACCGGCGGACGGCGTGGACGACGGCGCCGCGGAGGCCGACGCCGAGGGCGGCGCCGACGCGGACGCGCCGGACGACGCCGACGCCGCGGACGACACGCGCGACGACGCCGCGGACGACGGCGATGCGGGGCCGTGTGTCGACGTCGACGGTGACGGCGCGTGCCGCGACGAGGACTGCGACGACGAGAACGCGGCGATCCACCCGGGCGCGGCCGAGGTTTGCCACAACGGCCTGGACGACGACTGCGACGGCACGGCCGACGAGGAGTGCCTGGAGGGCTCGCGCGCCTTCTACGTCGACCGCGACTCGCTCGGCGGCCCCTGTGCCGACACCAACCCCGGCACCCTGACGGCGCCGTGGTGCACCGTGGCCCACGCCAACGCGACGCTGGTCGCGGGCGACACGGTCTACCTGCGCGCCGGGACCTACGCCGGGGAGACGATCCAGCCGGCGAGCTCGGGCACGTCCGACGCCGCGCGGATCGCCTACGCGGCGCACGGGGACGAGGTGGCGACGTTCACGGAGAGCGTGTATTGCGTGCGGTTGCAGAGTCGGAGCTACGTCACGATTCGCGGCCTGCGGTTCGTCGATTGCGAGCGGAACCTGTACCTCCAAGCCTCGAGCCACGTGAACGTCGGGTACTGCCAGTTCGACAACCCGGGTGGCCCGACGACGTGGGCCGGCTCGCGGATCTACGAGGGCTCGACCGACAACCGGATCCACAACTGCGTCTTCTCGCGCTACGGCGACGAATCCGGCTCCGCCGGCGCCTGGGACGACAACGCCTGCATCCTCGACATCGGCAACGACAACGTGGTCGACGAGAGCGACCGCAACCTGGTGGTCCACAGCGCGTTCTTCCACGGCGGGCACCACGCCCTGGGGGTTTACGCGAACCGCAACGTGGTGCGGGGCTGCACGTTCCACAACGAGGAGTGGTACGCGTGCCATCGCACCGAGGCCGGCGGACGGTGCGGCAACCGCAACGTGATCCTCAACGCCAGCTTCCCGGAGACCAACGTCCGCAACGTGATCGATCGCAACGCGATCGCCTTCTCGGGGCTGCCGGCCGACAACGACTCGTCCACCGGCCTCTCGGTCCGCACGCAGGACAACATCATCCGGCGCAACGCCTTCTACCACAACGACTCCAGCGGCCTGGGCCTGTCCGCCGACGGCGGCAACCACAACGACGCGAGCGGCAACCACATCTACGCCAACGTCTTCCTCCACAACGGCTACCCGATCGCCGACGACTGGGCGCCGCTGCAGAGCGGCCTGATGCTCGCGCGGTGGGTCGATGATGCCGCGCACAACCCGATGGTCGGCGTGGCGATCAAGAACAACGTGTTCCACGACAACCAGACGTTTTCGATCTACTACTACTACGTGGACGAGGCCGAGCAGTTCGTCGGCGGCAACCGCGAGGAGGCCGGCGACCCCGGCTTCGTCGCCGCGGCCGGCGTCCCCGACCCGTTCGACTTCGAGTTCTACGACTTCCACCTCGCGCCCGGCAGCCCGTGCATCGATGCCGGCGAGTTCCTCACCCGCACCTCCAACGCCGGTACCGACGCGACGGTGCTCGAGGTGGAGGACGCCGGCTACTTCACCGACGGCGAGGGGCTCGTCGCCGGCGACCTGATCCAGCTCGAAGGACAGGCGCGGGCGGTGCGGATCACCGCGGTCGACGACGCGGCCGGGACGCTCACCATCGACACGCCGCTCACCTGGGCCGCCGGGACCGGCGTCGCGCTGCCGTACTCCGGCATCCGTCCCGACCAGGGGATCCACGAGTCGAGCTAGCCGCGGACGTCGGTGCCGCCGTCGGCGACGCTAGGTCCGGCGGCGCCGGCGCAGGGCGACGGCGCCGAGCAGGGCGAGAACGGCGAGCGCGCCGAGCGCGGCGGAGGCCGCCGGGCCGCGGCCGATCCCGCACATGATGCCGCTGCCCGAGACCGACACCCCGAGGTCGTCGGTCGGGCCGGCCTCGCCGCCCACGTCGCGGTCGTCCGGCGGGCACGAGTAGCACGCGCCGACGCTGTGGACGTAGGCGTTGTCCTCGCCCGGCAGCTCGTCCGCCGTCGCCGTCCGCAGCACCAGATCCCCCGCGAACCCGGCGGCCGTGAGCCGCGCCTGGTACCGCTGGACCACGGCCTCCGTCGCGGCGATCTCGTTGAGCTCGGCGCCCGGCACGACCTCCGAGGGCACGCTCTGGCAGCCGTAGTAGTAGAAGGACGAGTCGCAGACGGGCCGCCAGGTCGGGTCGCGCACCGGCTCGGCGAACAGCAGCAGCAGCTCCTCCGGCGGGTTCGCGGCGAAGAAGGCATCGACCTCGTTGCGGTAGTCGTCCACGTCGGCGATCCTGTACGGCGTCAGGACGTCGAACGGGTGGCTGTCCGGCAGGAAGCCGCCCCCCGTGTCGTTCGGGGTGAACACGACCCACAGCGTCAGGTCGAGGAACGTGCCGTCGGGGACGCCGAGCGCGGTCAGTCGCAGCGGGTAGACCGGCGGGTCCATGCCGGGCAGCTCGAAGCGGATCGGGGCGACCAGTTTCTCCGGCGAGGCGCCGGCCGGCAGGCGCGAGACGAAGAAGAACAGCCCCTCGGTTTCGAACTGCTCGAGGATCGTGCCGGCGGCGGTCGGCAGCCGGTAGCCGTTGTCGTTCATCCAGACCGCCAGCGAGTCGCCGTCGCCGGCGGACAGGATCACGTACTCCATCATCCCGACCGTGCCGGTCTCCCAGACCGTCACCGCGGTCTCCGACCCGCGGATCTCGGCGGTCCCCCCGCTCGCGTCCGCATACCCCGCCTCGCCGCCGTAGCAGTAAGGCGGCGTGCAGGTCTCGACGAACAGCGGCGCCGTGAGCCGCTCGAGCTGGTCGAGGAACTCCACGCTCCCCTCGCTGACCGTCGGCCGCACCGGGAACGGCACGACCCACGCCAGTTCGCCCGCCTCGCCGTCGAACTGGGGCTGGAGGTGCAGCTCCCAGGTCGAGCCGCGGCGCCAGAGCACGGCCCGCTGAGCCGTCGCCTCCACGTCGACCGTCGAGCCGGTCACCTGGGGGAACGCCATCCCGTCGGCCGCCGCCGGCGCGGCGGCCGAGAGCAAGAGCAGCACGGACAGCGATACGATGAGCGGCTTCATCGGCACCTCCCCCCGCGCCGGTCGGCCTCCGCTGTGCGGGTCGGAGTTCCGTGGTGCGGGCGCTTCGCTTGATAGTAGCGTGCCGGGCTTCGCGCGGTCCAGCGCCGCGCCGCTGATATGGCGTTGGCCCTCGACGCCGTCCGGCAGGATGGGGCCGCGAGCGGTTCGATACCGCCTCGCCGGCGGGGCCGGCGGGCTCGGCCCGCGCTTCGCGCGGTCCAGCGCCGCGCCGCTACCTCGACGGGCGGCGCCATCCGGTCTGCCTCGACGGGCGGCGCCATCCGGTCTGCCTCGACGGGCGGCGCCATCCGGTCTGCCTCGACGGGCGGCGCCATCCGGTCTGCCAGAGCGGTTGGCCCCCGGCCATGCCGCTTACGGCGCGATCCGGGCCGCGGCGGGCGCATCCGCGACGGGTGGAGCTCCTCCCGCTCCCGGATCCTCGATGCGCGGGGAGTGGGAGGACCCCTCGGGCCCTCCGGGCCCTCGTCACCCTGCCCTGCCGAAACAGTGTGAGGACCCACGGCGTCCATCCCCGTCGGAAGGGGGAAGCGCTGCGGAGCGGATCGGCGCGGCCGTTCCGTGCGGCGGTCACTCTTTCCTCGGCACGACGCGTCCGGCGGCGTCCTCGACGAGTCGCACGGGGCGGGCCAGCGGGCCGCGCAGGTCGGGGTCGCCGTCGCGCAGGGCGCGGAAGTCGGCGTTCGAGAGGAAGCGGGCCAGGCGTTCCGCGGCCCGTTCCACCGCGTCGCCCTCCAGGGAGCCGTCGAGCAGGCCGGCGACGAGGCGGCCGTGCACGCGTCGGCTCGCGTTCTCGATGCAGAAGTCGTCCTCGCCCTCGATCACCACGGTGCCGTCGTCCTCGAGCCGCGCGCCGCGCACCCGTTGCTCCGCCATCGTCGCCTCCCGTGACCGGGCGATCAGGGGCACTCCCCGGCGCGCAGCAGGGTCCGCTCCTCGCGGAAGAACTCGATGCTGTCCTCCGCCAGGTCGAGAATGCCCAGGACGCTCAGCTTGTAGCCCGCCGCCCCGAGGATCAGGGCCTGCATCAGCTGGCAGGCCGGCCGGAAGGTGAACGAGCCGCCGACCAGGTAGGCCAGCTGGGCCCACGGCACGACGCTCTTGCGGAGGATCGACAGCTCCACGCGGGGGAAGCCCACGCCGAAGTTGACCGCCGCGGCGCCGGCCGCCCCCACGTGGGGCTCGGCCTGCTCCCCGATCTCGTGGTCCCCCAGCCGGCCCCCGGCGCGGATGCGACCGCCGCGGTACGAGAAGCCCAGCGCGCTGTCGTAGGCGAACTTCACCTCGGCCCGCGCCGAGCCCTCCAGCGGGATCAGCGCGTTGACGAGGAGTTGGGCCGTCAGCTTGAGCGAGACGGGGATCGGCCCCACCGTGAAGGGGATCTCGAGCAGCGGGATCGGCAGCGAGGAGTTGAACATGTCGCGTCCGGACGCCGCGACGGTGGCCGACAGGGTCGCCTCGCCCCGCAGCCCGTCCAGCCCGTGCTCGAACGCCTTCACCGCCCCGCCCTCGATGTCGATGCGGTCGCGGCTCGTGAACGTCTCGAGGAATCCCTCGATCGCGAACTTCGCGCCGGCCTCGCCCGGCAGGTCCTTCTCCAGCTCCAGCTTGAACTCGCAGCGCTCGCCGAGCAGCTTGACCTCGACCGCCACCGCGTACGACTCGAGGTCGATGCGGAACGACAGGGTGTCGCCCTGCGGCTCCACCGTCTTGCCGCCGACCACCGGCGGCGCGATCCGCTCGGCCGCGAAACGGATGTCGTGCTCCCACGCAATCGTCCCCCGCTCGATCGCGTCGACAAGCGTTGCGTCCTCGGTCTGCACGATCAGTCGGTCCCCGCGCGGCTCGACCCCGGTGATGCGGGCGACGGCCAGGCCGTCGAGCACCAGCACGCGCCCGGCGCCGAGGTCCAGGCCCGCCGCGCGCACGCCGGCCGCGTCGAGCTCGAAGACGCCCGCCGCGAGATCGGATGCGAGCAGCAGGGCAGCCTGCGCCGCGTCGACCCGCGTCACTTCGTCGCGCCACTCCACCTCGAACGTCGAGCTGTCGGCCGGAACCTGGGTCGCGACGGCCATTGCCGACGGGGAGGCTTCCGCGGCGGCGGTGTCGTCGTACGGGGCGGCGGTGTCGTCGTACGGGGCGGCGGTGTCGTCGTACGGGGCGGCGGTGTCGTCGTATCCCGTGCCCTGCGGGTCGGCGAACGGCGTCGTGCCGACGGGGGCCGGCCGGGCCGGCACCGGGTCCGGTCCCGGAGGCCCGACGCGACACGCGGCAAGCGCCAGTGCGGCCAGGAGCGACACGACTCCGTACCTTCCGGACATTGCATCCTCCCAGGGGCCGCCGGGCGGCCGGGCAGGCCCCCCGTCCCCCTTCCCCCGCGGATCGTTCCCCCGCTCGCCCGTCCCTTGATATGGCGTTGGCCCTCGACGCCGTCCGGCAGGATGGCGCCGCGAGCGGTTCGATGCCGCCTCGCCGGCGGGGCCGGCGGGCTCGGCCCGCGCTTCGCGCGGTCCAGCGCCGCGCCGCTACCTCGACGGGCGGCGCCATCGGGTCTAGTCCCGCTTCCCTTCCAGGAGCTGCGTCTGGTGTTGCATCCGCAGGGCCTGGAGCAGGTCGTCGATGCCGCCGTCCATGAACACGGGCAGGTTGTGGAAGTTCTTCTCGAGGCGGTGGTCGGTGATGCGGTCCTGGGGGAAGTTGTAGGTCCGGATCTTCTCCGAGCGGTCGCCGGAGCCGACCATCGCGCGCCGCTCGGCGGTGCGCTCGGCCTGCTGCTTCTCGATCTGCGCCTCCATCAGGCGGGAGCGGAGGATCTTCATCGCCTTGGCGCGGTTCTTGATCTGGGACCGCTCGTCCATGCAGTGGACCATGATCCCGGAGGGCCTGTGCAGCAGGCGGACGGCGGAGTTGGTGGTGTTGACGCCCTGGCCGCCGGGGCCGCCGGCGGCGGCGACGTGGACCTCGAGGTCCTTCTCCTCGATCCTGACGTCGACCTCGTCGGCCTCGGGGAGCACGGCAACGGTGGCCGCGGAGGTGTGGATCCGCCCCTGGGCCTCGGTCACCGGCACGCGCTGCACGCGGTGCACGCCGCTCTCGAAGCGGAGGTGCGAGTAGACCTCGCGGCCGGAGATCGAGACGATCGCCTCCTTGATCCCTCCGCCGGACGACGACGACAGGCTCATCGGCTCGACCTTCCACCCCTTGGTCTCGGCGTAGCGGGAGTACATCCGCAGCAGCTCGGCGGCGAAC
>JAFGHH010000585.1 GCA_016930215.1 Deltaproteobacteria bacterium
CCTCGCCGAAACGATGCCAGGTGCGCGGCGTGCAGACGAAACAGACGTGCAGCTCGACGCCCGCCTCGCGCAGCCGGATCGCTCCCTCGACCGCATCGTCGAAACTGTCGAGCCCCCTCAGCTCGCGATGCGCCGCACGGTCCGCCGCGAGGAACGTGAGCTGGACCGACGAGATGCCGAGCCGGCCGATCTCCGACGCCGCGTCGCGCAGCCGCCAGCCGGAGGTGATCAGCGACACCGAAGGACAGGCGCGCTTCGCGGCCGCCAGCACGTCCAGCGCGTCGTCGCGGGCCAGCGGCTCGCCGCCCGTGATCGACAGGTGCCGGGCGCCCGAGTCGCGGACCGCCCGCGTCACCAGCGGCTCCCACTCGGCCGGCGACAGCTCGCTCGTGGCCACGCGGGCGTCGGGCTCCTTCCAGACGTTGTAGCAGTAGTAGCAGCGGTGGGCGCAGCGGGCCGTGATCTCGCAGGAGAGGGTGGTGACCTTCATCGCGGCCGGCGGCGTCGCTCAGCTCTCGCCGCGCAGGCGGGCCAGTCGCCGCAATTGGTCCTCCGTCAGCACGCCGGCCGCGGCCAGGTGCCGCCCCGAGGAAGCCTCGGCCCGCGGGGCGTCCGGGGCGGCCTTCTCCCCCGGTCGCACCACCTCTCCCTCGATCAGCATGTCGGAGAGGCAGATGTGCACGTACGGCGACGCATCGTCCTCCGGCGGCTCGAGGCACGGCTCGAACGGCGGTTCCGGCGGCGGCTGGACCGACATCGACAAACACGGCGTCGGCGCGATCGACAGGCACTCCTGCGCAGACGGCTCGACCGGCACGTACTCCAGGCACGGCTCGATCGGCGGGTACGGATACGGCGGTTGCAGACACGGTCCGGGCGGCTCCACCACGTCCTCCGACGGCGGCGCCGCGATGCTGAGGCAGGCGCCGACCGGTCCGCGCGACGAGCAGGCGGTGCCGCCGCCGACCGCGAGCAGCAGGTAGGCGACCAGCGCGCCGACGCCGAGGCCCACGGAACCCAACCCGATCGTGGCGGCGCTGCAGCCGAGGGCGCTCGTCCCGACGGCGCACACGGCGACCGCGGCGACGACGACCGCCGCCGCCCGGATCCCACGGGAATCGTTCGCTCGCTTCATCGGGAAACCCTCACTTCGTCCCCTTCGACGCGCCTACGCCGAGCGTCCTTGGAGCCGACGCAGCCGCTCCAGTTGTTCCGGTGTCAGGACCCCCGAGCGCGCCAGCCGCTCGGCGGGTCGCTCCCCGGCCTTGCGAGCCGGACCGTCGAGGTCGGTCGGCGTTCGCGCCGCCGCGCCCTCGAGTGCCGCAGAGCTGAGGCACGGCCCGATGTCGATCGGCGGCTCGAGGCACGGGCCCTCGTCGGCCACCGACGTGAGACAAGGACCGGCATCGACCGGGAAGTCGAGGCATGGGCCTTCGTCGGGCAGGGCGCCCAGACAGGGGCCGAAGTCCTCTCCGGCGTCCTCGCGACCGGCATCGTCCGGCCTCCACGAGAGGCAGGCGCCGAACTCGGCGTCGGCGTCCTCGTCCGAGTAGCTCCGGTAGCAGCCGGTCTGGGAGGCGGAAAGGCCGAGGTACAGCAGCGCCGCGCCGACGACGAGTCCCAGCGAGCCGAGGCCGACGCCGGCGGCGCCGCAACCCAAGGCCGCCAGGCCTCCCGCAAGGGCGGCGACGGCGAACGTCAGCACCAGCCGACGGTTCCGACGACGGGCTGCGGTCATCCGTTTCCTCCTGCGGTGGCACGAATCCGCATGCTGCGAGGGAGAAGTATAGGCGAGCGCCGCGGCCGAGGCCAGCGGGAGCTAGAGCAGGTCGAGGATCGGCGCGAGGGCGACGAGGGCGCCGAGCAGCTCCGGCACCGTGAAGCCGGGCGGGAGCCAGGCCTCGAACGAGAGCGTACCGGCGTCGACCACGAACCTCGTGTCGCGGGCCGCGTCGAGTACGGCGCGCAGCGGCGCCACATCCTCCTCGGGCAGCAGGCGCGACGCCTCCCCCAGCACCGCCTGTCCGGCCGCGTGCAGTCCGGACAGCAAGCCGGTGGCGCGCGCCACGAGCGCCCCGGCGCGCGTCGGGTCGGCGAACGCGAGCCGGCCCGTCAGCCCGAGGCGCGGTGCGGTCCGCAGGCCGAGCCCGCCGTGCACCGCGGAAGCGCTCGGCGCGGAGTCGTCCGGCGCGAACAACGCGACCCAGGCGGGCGAGGCGCCGGCCAGGGCACGCGCCCGGTCCAGGGCCGGGGATTGCGACAACGGCCGGGGCGGCGACCCGGCGAGCGCGGCGCGCACCAGCGCCGTGGCGCCGACGGCCACGGTGCCGTCGGCGATCGGCGCGGCCGAGACCTGCGGAGCCAATGCGAGCAGGCCGTCGCCGGCCGCGTCGGCCGCGGCCGGCACGGGCAGGCCGAGGCTCCGGAGGCAGAGGAGCACGA
Organism: Deltaproteobacteria bacterium; assembly: GCA_016930215.1. Taxonomy (GTDB): domain Bacteria; phylum Myxococcota_A; class Polyangia; order DRWM01; family JAAZOP01; genus JAAZOP01. The sequence goes on from JAFGHH010000585.1 coordinate 2,443, forward strand.
CGGGCAGGCGGACCGCGGCGTCGACGAGCGCGATGCCCGCATCGGGGCCGTCGGATTCCTGCCAGACGTAGGTCACGGCGCTCACCGAACCGAGGAGCTCGGCGAGGCACGCGGCATCCGTGTCGCCGGGGGCGCCGAGCAGCCCGAACATGCGCCGCGCGACGACGCGCAGCTCCTCGCGCCCGATGATGCCGCCGAGCTCGAGTCGCGCCACGAGATGTGGTCCGGGACCCTCGGGGATGCGAGCCAGGTGCGCGGTCAGTTCCGGCGACGCCGGGAGCGGTCCGGGGGGTACGGGCGGTTCGGTGGGGGCGGCCGGAGCATCCACGACGTCGGGAGCCGGCGTCTCCGGGGCCGCGCCGGTCTCGGCCGCCGGCGCGTCCGCCGTCGCGGTCGCGGCCGGGGTCGCCGGCGTTCCCCCGGAGACCCCGGGGGAAGCCGAACCCTCCCGGTCGCCGCGGCAGCCGGTCGCCGGAGCGGCGACCGCCGCCAGCAGGACGGCGGCGACGGCGGGCAGCAGGCGTCGGGGCGACCGCACGCGGGCGGCGGGAGTCGGCACTAGCGGCCCGCCTCGTCGATCCGTCGCATCCCCTCCAGCAGCAGCGCCTCGGCACTCTCGCCGATCACCACGGCCGTCGGGCGGAACTCCGCGTCGAGGGCGAAGGTCCCCTGCTGGATCACCAGCATCGCGTAGAACGCCTCCTGGCCGGTCCGGCCCTGGTACGCGGCGTTGGCGACGCGGCCCTCGAGGAATTCGATCTCTCCCTTGTGGCCGTCGGCGCCGGTGACGGTGAGCTTGCCGCTCTTGCGTCCCTGGGAGAGGATCTGCACGAGGTCGGGGAGGCTCATGTCGGCGAGCGAGCCGGAGACGCCGCCGGCGGCGCGGCTCTCGGCGGGACGGCGCTCGAGCGTCTGGCGGATCTTGGCGACCAGCACCTCGGTGGTGGACGGCTTGACCACGTAGTCGGCGGCGCCGAGCTCGAAGGCCCGGGCGACCTCCTCGGCCGCCGCGCGCGCGGTGAAGAACAGGAACGGCACCTGGCGGGCCCGCTCGACGCCGCGGGCGCGCCGCAACAACTCGAAGCCGTCGAACGGCTCGAGGTCGACCTCGGACACCACCAGGTGCACGTCGGCCTCCTGGAGGCACTGGAGCGCGGCCTCGGCGCTGCGGGCGACGTGGACGTCGAAGCCGCGGCTGAGCAACCGGAGCTCGAGCGCCGCGGATTGCTCGACGTCGTCATCGACGACGAGGATCGGCCGGTGGCCGGAGAGCAGCCGCTGGCGCAGGTCGGAGCCGGCGACGACCGTGCGGAACAGGTCGATCAGGTCTCCGTCGAACACGACGTCGCGGTAGCGGTCGAGGACGCCGACGGCCTCGACCGCGCCGAGAGTGCGGCGGAACGGGTTGCGGGTGTTCTGGGTGAGGTCGGCGTAGGTGTCGACGATCGCGAGGATCCGGCCGCCGAGCGGGATTTCCTTGCCGCGCAGCCCCGTGGGGAACCCCGTGCCGTCGAACCGCTCGTACATGTGGAGGACCGCCCGCACCGACTCCGGCCGGAACTGGACCGTCTCCATCAGGCGCAGCGGGATCTCGAAACGCTTGCGCGCGGCGTCCCGGTGCCCCTCCCACTCGGCGACGTTGAGTGCGGTGAGGTGGAACGGCGTGCCCTTGCCGAGGTCGTGGAGGTAGGCGGCGACCACCACGGCCTGGACCTCCGTGACCGGTACGCCGACGCGCGTCGCCAACTCGCCGGCGTGGCGGGCGGCGGCCGCGGAATGGCCGCGCAACTCGGCCCGCGAATTCTCGAGCAGGCTGACCAGGACGTTGAGGGTCTCGAGATAGTCCGCGGCGGTGACGGCGCCGGGGTCGGCGACCGACGGCGTCGGCGGGCCGGAGGCGTCGGCGGACCCCGCCGCGGGCGCCGTGCGGGCCGCCGGCACGGCTCGCGGGGCGGCCGCGCGCCCCGGAACGTCCTCCGCCTCGACGGGCCGGGCCGGCTCGCGGATCGTCCAGTGGTCGCGGTCCCCGCCGTCCGTGCGCTCCAGCCAGTCGATGCCGAGGTCGTCGGACGGACCCACCAGGTCGGCCGCGCGGATCGCGGCACCGTCGGCGAGGTCCTGGAACGGCTGCGGGTCGTTGCGATACCAGCGGGCGATCGAAGCCCGCACGGCGGCGGGGCGGGCCAGCACCGCCTGGACGTCTCGGACGCCGGCGGCGGCCCGCACCTGGCTCAGGGCGTCGAGGTTCTCCGGGTCCGCCGTCAGTACCGCCAGGACGCGCGTCCGCTGGTCGTAGCGGATCGGCATCGTCTGGGTCGCCTCGACCAGCTTGAGCGGGACCATCTCGAGCAGCGGGCGGGGCAGGGTGGCGCTGCGCAGCCGCTCGGTGGTCAGGTACTGCGTGCGCAGCTCCGCGGCGAGGAACTTGAGCAGCTCCTCCTCGCGGATCGCGCCCAGCTCGATCAGGAAGTCGTCGGCCGGCAGCCCGGACGTGCGTTGGCGGTACACGGCTGCCGCGTGGTGCTCCGGCGTGATCAACTTCGCCGCCAGGAGGCGATCGGCGGTCGTCTTGCCCTTCATCCGCACGCTCCCGACGCCGGGAAACTAGTCGCGGAGTCCCAACCGGTCAAGCAGCACGCCGTGGCGCACCCCGCGGTCGGAGACCATCAGCGTCCCGGCGCCGGCGGTCGCCAGCAGCTCGTCGAGCACCAGCGCACCCGCGACGATCACCGGCGCCCGCTCCGGCGCAAGCCCCGTGACGCGCGAGCGCCGCTCGAGAGTCAGACCCGCCAGGACCTCGATCCGGGCGGCGAGGGCCGGACGGGCGAGGCGGAAACCGTGGACCAGCGCGCCGTCGTAGGCCGAAAGGCCCCGCTCCACGGCGACCAGCGTCGTCGCCGTGCCGCCGATGCCGACGACCGTCGGCACGCGGGGCAGGCCCAGCGGGGCGAGCTGCCGGCGGACCTCCCCGCGCACGGCCGCCAGCTCGCCCGCCGTGTACGGGTCGCCGTGCAGCCAGGCCTCGGTCAGGGCCACCGCCCCGAGCGGCGTCGAGACCGCCCGTTCCGGTCGCGGACCGTCGGCGACGATCAGCTCGGTGGAGCCCCCTCCGACGTCGGCCCACACCGCGTGCCCCTGCAGCCCCAGGTCGCTGGCGGCGCCGCGGAACGTCAGCTCGGCCTCGCGCTCCCCCGACACCACCTCGACCTCGACGCCCAGCGCCGCGCGCGCGGGCCGCAGGAACTCGTCCGCATTGCGCGCCTCGCGGCAGGCGCGGGTGGCGACCGCCGCGATCCGCGCCCCGTGCCGGTCGGCCAGCGCCCGCGCTTCCACCAGAGCGTTCAGCCCGCGCGCGATCGCCTCGGGACGCAGCACCCCGGAGGAGCGCACCCCCTCCCCGAGCCGCGCGAACCACTGGCGATGGTCCACCAGCCTGAGCCGCCCGGCGTCGGCGCGCGCCACGGCCGCCAGCACGGTGTGGGTCCCGATGTCCAGGGCCAGCCAGGTCGGATCGGGCATCGGGGACCAGTCTACCGCGGTCGGGACCGTTCCGGAGGCGGCTTTCCACCGGGTCCGCCGCGATCCTTGACACTTCCCTCCGCGCCCTCGACAATGCCGCCGGGGCTAGCAGCCGCCAGGGAGTGCGACCGTGTCGCGACCTTGCATCCTGATCGTCGACAACCACCCGGAGGACCTCCGCCTTCTCGAGGTCAGCCTCAAGAACGCGGGGTTCGCAGTCACGACCGCCGCCAACGGGCACGACGCCCTGCGGAAGGTCGAGATCTCCCCTCCCGACCTGATCCTCTCCGAGACCGCCCTTCCGGAAATGGACGGCTTCGCGTTCCTCAAGGCGCTCAAGGCGAAGCCCGACTGGGCCGCCATCCCCTTCCTCTTCCTCTCCGAGGAACGCTCGGTCGAGTTCAAGGTCCGCGGGCTGGAGCAGGGCATCGAGGACTACCTCGTCAAACCCGTGTTCGTGAAGGAACTCGTCGCCCGGTTACGCCTGATCGTCCAGCGCAAGAAGCGCGAGAGCCTCGAGGGCCGCGGAGCCAAGACCAAGTTCAGCGGGTCGCTCGACGACATCGGCCTGGTCGACCTGATCCAGACCGTCGACCTCAGCAAGAAGACCGGCGCGCTGCACCTCACGCGCGAGTCCGAGCGGGGCGTGATCTACTTCCAGGACGGCGAGATGGCGGACGCCGAGGTCGGTCGACACCGCGGCGTGGCCGCCGTGTATCGCCTGCTGACCTGGTCCGAAGGGTACTTCGACGTCGACTTCCGACCGGTGCGGCGCAGCCGTACGATCCACATGGCGACCCAGGAAATCCTCATGGAGGGCATGCGGCGGCTCGACGAATGGGGCCGCCTGATCGAACAGCTCCCGCCGCTCGATACCGTGTTCATGGTCGACGCCGGCGAGCTGATCGGCCGGCTGGACGAAATCCCCGACGAGGTCAACGCGATCATCCGCCTGACCGACGGCACCCGCACCCTCCTCGAGATCATCGATGCCGCGCCGTTCGATGACCTCGAGACGCTGAAGATCATTACCCGGCTCTCGTTCTACGGCATCTTCATCGAGACCGGCCGCAAGGGCGCTCCGCCGCCTCGCACCGACTTCGCGTACGCGAAGGAGGTTTCCGACGGCGAGATCCCGCCCGCGGACGAACCGGTCCACGACGCCGCCGTGACGGGCGGCCTGGCCGAACAGGCCTTGGCGGCCGCGACGGCCGACGTGCAGATCGCCGAGGAAGAGCGCCTCGCGGAGGCGCCGGTCCCGGCGGTCGTGGCGGAACCACCCGCGACTCCGGCCCGCGTGGAGGCCCCGGCGGCTTCCAAGCCGTTCCTGCCCGCACCGTTCCTGCCGCCGCCGTTCCTGCCCCCGCGGAGCGTTCCGGAAGCTCCGGCCGCCGCGGAGAGCACAGCGGCGCCGTCGGTTCCGGCCGCTGCGGAAGCCGCCGCGACTCCGGCCGCTGCGGAGGCCGCCGCGACTCCGGCCGCTGCGGAGGCCGCCGCGACTCCGGCCGCTGCGGAAGCCGCCGCGACTCCGGCCGCTGAGGAGACCGCCGCGACTTCGGCCGCTGCGGAAGCCGCTGCGGTTCCGGCCGCTCCGGAGGCCGCCGCCGCCCCGGCCGCTGCGGAGGTCGGGGAAACGCCGGCGCCCCGCGGTCCCGTTCCACTGGCTTTCCAGTTGCCGCCGTTGCCCGCGACTCCGTCGCCGGCGGCATCGGTTCCCGAAGGGGACGTTCCGCCGGCCCCGGCGGCGGATGCTTCGCCGCCGTCGGCGGAGGAGTCCCCTGCGGCCGCGGCGGCGGCCGAGCCTCCGGCCGAGGCTGCCGCGGCGTCGCCGAAGCTCGAGGAGAAGAAGCCCAGCACGTTGCGGTTGCTGGGTGGCGTGGAGCGGATGCCGTCGTGGTCGGCGTTGCCGCCGGCCCCGACGCTCAGCTCGACCCCGCCCGGCCAGCAGGCGGCGCCGTCGTCGCCCGTGTCCGAGCCGCCGCCGACCCGTCCCGACGGGGACCAGAAGGTCACGACCCCGACGACGCTGCGGATGGGTCCGGCCTACCAACCGCCGTCGCCGGCGGGGGAGGAGGAGCGGAAGCGGCTGCCGACCCCCGAGCAGTTGGACGCCATCGCGGCGCAGCTCGAGTCGCGTTCGCCGTTCTCCC
>JAFGHH010000586.1 GCA_016930215.1 Deltaproteobacteria bacterium
ACGGTCGTCTTGCCGAGGCCGGCGTCGCCGGTGAGCACGCCGAGGCCGGGCTCGCGGGCGAGCATGTCGAAGCGGCGCGAGAGCCGCTCGAAGCCGGGCGGCTCGGTGAAGGTCCGTCCGCTGGCGTCCTGGGGAAACGGGTGGCCGGAGAGGCCGAAGCGTTGGCGGTACATGGTCTACTCCTCCTTGTCGCGCTCGGTGGACAGGTCGGCCGGGCGGCGGGTGAGCCGCGCCTGCTCGTCAGCCATCTGCCGCAGCGGGTCGATGCCGGTCGGGGCCGGCGGCGTAGTGTCCGCGGGCTTCGGCAGCCGCCGGCGGGGCCGCGTGCTGTTGGCGACGCGGTCGAGCAGCACGGTGTCGCAGGCGAAGACGCCGTCGACGTAGGCGTCGGGCCACGTCGTCGAGTCGTCCGGGGCGAAGTCGACGCTGGGGTCGAAGCGCAGCTCGAGCTGCTCGCCGACGAGCTCGCCGCGGACCTCGAGCAGGTGGCCGCGGAAGCGCACCGTGCCGTCGCGGCGCACCCGCCGCTGCTCGCGGTGCAGGAAGACGCGATCGAGGGCGCCGCCGGCCGGGGGCGGGCGGAGCCGCTCGGTCTGCCCGAGCCAGTGCTCGAGCGGCACGCGCTCGGTGCCGCCGTGGCGGCGCCGGTGGTACTCCGTGCTGAGCCAGGCCCAGGTCCGGGCGTTCAGCTCCGCGAGCGGCAGCGGCGCGTCGGGTAGCTCGTCACCGACCTCGGCGCGCCAGGTGCGGAAGAAGCGCTCGACGCCCCCCTTGGCGGCCGCGTCGTACGGCTTGCAGCGGGTCAGGTGCACGCCGAGCTCGCCGCAGATGACGCGCAGCGACCCGGAGACCTGGGCCGCGCCGTTGTCGACCAGCAGCGTGCGCGGCACGCCGTGCTTGCGGATGGCGTCCTTCAGGACGCCCTCGAAGTCCACCGCCCGCTCGCCGAAGCGGAAGGCGCAGCCGGTCACCAGCCGCGTCGCCGAGTCGACGAAGGCGTGCAGGTATGCCTTGCGGGCCCGGCCGTGGGCGTCGAGGGCCTGCGGCCCGTGCATCACGTCGCCCATCCAGCAGTCGCCGGCGTAGCGGTGCCGGAAGGCTCGGCGCTCCGTGTCCCGCTCCCGCGGCGGGCGGGTGCTCACGCCGTGCGCCTTCAGCAGGCGGTGGACCGTACTGCGCTTCAGCTCGCCGCGACTCACCGCACCGTCCCGCTCCAGCATCCGGATCAGGCTCCGGATCGACCGGCGCGGCTGCTCCCGCTTGAGCGCCACGAGCCGCTCGGCCAGTGCGGGCGCGATGGCGCGGCTGCGACCGGCGTCCGTGCGGCCCCGGGGCTTGAGCCCGTCGAGACCCTTCCGCCGGTACGCGTAGTGCCACCCCATGATCGTCCGGGGCTTCAGCTCGACGTACCGGCCGTCGGGCCGGCGGTAGCTGCGCTCCGCCGCTTCCCGGCACAGCTCGACCACGTCGCCGTGGCCGAGCTCGGCGCTCACCAACGGGCCGAGCACACCGACCCGCCACAGCGCCAGCTCCGTGCGCTGTTCCTCGTTCATGCGTCACCTCCATCGGCTCTCGAGGTCGACCATCGACCTCACGCCGCGGAGGCTACGACCGGTGGAGCGGCGAATCTGGTGGGATCGTCCAACCTCCCGCCACGTCTCGCTGAGCCGGGATCGGCCCGCCCTCGCTACGCGAGACGGAGCCCCGGCACGAGGCGGTGCACCCAGCCCCCGAGCTCCGCCATCGGACGCCCTCGAGACAGCAAGCCCTCGTGGATCATCTCGGCGAGAAGCTCACGCCGGCTGGCGCAGTCGGCGGCTCGACCGAGCACGACGCCGGCCGCCGCGAACGCCTGGACCACGACCCGGGCGCTCGACAGCAGCCGTCCGAGCCAGCGCTTCAGCGTGCGCGCCGCCACTCGCCTCGCCGGCGGACCGTCGGACGTCTCCGCGATGCCGGCGGCCGCCTCCACGTAGGCCCAGCGCCGGTGGAGGTGGCGCGCCATGAACGCGGCCAGGACGAGCCACGAGGCCCGACATCCGGCGCAGCGGAAACGGCGGAAGGTCTCCCGCTCGCCCTCGCCGCGCAGGTGTCGCTCGCGGAAGTCGTGCGCGTGGAGCCGGTCGTGATCGCACGCCGGGCAGCGCGGCGGACGGTAGCCGTCCGGCAGGACAAGGCGCCGTCGGTGCTCGTCGCGATCGACGACGTCCTCCGCGATAAGCGTGCCGCCGAGCTGATCGGGCGTGGCAGCATACGGTCGAGTCAGGCATTCTGGGGGCGCAGGGGTCAGCATGGCTTCCTCCGGGATGGCCACAGGGGCCGTTTGTAAGTGCACCCGGAGGGTGCCATGCCCCCTGCGCTCTGTCCCATCCCGAACTCGACCCGCGCCTCCTCACCCCAACGTCCCACGCGAAACCGGGACGAACGCCTCCGACCCCGACCTCTCAGACCGGGGCGTCACATACCCCCCGTCGAACCGCCCGCCACCGAAGTGCGCAAACGTCATCCCCTCCCGCGCCGATGCCACAACCCCCTGAGATCTAACGCCCAACGATTAGGATGGCACCGGCACCGGGCAGTCTGGCCGTATGAGGCCGGGCGACGTGAGGAGCCGAGCTACCCCCCGTCGAACCGCCCGCCACCGAAGTGCGCAAACGTCATCCCCTCCCGCGCCGATGCCACAACCCCCTG
>JAFGHH010000587.1 GCA_016930215.1 Deltaproteobacteria bacterium
ACCACCTTGGGCATCGGAGCTGGCTTGTGCTTCTGGGGCTTGCGGCGGCACTGCTGCCGGCGGCTTGCGGCGGCGGCGATTCGCAGTCCGACGTCGACGTCGATGCCGACGTGGAAGCCGTGGACGGAGACGTGCCGGCGGACGGCGACGACGTGCCGGTGGACGGCGGCGACGTGCCGGTGGACGGCGACGCGGACGTGCCGGACGGGGAGGGGAGCGAGTGCACGACCGCGGCGGACTGCAACGACGACAACCCGTGCACGATCGACTCGTGCCGCGGCGGCTACTGCTCGAACGTCGCCGCGCCGGACGGGACGGCGTGCGACGACGGCTGGTTCTGCACGCTTCCGGGGACGTGCGAGGCGGGCGAGTGCACCGGCCAGGTGGACAACGACTGCGACGACGGCGATCCGTGCACCGCGGATTCGTGCGACGAGCTGATGGCCGAGTGCCGGCACGTGTTGGTGCCGGTGCCGGGGGCCGAGGGACCCGTCGGGGACGAGACCTGCTCGGACGGGATCGACAACGACTGCGACCGGCACGTGGACGGCGACGACCCGAACTGCGTGCCGTGCACGGACGCGGTGGACTGCGAGGACGGCAACTCCTGCACGATCGACACCTGCGAGGCCGGCGGCATCTGTCTCAACGCGCCGGCGGTGGATGGAACGACGTGCGACGACGAGCTCTACTGCACGGTGGAGGACGCCTGTTCGGCCGGGGTCTGCACCGGCGGCGGTTCGCGGGACTGCTCGGCAGGAGTGCCGACCTGCAACCTCGGGGCGTGCGACGAGGATGCGGACCGTTGCACCACGACGCCGCTGCCGGACGGGACGTCCTGCAACGACGGGCTGTACTGCACGGTGGGCGAGACCTGCGCGGGCGGGATGTGCGGTGGCGCCACGCCCCGCGACTGCTCGTCCATGGACGACGGCTGCAACGTCGGCGTGTGCGACGACGCGGTGGGCGGCTGCGTGCTCGAGCCGCGGCCGAACGGGACGGCGTGCGACGACGGGCTCTACTGCAACACCGGCGAAGTCTGCACGGCGGGCGTCTGCGGCGGCGGCGCCCCGGTCGACTGCTCCTCGCTCGACGACGCCTGCAACGTCGGTCGCTGCGACGAGGCCGGGGCTGCCTGCTACGCCGACCCGCGGACGACGGGGACGCCGTGCAGCGACGGCGATGCCTGCACCGAGCACGACGCCTGCGCCGCGGGCGTGTGCGTGGGCACGACGGTCGATTGTTCGGCGTGGACCGATGCCTGCAACACCGGGGTCTGCGACCCGGCCTCCGGCTGCCGGGGCGCGCCGGTGGCGGACGGGACGGCGTGCAACGACGGCGTGTACTGCACGGTCGGCGAGACCTGCACGGGCGGGACCTGCGGCGGCGGCACGGCGCGTGACTGCGGCGACGGCGACCCGTGCACCTCCGACTCGTGCAGCGAGGCGCTGGGGCGCTGCGACAACACCCTGGTGCCGGTGCCGGGGGCCGAGGGGCCGGCGGGCAGCGCGAGCTGCGGCGACGGCATCGACAACGACTGCGACCGCGCGACCGACGGGCTCGACACCGACTGCGCGGGCTGCACGAGCGCCGCCGACTGCAACGACCTCGATCCCTGCACCACCGACGCCTGCACCGGCGGCCACTGCGTGCACGGGATGGCGCCCGACGGGACCTCGTGCAACGACGGCCTGTACTGCACGACCCCGGACACCTGCGCGAGCGGGGTGTGCGGCGGCGCGCCGCGCGACTGCTCGGCCTCGGGCGACCAGTGCAACGTCGGTCGCTGCGACGAGGGGGCGGACACCTGCTACGCCGATCCGCGGCCCAACGGGACGGCGTGCAACGACGGGTTGTACTGCACGAACCCCGACGCCTGCACGGGCGGGGTGTGCGGCGGCCCGGCGCGGGACTGCTCGTCGGTCGCCGACCAGTGCAACACGGCGACCTGCAACGAGGGAGCCGATCGATGCGACCCGGTGCCGCGGCCGAACGGAACGGCGTGCAGCGACGGGCTGTACTGCACGACCCCCGACACCTGTACGGGCGGGGTGTGCAGCGGCCCGGCGCGGGACTGCTCGTCGGCGGGCGGGCCGTGTGCGGCCGGCACCTGCAACGAGGCCACCGATGCGTGCGTGACCGGCACGCCGTCGCCGGACGGGACGGTGTGCGACGCGGATTCCAACCCCGCGACGCGCGACATCTGCCTTGCCGGCACGTGCGCCGCCTCGGCCTGCGGCGACGGGTTCTGGGACGCCGGGGGCGGCGAGTTCTGCGACGACGGCAACACGGTGACCGAGACCTGCTATACGCCGCCGATCGGATCCTGCGTCCGCGACTGCTCGATCCGGCAGGACACCTGCGGTGACGGGACGCTGCAGACGCAGTACGGCGAGACCTGCGACCCGGGGCTCGCCTCCCCGCCCTGCGACGACTCCTGCCTGCCGATCCACCACGGGGTCGGGGCGGCGTGCACGTGCACCGGCAGCGGCTGCCGGGCGGGCGACCCGACGGTCGGGACCATCACCGGGTGCGAGGACGTGGTGGTGCCCACCGGGGCGCGGTTGGCCTGCTACCACAGCGACGTGTTGTCGGGGAACAACATGTACTTCCCGGCCGGGTACTGCGGGGCGTATGCGCACCGCTGCACCGACAGCATTCCGTTCTTCGATGCCTGCGCGTACGCCGGGATTCCGGCCAACGTCGGGTCGTACTCGGGCTTCGTCGGTCCGTGCCCGACCGGCAGCGTCCTGGTCAGCTACACGGTCAGCTCCAGCGGCGTGACGGTCCAGATCAAGGCGTGCTTCTCGACGTGCGACGCGGACGCGGACTGCCGATGGAACGAGGAGGACACCTACTGGGACCCGGACGTCTGCGGCCACTACGAGTGCATCACGAGCCCGTCGACGCCCGGAACGCGCATCTGCTTCGACACGCGGATGGCGCCGCCCTGATCGGTTCGCGGTGGAGTCGACCCGACGGCGATGCGGTCGCCGTCGCGGGGGAAGCGATGCGCGACCGCGCGGTCCTCGGAAGACGGTGAGGAGCCCGACGATGCGGAGCCTGGGGAACTTCGTCGTGTTGCTGCTGCTGTGCGCCGGCGCGGGCTGCAGCCTCTTGTACCCGTTCGAGCTGCCTGAAGGCGACGCGGGGGACGCGCCGGACACGGACGTTGGTGCGGACGGGGACGCCGACGGCGACGGCGACGAGACTGGTCCGGTGTGCGGCAACGGCGAGGTCGAGCCGCCCGAGGAATGCGACCCGTCGACGGCGCCGGACCCCTGCACCACGGATTGCGGCTCGGCCGGCACCTGGACCTGCCAGGACTGCCGGCGGGTCTGCGAGGCGCCGGTGGACGAGGAGTGCAACGGGGTCGACGACGACTGCGACACGCTGACCGACGAGGGGTTCGCCTGTGCCGCGGGGAGCACGGTGGCCTGCACGACGCCGTGCGGAGTCGAAGGGACGGGAATCTGTACGGACACCTGCGAGCCGCCGACCCGGGCCGCGTGCACGGCGGCCGACGAGGCGTGCAACGGGTGCGACGACGACCGGGACGGGACGACCGACGAGGGGTGTGCCTGCGCCACGGACTGGGTGGTCGAACACCCGTTGGCGCCGGGGCCCGAGTCGCTGCAGCACCTGACGATGGCTCCCGATGGCAGCGCCGTCGCCGTCGGGTCGTTCGGCATGGCGCTGTTCTACGACGGCACCGGGTGGACGCGGGTCGACTCGCCCTCGACGTTCACGCTGCGCTGGGTCGATGCGCTCTCGCGCGACTTCGCCGTCGCCGTCGGCACCAACGGCTCGGTGTTCTGGTGGAACGGCAGCGCCTGGCGCTACGACGACTCGAGCGGGACGAGCCAGCCGCTGTACGGCGTCCAGATCCTGGCCGAGGACGATGTCTGGGCCGCCGGGGCGAGCGGCACCGTGATTCGTTGGGACGGCTCGGACTGGCGGACCCTGCCCACCGGCTCGTCCCGGCACTTCTACCGGCTGCTGGTGCTGGCCGACGACGACGTTTACACGTGCGGCATCGGCGGCACGCTGATGCACTACGACGGCACGTCGTGGACGATGATCCTGCCGCCCGGGTGGGCCAGCAGCGACCTGCAATCGATGTGGCCGATCGATGACTCGACGCTCTGGATCGTCGGCAGCATCGGCGTGATCGCCCGCTACCACACCGACACCGGCGTCTGGGAGCAGGTGCCCTCGGGCACCACCGAGCCGCTGTACTCGATCTGGGGGGCGGCCGACGACGATGTCTGGGTCGCCGGCGGGATGGTCTCCGGCGATACGCTGCTGCACTGGGACGGCACCGCCTGGACCCGGTGGGCCGACGCGCCGATCCTCGACCAGCGCGGGCTGTTTGGGTTGTCCGGGACCGCCTCGGACGACATCATGGTCCAGGGCAAGGACGGCGGCCTCCTGCGCTGGAACGGCACGGCGTGGCGGCCGATGGAGGGCGGGGTCACGGCGAGCCTGCGGGCGGTCTCGGGGGTCTCGGGGCAGGACGTGTTCGTGGTCGGAACCGCGAACACGCTTGCGGGTGATGCGGGCACCGGCCTGTTGCGCGCCGACGCCGGCCGCTGGCGGCTGGCCGACTGGCGGATGGGGTTCGGCGTGACCGACTTGTGGGCTGCGGCGCCGGACGATCTGTACGCCGTGTCGGCGGAGGAGTCGGTCCGGCACTTCGACGGGTCGAGCTGGTCGGCGCTGCCGGTCGGCTTCGTGAACATCGCGCTCGAGGGGGTCTGGGGCGCCGCCCCCGGGCAGGTCATCGCGGTCGGCGGCTACTCGACGGTGGGCGGTCCGGTCGCATTCGAGGGCGGGCTCGGCGGCTGGTCGCCGGTGTCGATCGAGCCGCTGCCGGGCGACGGCGACCTGTTGGCCGTGCACGGCGTGTCGGTCGACGACGAGATGGCCGTCGGGACCGGGGGCCTGGCGGTGCGCCGTCGGGTCGGCGCGCGGATCCTGGATGTGCTCGACACCGGCACGACCGAGACGCTGCGCGACGTCTGGATGGCGTCGGCGACCGAGGCTTTCGCGGTGGGCGACAACGGGACGATCCTGCGCTGGGACGGCACGGCGTGGACTTCGATGACGGCCCCGGGCGACCCCTGGGCGGGCGTCCCGCTCGCCGCCGTCTGGGGCTCCTCGGCGACCAACGTGTTCGTGGTGGGCCGGGACGGGCTGCTGCTCCGGTACGACGGCGTCGCTTGGACCGCCGGCTATCTCGACGTGTCGGGGGATCCGACCGACGTCTGGGGCTCGGTGCCCTCGAACGTCTACATCACGATGAACGACCGCAGCGGTCGGATCCTGCACCGCTGCGGCTCCGGCTGGTGAGCCCCTTCCCAACGTGGTCGTAGACGTCGTCGTGGTCGTCGTCGGGGCGTCTGCTCGGCCGTTCGCCTCGGCGTCGGCGTCGTGGTCGCCCCCTGTCGAAGTTGACGCCGGTTCTTCGTGCGCCTAACCTTCGGCTCGAAAGGACGTCCTGCATGAGACCCTCGGCAGTGGTTGCGTTGTGGGTCGTGGCGGCCGCCGCCGGCGGCTGCTCGCTGCTCTATCCGTTCGAACTGCCGGAGGGCGACGTGTCCGACGTGCCGGATGCCGACGATGGGGCCGACGGGGACGGTGACGCGGACGGCGACGAAGCCGGGCCGGTGTGCGGCAACGGCACCGTGGAGTCGCCGGAGGAGTGCGACCCGACCACGCCGCCCGATGCGTGCGTCACGGACTGTGGGTCGGCCGGGACCGAGCGGTGCGTCGACTGCCGGATCGTCTGCGAGGCGCCGGTGGACGAGGTGTGCAACGGGATCGATGACGACTGCGACACGCTGACCGACGAGGGGTTCGCCTGTGCC
>JAFGHH010000588.1 GCA_016930215.1 Deltaproteobacteria bacterium
AGACCGGCGAGACGCCCGCGGGAGCGGCGACCGGGCCGCGCGCGGGCGCCGCGGTGCCGGGGAGCGGGAAGGCCGAGGTCGCCTCCCCGTCGTCGCCGTCGCTGCCGGTCGGCGACGGCGGCCAGCTCTCGTTCACGCGGATCGGCCGCTACGAGATCGCCGAGCTGATCGGGCGCGGGGGAATGGGCGAGGTGTTCCGCTGCCGCGACCCGCTGCTCGGCCGCGCGGTCGCCGTCAAGGTGATGCGGCTCGGCACCGACCGGCCCGACCGGATGTCCGAGCTGCTGGCGCGCTTCCAGCGCGAGGCGGCCGCGGCCGGCGCGCTGCAGCACCCCGGGATCGTCGCCGTCCACGACCTCGGCCGCGACCACCTGCTCGGCCTGTGGTACATCGTCCAGGAGCTGGTCGAAGGGCGGTCGCTGGACCGGCTGCTGGAGGAACGCCGGCGCCTGCCCCCCGAGGAGGTCGTGCCGCTGGGGTTCCAACTCGCCGACGCCCTGGCCTTCGCGCACGCGCGCGGCATCGTGCACCGCGACGTCAAGCCGGCCAACGTCCTGGTGCGCAAGGACGGCACCACCAAGCTGCTCGACTTCGGCATCGCCGCCGTCCGCGGCTCGGACCTCACGCTGCGCGACCAGCTGCTCGGCTCGCCCGCGTACATGGCGCCCGAGCGGATTCGGGGCCGGCCGTCGGGCCCCGCCGCCGACCAGTTCTCCCTCGGCGTCGTGCTCTACGAGCTGCTCGCCGGCGTCAACCCGTTCGACGACGAGACCCACGAGGGGCGGATGGTCCGCGTGCTGGAGGGCCGCCCGGCGCCGCTCGCCGCGGCCGTCCCCGACGCCCCCCGCGCGCTGCTCGAGCTGGTCGGCCGGATGATGGGCCGTCGTCCCGAGGACCGGCTGCCCGCGATGGACGACGTCGCGGAGGAACTGGGGCACATCGGCGCCGACCTCGGCCTGCAACTCGACCGGTATGCCGCGCCCGAGGCCGGCTGAGCCGCCGGCGGGACCCCTTGCGACGAACGACCCGG
This sequence comes from Deltaproteobacteria bacterium, assembly GCA_016930215.1. Taxonomy (GTDB): domain Bacteria; phylum Myxococcota_A; class Polyangia; order DRWM01; family JAAZOP01; genus JAAZOP01. Next base: position 1,031 of record JAFGHH010000588.1, read on the forward strand.
CGCGAGTAGATTCCCGGTCGCGGCCGGACGATCGGATGTCGCGCAGGCCCACGGGGGGCCTGCCAATATCCCGCCGCCAGGGAGGTGGATCGGATGTTCAGAAAACTGTGGTTGTCGGTCGTGCTCGCGCTCGTCGGACTCGTCGCGCTCGGAACCGGCTGCAAGAGCGACGAGGACAAGTTCTGCGAGGCGATGCGGAAGCTCGAGAGCAGCTACTCCGACGAGGAGTGCAAGGGCGACCTCGAGGACATCAAGCGGAGTTGCACCAACGCCGACGAGGTGATCTCCTGCGCCGCGGCCGCCGAGACCGAGGACGCGATGCGGGACTGCCAGAAGAAGTGCAAGGAGAAGGAGTAGCGGCGCCGCCCGACGACCGTCGGATTCCGCCGGCTCCCCGCCGGAAGCGCCCGGCGGCGCCGGGTCGTCGCGGGGGGGCGGACGATGCAGTGTCCCAAGTGCCGGGGCTCGACACGCCAGGTTCGCGCCAACCGGGGTGACCCGGCGACGGGCGAGGCTCCGGTCCCCACCGGGGACCTCGAGCTCGATCGGTGCGGGAGCTGTCGCGGGACCTGGTACGACCGCCGCGAGCTGGACCAGCTCCTCGGGCGGGACCTCTCCGCGGAGTTCGGCCGGCTGCCGACCGGGACCGCCCGTCGCACCGCCTGCGCGCAGTGCGGAGCGCCCGTGGCGGGCCCGGAGCCGTTCTGCCCGGGATGCGGCGCGTCGCTGACGGCGCACTGCCCCCGCTGCGAAGTCGAGCTGCAGTCCGTGCGGCTCGTCGGCGTCGAGATCGATTTCTGCCCCGCGTGCGGCGGATTGTGGCTCGACGAGAGCGAAGTGCTCGCGCTCGCCGCGGTCTTCGCCCTCCGCCCCGACGCGCCCCCGGGCGGTCTGCGTTGCAGCCGCTGCGGCCGCTCCGGCCTGGCCCCGTCCCAGGCGACCTGCCGCGAGGACGGGCTGGTCTGCGACGCCTGTCGCCTCGCCGCGCGGGCGACGCGCGGCGAGCTCGCGCCGCACCACGTCCCCGGTCCCGACATCGCCGCCGAGCTGCTGCTGGACCTCGTGGACACGATCACGGATCTCTGAGCGCCCCGTCCGGAGAGCCCGCGGGCCCCGTCCGCGCCGCGAATCGCCGGCCGTTGCCTCCCGGCGGCCCGTCCAGCCCGCCGCCAGGGCGCTTCCGTCCCCGTGCGGAACGGCACGCGAACGTCCGGCGCCGGTGACCGCAGCGTGACACGGCCCCGCTAGCCTGGAGGAGTCAGGAGGTGCGCGTGAAGATCTATCTGGTCGCTCCCCGGAACCCGGAGTCCTTCTGGACGTTCGATCGCATTCTCGCGACGCTGAACAAGAAGTGCATCTTCCCGAACCTGTCGCTGCCGACGGTGGCGGCGATCACGCCGCGCGAGCACGAGGTCGTGCTGTGCGACGAGAACGTCGAGCCGGTCGACTTCGACACGGACGCCGACATCGTGGGGCTCACCGGCTACGTCGTCCACAAGCCGCGGCTGCTCGAGCTGGCGGCCGAGTTCCGGCGGCGCGGGAAGCTCGTCGTCGCCGGCGGGCCGCTGGCGACCCTGTGCCCCGAGGAGCTGCGCGACGCGGTCGACGTCGTGTTCGTCGGCGAGGCGGAGTATACGTGGCCGCAGTTCCTCGAGGAGCACGCCGTCGGAGTGGGTCGGGCCGAGTACCGGCAGCTCGAGAAGCCGCGGATGGAGGACTCGCCGCTGCCGCGGTTCGACCTGCTGAAGCTCGACCAGTACCGGACGATGACCGTCCAGTTCGGGCGCGGCTGCCCGTTCAACTGCGAATTCTGCGACATCATCGTGATGTACGGCCGGCGTCCCCGGACCAAGTCGACGGAGCAGATGATGGCGGAGTTCCGGGAGCTGCACCGCCTCGGCATCCGCAACGTCTTCGTCGTCGATGACAACTTCATCGGCAAGCGGCGCGAGGCCAAGGAGCTGCTGACCGCGCTGGCGGAATGGCAACGGGACCACGGCTATCCGATCGAGCTGATGACCGAGGTGACGCTGAACGTCGCACAGGACGAGGAGCTGCTGCGGCTGATGCGCGAGGCGAACTTCAGCTCGGTGTTCGTCGGCATCGAGTCCCCGCGGGCGGCGAGCCTCCGGGAGACCAACAAGACCCAGAACCTCCGCGAGGACGTGCTTACCTCCGTCCGGCGCATCCAGGCCGCCGGGCTCGAGGTGATGGCGGGGATGATCGTCGGCTTCGACAGCGACGACCCGGCGATCTTCGAGGAGCAGTTCCGGTTCATCCAGGACGCGCACATCCCGATCTCGATGACCGGAATGCTCAACGCCGTGCCCAAGACGCCGCTCCACGAACGGCTCAAGCGCGCCGGGCGGCTGGTCAAGGAGTTCGTCGGCGACCAGTTCGTGTTCACCAACATCGTGCCGCAGGGCATGTCCAGCGTGCAGCTCTACGAGGGCTACCGGCATCTGCTGCAGCGGCTGTACGGCTACCGCAACTACCGCCGGCGCGCGATGCAGATGATCCTCGAGCGCGGCGCCACGGTCCAGCGACGGCTCGCCGGGCTCGGCCAGGACCTGCGGACCCTCGGCCGCGTGATCTGGAACTGCGTCCTCAAGGCGTCGCCGCGCCGGGCCTGGATGACGCTCTCCCTGCTGCTGTGGACCGCGGTGCGCCGCCCGCGCCGCCTGCGCGACGCCGTGACGCTTTCGCTGATGCATAAACACATGCACGGCTACATGCGCGTGACCTGCCGGCGGCTCGGCGAGGCCGTGCGCGAGATGAAGCAGCTCGAGGCGCACCTGCCCGTGCCCGCGCCCGCCCTGCAGCCCGCCCCGACCCCCGTCGGCCAACGCTGAACGCCCGCCGGACGGCTCGACGCCCCCGCACCCCGCGAGGCCTCGCACTTGCACGCCGGGCACGCCACTCCTATCCTCTCGCCGCGAGGACGATGGCGAGGAACACCGTGAGAGCCGCCACACCGACCGCGAAAACCCGCCTGCGCTTGGCCCCGGCCTTCCTCGCGGCCGCGGCCTTCGCGGCCTGCGACCCGGAGGGGACCGCCGAGCCCGACGCGGACGGCGAAGTCCACGCGGACGTCGGCGGCGATGCCGACGCCGATGCCGACCCGGAGACCGTCGCCGAGGCGGATACGGACGCCGCCGACGACGTCTCCGCTGCGGATGCGGATGCGGACGCGGATGCCGACGCCGATGCCGACCCGGACCTCCTGCCGCCGCTCGATGGTCCGACGGCGGATGCGCTGGCGACGGTTTCCCGTCTCGTCGTCGTCGTCACCCCGTCGTGGAGCGATCCCGCCGCGCGGCTGGCGCTGTTCGTGCGCGACGGCGCGGGGTGGGCGCCGGTGCTGGGCCCGTGGCCGGCCGAGGTCGGTCGCAGCGGCCTGTCGTGGGGGCGCGGGCTGACGCAGCCGCCGCCCGCCGCGACGAACGTCAAGGTGGAAGGCGACGGCTCGGCCCCCGCCGGGATCTTCCGCCTCGGCCCCGTGATGGGCTACGACGCCGACCCGCCCGCGGGCCTCGCGCTGCCGTACCGCCCGTCCACCGCGCACACGATCTGCGTCGACGACCCCGCGTCGTCCCACTACAACGAGCTCGTCGAGACGACCGAGGTCGCGCGGGACTGGAGCTCCTGGGAGAACATGCTCCGCGCCGACGACCTGTACCGCCTGCTCGCGCCGATCGACCACAACGGCC
>JAFGHH010000589.1 GCA_016930215.1 Deltaproteobacteria bacterium
ACCAAGGTCCGCATCGTCGCGCCGATCCCCGGCAAGAACGCGGTCGGCTTCGAGATCCCGAACCCGACGCGCGAGACGGTGTTCCTCAAGGAGCTGCTGGCCGACCCGGCCTTCGCCAAGCGCGGCGGGATGCTGCCGATCGCGGTCGGCAAGGACCTCACCGGCAAACCGTACTACTCCGACCTGGCGAAGATGCCGCACCTGCTCGTGGCCGGCGCCACCGGCACCGGCAAGAGCGTGTTCATCAACGCCACGCTGGTCTCGCTGCTGTACCGCCAGACCGCCGAGCAGATGCGGCTGCTGCTGATCGACCCCAAGCACGTCGAGCTGATCGCCTACGACAAGATCCCGCACCTGCTGCTGCCGGTGGTCAGCGACATGCGCAAGGCGGCCCTCGCGCTGCGCTGGGCGGTGGGCGAGATGGAGCGGCGCTACCAGCTCTTCGCGTCGGTCGGCGCCCGCCAGCTCACGCACTACAACCAGAAGGTCGCCGCCCTGCGGGACGGAACGGCGACGGCGGCCGGACCCGCCGCGGGCCACGCGGTGAGGATCGTCGTCAAGGGGCCGGACGGCGTGGCCCGCGAGGTGGCGCCCGCCGCCGCGGCCGCCGCGCCGCCGCCCGACCAGCCGCTGGAGAAGCTGCCCGCGCTGGTGGTCGTGATCGACGAGCTGGCCGAGCTGATGTCGGTGGCGGCCAAGGACGTGGAGAGCGCGATCCAGCGCCTGGCCCAGAAGGGCCGCGCCGCCGGACTGCACCTGATCGTCGCCACCCAACGCCCCAGCGTCGACGTGATCACCGGCACGATCAAGGCCAACTTCCCCACGCGACTCTCGTTCAAGGTCTCCTCCAAGACCGACTCCCGCACCGTCCTCGACCAGAACGGCGCCGACCAGCTGCTCGGCATGGGCGACATGCTGCTCCTGCCCCCGGGCGCCTCCGACCTGCTCCGGATCCAGGCCTGCTACGTCGGCGAGGACGAGATCGAACGCGTGGTCCAGCACATCCGCGTGCAGGGCGAGCCGACCTACGACGAATCGATCGTCGCCGAGCCCGACGAGGACGGCGAGGGCGAGGACGGCGAGGGCGACGACTACGACGAACACTGGGAACCGGCGCTCGAGCTGACCCTGCGGCTCAAACAAGCCTCGATCTCCAAGATCCAGCGCCATCTGCGCATCGGCTACAACCGCGCGGCGCGCATCGTCGAGCGGATGGAGCGCGAGGGACTGGTCGGACCCGGCAGCAACCCGCGCGAGAAGGAGATCTACGCCGACCGGATCCTGGAGCGGCTCAGCGACGAACGCTCCCGGCCGGACGACGACGGCGACGGCCGCCCCGCCGCCGCACCGTGACCGGACACACCGCCGCTCAGCGGCATTCCAGCGTCGTGAAGTAGATCTCGAAGTTCCCGTCCCGCTCGTCCGCCCACGCCAGCCCCCAGCCGTCCGCCCCGCTGGCCAGCGCCGGCCACCGCGCCCTGCCGGCGCCCGTCGTGACACGGCGCTCCGAGCCGATCTTCCTTCCGGTCGCGTCCAGCCGCGCGAAGTACAGCTCGGTGCCGCAGTCGGGCCCGCCGCACGACTCGGTCCCGTTGCGCGAATCGGACCACACCACGACGTATTCCTGCCGGCCGGCGTCCCAGCCGATCGCCGGCACGGGATTGCTCGGCTCGAGGCCCAGCGGGGTGGTGGCCGAGGTGGTCAGCGCCAGGATCGATGCCTCCAGCGTGCCCGACGCGGTCAACCGACCGAAGTAGGCCTGCATCACCGAGCGCTCCCGGTCGTCGACCCACGCCACGCCCCAGCCGCTCCCGTTCCAGGCGATCCGCGGCCACTCCTGCACCGCCGAGTGCGCGATCGGGATCGTCAGCGCGCCGGAAATCTGCTCCCCCGCGTCGTCCATCCGCGTGAAATAGATCTGCCCCAGGTCGGCGCCGACGCAGATCTCGTACCACACGAGGCCCCAGTCGGTGTTGCCGCGCGCGACCCACGGTCGCGTCGAGAGACACGCCGACGTCGTCGAGACGCGCTGGTCGACGTGGCCGCTCGGCTTGGTACCCGAGGACGTGAGTCGCACGAAGTAGATCTCGCGGTTGGCGTCGCGCGCGTCGCTCCAGGCGATGCCGTACTCGCGACTGGAGCCGTTCCAATCGATCGCCGGCTCGCTCGAGACCCCGCTCGCGTTCGTCACCCGCGCCTCGCTCCCGGTCGCCGTCCCGTCCGCGCCGACCCACCGGAAATACAGCTCGCTCGCGCCGGACTCGACGCGCGACCAGACGATCCCCCACTGCGAAACCCCGACCCCGGACGACCAGGTGACGGCCGGATGCTCGTGCGTGACGGTGGCGCCCGCCGTGGCCACCGGGACGTCGCTCGCCAGCGCGGGTCTCCCGTCCTCCTCGAGCAGCGCGAAGTAGACGTGGCCGCCGTTGGTGCCGGTCTCTTCCTGCCAGGCGAGGCCGAACCTCCGGCCCGTCGGGTTCCACGACAGCGAGGGCCGCTCGGACGGCACCGGCGAGTCGGTGACCCGCACCGCGGACGCCCCCGGACCCCACAGGTCCTCGTCGGTGAACCCGTCGCAGTCGTCATCGATGTCGTTGCACGTCTCCGCCGGGGGCGTGCACGTCGCCCCGGACGGCAGCTCGCAGCCGCTGGTGCAGGTACCGCTGCCGGTGGTGCCGCAGCCGGTCGTGCAGGGCACGATGCTCCCGGCGGCGCAGTCGAAGCCGTCGTCGGCCACGGTGTCGCAGTCGTCGTCGGCGCCGTTGCACGTCTCCTCGGGCGGCGGGCAGACCGCCGGCAGGGTGCAGTCGGTGTTGCACAGCGCCTCGCCGGTCGAGCCGCAGGTCGTGGTGCACGACGAGACGCGGCCGCGCCGACACTCGAAGTCCTCGTCCGTCAGCCCGTCGCAGTCCTCGTCGAGGTCGTTGCAGATCTCCGGCTCGTCCGTGGCGCACGGCGCCCACTCGCAATCGACGCAGCGGTGCGTGCCCGGCGTGCCGCAGGACGTGAGGCACGAGATCGGGGCATCGCCGAGCTCGCACTCCTCGCCGGGCTCCTGCACGCCGTTGCCGCAGACGGCCTCGCCGCCGTCGTCGGTCGTCTCGCCGTCGTCCCCATCGACCTCCGGCACGTCCCCGTCGTGCGGCACGTCCGCGTCGCCCTCGACCCGGTCCGCGACCTCGCTCCGGTCCTCCCCGGCGTCCCACGGGTCGAAGGTGACGAGCACCTCACAGCCGCCGAGCGGCGCGGCGAGCGGCAGGAGGACGAGCCATCGAACCGCGCGTCCCATCGCGTCACCATTCCCGCGCGGCGCCGCCGGCGACGGCGGGCCCGGTCGAATCGAGCGGGCCGACGTCGGCGGAGACGCCGTCGCCCTCGAAATCGGTGAAGAACAGCAGCGTGATCGCGCCGATCGCCACGGCGCCGGCGGCGCCGAGCAGCGCGTCGGTCACGACCCGCAACGGGTCGCCCGTCGACTTGATCTCGTCGCGCCGGGTCGGCGCCGTCGCCGGGTCGTCGTACTCGTCCTTCAGCGACAGGACGTACCCGCCGGTGGCCGCGCCGCCCACCGCCAGCGCGCCGGCGGTGCCCGCGGTCAGCCAGAACCACAGCGGGTCGAGCCCGTCGCCGGCCCCCAGCCGGACCTCCACCACCATCGTCCGCCCGGCGGAAACCTCGACCGTCTCCTCCCACACACGGCCGTCGTCGCCCTCCACGCGCACGAGGTACTCGCCGGGCGAGACCGCGTGGGGTCCGACGGGCGCGAGCCCCAGACGCCGGCCATCGACGAACACCGTGCCGCCCGGGTCGGCCCGGACGAGCAGGGCGCCGCCCTCCCCGGGGACCCCGCCCAGGGCCACGAGCCCGAACTCGACGTCGGCCGTCTGCCCCTCCGCCACATCGACCCAGCGCGTCGCCGACTCGTAGCCTTCCAGCCGCACCTCCACCCGGTGCGGTCCGACGGAGACATCGACCTGCAGCGGCGTGGACCCGGCCTCCACGCCGTCGACGCACACCACGGCCCCGACGGGGGTGCTCCGCAGGGCCAGGCGGCCCAGCGCCGCGTCCGGCGGCACCGGCGTCCCGATCTGCTCCTGGATCTCGGCGATCCGCCCCCCGATCGCCACGCGCTCGGAATCCGGCACGCTCTCCCCGAACTCCCGCAGCACCTGCTGGTACAGCTCGAGCGCCGCGGCGGGGCGTCCGAGCGCCTCCTGGCACATCGCCATGCCGTAGAGGCTCGGCCAGTTCGCGTACAGCTGGTGGGACGCCGCGAACTCGCTGAGCGCCGCCACGGCGTCGCCCTGTTCGAGCAGCCCGCGGGCCTGCTGGTAGCGTTCCCGCGCCGTCTGGCGCAACGGGTCGTCGTCCTCCGCCGGCTGCGCCGACGCCCAGGCCGCACCGGCGAGCCAGACCGCTCCCAGCAGCAGGGCGAGCGGCCGCGGCACGCGCCGCGGGCCGGTGCTCCTCGGACGGTTCGGCATCAGAAGGTCGCCTCCTGCGGCAGTCGCCGCGCACTGGCGAAGGGATCGTCCGGCAACCGCCCGGCCCCGTCGACCGTCACGCGAACGATGTCCCGCGCGGCGGCCGTGTCCCGTACGGCGGCCGCATCGGCCGGCGGCGGGGCCGCCGTGTCGGTGCGACGCCCGTAGTCGCGCGGCGGCCGGGCGACGTCGCGACGCGCCGGCGCGCCCGCGTCCGCGGGCGCCGCGTCCGCCTCGGCCGGACCGGCGTCGGGCCCGTCGCGCAGGTCGACCACCGTCGTGGCGATCGGCTGCATCTCGGCGCGGACCGTCTTGTGCTGGTCCGGCGTCACCTTGGTCCGGAAGGTCTCGAATCCCTGGGCCGCCACGACCACCTCGACCTCCCCGTCCGACCACGGCACGTCGCCCTCGGGAGGATCCCCCGACAGGCCCACGTCCCCGATCTTGACGATCGCGTCCGGCGGCGCTCCGAGCACGACGAGGTGCACGTACCGCGCCTCGACCGCGTCCGGCGGCGGCGCCAGGACGGCGGTTCCCGCGTCCGCGGCGGCCGGCGAAGCGGCCCGGCCGTCCCCGCCGCCGCGACCGAGCAGCAGCAGCACCGCCACGACCAGCGCGGTGGACAGCGCGAGGACGGCCGCCGCCACCGGCAGCCAACGTCGCGGAGCCGCCGGCCGCGCCAGCGACACCTGCGAACGACCGACCAGGGCCGAGCTGCCGCCCTCACCCGCCGGGCGCGGCGACGGCTCGATCATCACCGTCTCCTGGCGGTCCAGGATGTCCGCCTCGACCGCCAGCAGCGCCTGCTGCATGTCGCGCGCCGACGGGTACCGCTCGTCCGGGTTCCGTCGCGTCACCCGCATGATCACGGCGTCGAGCGACTCCGGGATGCTCTGGTTGAACGTCCGGGGCGACGGAAGCTCTCGCAGCTGGTC
>JAFGHH010000590.1 GCA_016930215.1 Deltaproteobacteria bacterium
GAGGCGCGGCCCCTGGGGGTGCTGCGCTGGCTGCTCCTGCCGTCGCAGTTGCGTCGTCTGGCCTGATCATCGGTTCCGTGGCCGGCTCCACGGCGTTGTCACAGACCCGCTACGGAAAGGGCACGCCGCGAGAGTAGTGTTGAGGGCGATGAACGCGGCTCCACGCGCGCGGCGATCGAATCCGGAGTGGCACCCCGGCCGGCTCGAACAGGCGGTGCAGGCGCTCCAGGCGTTGCGCGAGCACCTGCTGCGTCGCGAGGAGGAGTGCGCGCCGCGTCTTGCGCAGGTGCACAAGGCGTACGAGGACAGTGCGCGCAACCTGGTCCACTACCTGGCGTTGCGCGAGCACGACGTGCGGGAGCTGCAGCGGGAGCTGGCGCAGCTCGGCCTGTCGTCGCTCGGCCGCAGCGAGTCCCACGTGCTGGGGAACCTGGATGCGGTGCTGCGGGCGGCTGGGGCGCTGGACGGTCGGCGTGTTCCGCCCCGGCCGACCTTCCGGCGAACGCTTTCGTCGGAGGACGGTGGGGCGCTGCTGCGGACGCACACCGAGGGGCTGCTGGGGGCGGCGCCGGCGGGTCGGTCGACGCGCATCATGGTGACCATGCCGGCGGCGGCGGCCGGCGACCCGGCGCTGGTGCGCGAACTGATCGACCGCGGGATGGACTGCGCGCGGATCAACTGCGCGCACGACGGGCCGGTGCAGTGGGCGGCGATGGTGGACCACGTACGCCGGGTGGGGCGGGCCGCCGGTCGCCGGTGCCACGTGCTGATGGACCTGGCCGGACCCAAGCTGCGGACGGGCCCGCTGATGCCGGGGCCCCGGGCAGTGAAGCTGCGGCCGCAGCGCGACGCATTGGGTCGGGTGGCCGCGCCGGGGCGGGTGTGGCTCGCGCGCCGCGAGGCGCCCGAGGAGCCGGGCGAGCCGGCGGACGCGGTGCTGCCGGTGCCCGGGGTGTGGCTCGACCGGTTGCGTCGCGGCGACGCCGTGTCGTTTACCGACCTGCGCGGCAAGCGGCGCCAGGTGCGGGTCGGTGGAGGCGGCGTCGGCGGGTGGTGGGCCGAGACGCGAGACACTGCCTACGTCGGCACCGGCACGCGGCTGCGCATCCGCCGGCCGGGTGGGCGGGTGGGCGACCCGGCCTGGATCGCGGAGATCGGCGAGCTGCCCGCCGTGGAGCGGCCGCTGGTGCTGCATCGCGGCGAGACGCTGCTGCTCACCGCCGACCCGGCACCGCTTCCGGCGGTGGACGGCGACGAGATCGTGCCGGCCACCCCGACCATCTCGTGCACGTTGCCTGAGGTATTGGCCGACGTGCGCGTGGGCGACCGGGTCTGGTTCGACGACGGCAAGCTCGGCGGGGTGGTGCGCAAGGCCGACCCGGCGGCGGTGCGCGTGGAGATCACCTGGGCCCGGCCCCAGGGCAGCCGGCTCGGCTCGGACAAGGGGATCAACCTGCCGGACACCCCGTTGCGCGTGGCGGGGCTGACCGAGGAGGACGTGTCGCAGTTGCCGTTCGTGGTCCAGCACGCCGACCTGGTGGCGATGTCGTTCGTGCGCCACCCGCGCGACGTGCAACAGCTGCAGGGGCAGCTGGAGCGCTGCGGGGGGCGGCACCTGGGGGTGGTGCTGAAGATCGAGACGCAGCAGGCGTTCGACCACCTGCCGCTGCTGCTGCTGCAGGCGATGCGGAGCCACCCGGTGGGGGTGATGATCGCGCGCGGCGACCTGGCCGTGGAGTGCGGCTTCGAGCGGCTGGCGGAGCTGCAGGAGGAGATGCTGTGGATCTGCGAGGCGGCGCACGTGCCCGTGATCTGGGCCACCCAGGTGCTCGAGAACCTGGCCAAGACGGGGCTGCCGTCGCGCGCCGAGATCACCGACGCGGCGATGGGCGAGCGGGCGGAGTGCGTGATGCTGAACAAGGGGCCGTACGTCGGCGAGGCGGTGCGGCTGCTCGACGACATCCTGCGGCGGATGGAGGGCCACCAGGCGAAGAAGGCGGCGCTGCTGCGCCCGCTGGCGGTGGCGCCGGCGGCGACGCGCGGGGCCGCGCGGTGAGCGGCCGGCCCGGTCGTCCGGGCCGGCTGGTGGCCTTCGAGGGACTCGACGGGGCCGGCAAGTCCACGCAGCTGCACCTGCTCTGGCAGTGGCTGGAGGCGCAGGGCTGCCGGGTGGCGCGGAGGGCGTGGAACTCCAGTCCCCTGGTGATGGACGCGACGATCCGCGGCAGGAACCAGCGTCTGCTCACGCCGACCATCTTCAGCCTGATCCATTCCACCGACTTCGCGGATCGCTACGAGCGGGAGACCCTGCCGATGCTGAAGGGGGGGTGGATCGTGTTGTGCGACCGCTACGTGTTCACGCTGATGGCCCGCGACCTCGTGCGCGACGCCCACCCCGAGTGGATCGAGTCCTTGTTCTCGATGGGCGTGGTGCCCGATGCGGTGTTCTACCTCAGGGTGTCGATGCTGATGCTCGTCGAGCGGACCTTGCGTTCGTACGGGCGGCTGGACTACTGGGAGTCCGGAATGGACCTCGCGGTCTCCCGGGACTGGTTCGACTGCTTCACGCACTACCAGCGGCGGCTTGGCCAGGAGTTCGGCAGGCTCCAAGCCGGTTTCGGCTTCCAGTCCGTCAACGCCGACGGCTCGCTCCAGGCATTGCAGACCGAGTTGCGGTCGAAGGTCGCCGAGGTGCTGGGGGTGGGGGTGTGCGGATGAGTCTGCGGCGGCCGGATGCGAAGGGGACGGCGGCGGCCGGCGCCGAGCGCTTCCTGCTGCGGTTCGAGGAGCCGATCGGGCCGGCGACGGCGAAGGTGCTGGCGCGGCAGGCCGAGGTGCTGGCGCGGGCGACGCCCGGGGCGCTGGAGGGGACCGACCCCGAGCACCTGCACGACCTGCGGGTCGCCTCGCGCCGCGTACGCTTCGCGCTGCGGGTCCTGGCGCCGTACCTGGTTCCCGGCCGGGCCGATGCGCTGCGCGAGGAGCTGGGGACGTTCATGGCGCCGATGGCCGCGGTGCGCGACCTCGACGTGTTCCGCGCCGGGCTGCCCGAGCAGTTGCGGCGGGTCGGCGCGTCGCAGGACGGCGCCGAGCGGCTGGTGCAGGGGGTCGAGACGCGCTGGGCGGCCGAACACCGGCGGCTTCGCGCGACGCTCGAGACGCCGCGCTGGGCCCGGCTGCTCCGTGCGCTGGCGCGGGCCCCGGTGGTGGCGGCGCTGGCGGTGCCGCAGCCGGTGGGCGAGGTGGCGCCGGCGCTGATCGCCCGCGGGGTCGAGAAGGTCCGCCGCTGGAAGCCCCGCATGCTGCTCGACCTGCCCGCGCCGCGCCTGCACCGCCTGCGGGTCACGGTGCGCCGGCTGCGCTACACCTGCGAGTACTTCGTCGACCTGTTCGGGGACGAGGTACGCAAGCTGATCGCGGCCTGCGTCGCGGTGCAGGACGTGCTCGGCGCCCACCAGGACGCCACCGTGGCCCTGGAGCTGCTGCACCGGCTGAGCGAGGAGCGGATCGAGGCGGGCGACGCGCGGCCCGAGGAGCTGATCGTGCTCGGGGCGCTGCTGCAGGTCCGGCGCGAGGACGCGACGATCCGCCGCGACGCCGCGGTTCCCGCCTGGAAGGCGCTGCTGCGTCGGGCGAAGTTCGTGCCCGCGGCCTGACCGCGCGTCAGGTCGCGCCGCGCATCATCACCAGCAGCATCTTGAACCGCTGGGGCGCCTGCACGGCGTGCGGCACGAGGGCCGGCATCAGCAGCACCTCGCCGGCGCCGGCGTCGATCGGCTTGCCGCCGATCAGGACGCGGGCCCGCCCCTCGAGCACGTGGACGAAGGCGTCGAACGGCGTGGTGTGCTCGGAGAGCCCCTGGCCGACGTCGAAGGCGAACAGCGTGATGTTGCCGGCCTGGTTCTGGACGATCGTACGGCTCACCACCGCCCCGGCGTTGTAGCCGACGAGGCCGGCGACCGGCACGGCCAGTCCGGTCTGCAGCCGGGCGGGATCGGGTTCCTGGACCGTCGGTCGCTTGCTGGCCATGTCCGCTCCTCCTCCCCGGTGAGGGGCCGACGCTACCGGTCGGACGGGCTCCGGGTCAAGCGCGGAGGCTCTTCCCCCGGCACCCTTCCCCGGCTACATTCCTGCTGCCGTCCGCGTGCCCCGAGGCCGTGCGCGGCAGGAGGAGACGATGAAGAAGTACGTCTGCAGCGTCTGCGGCTACGTCTACGACCCGGCGGCGGGCGATCCCGAGCACGGCATCGCGCCCGGGACGCCGTTCGAGAAGCTGCCGGACGACTGGCGCTGTCCCGACTGCGGCGTGACCAAGGACTCGTTCGAGCCCGAGGAGTAGGCGTGCCGGCGAGGCGGGGCCGGCGGAAGCCCGGAGCGCCTGCGGGCACGGAGCGGCTCGCCCGCCGGGACTTCCTCAAGCTGCTCGGCGTGGGCGCCGGGGCGGCGGTCGCCGGCTGCGGCGACGAGCGGCGGTCGCTCTACCCGTACGTCGTGCCGGCAGCGGACCGCGTGCCGGGCGCGGCGGAGTGGCGGACGACGGTCTGCCGCGAGTGTCCCGCCGGGTGCGGGGTGCGGGCCCGGATCCGCGACGGGCGGGTGGTCAAGCTCGAGGGCAATCCGGAGCATCCGGTGAACCGGGGCGCGCTGTGCGCCCGTGGTCAGGGAGCGCTGCTGCGGCTCTACGGGCCGCGACGCCGGCGCGGGCCGCAGGCGCGGACCCCGACGGGCTGGAGCCCGCTCGGCTGGCCCGAGGCGCGAGCGATGCTCGGCCAGGCGCTGCGGGACGCCGCGGCGCGCGGGCGCGGCCGCGTGGCGCTGCTGACCGGCCTCGAGCACGGCACGCTGGGGGACGTCTACGGTCGCTTCGCGCGCGCCTTCGGGGGCCGGCACCTGCAGCTCGAGCCGCACGCGCCGCGTGCGCTGTTGTCGGCGCACCGCGAGGTCTTCGGCCGCCGCGACCTGCCGCGCTTCCGACTCGATCGCGCGGACCTCGTGCTGGCGCTGGAGGCCGATCTGTTCGAGACGTTCGTCTCGCCGGTCGAGCTGGCGCGGCAGGTCGTCGGGTCCGGTCGGCCGGACGGCGCGCGGGCCGAGCTGATCTGCGCCGGTCCGCGGCGCGGCGTGACCGGCATCCTGGCCGACCACTGGCTCCCGATCCGGCCCGGCACCGGCGGGCACCTGGCGCTCGCGCTGCTCTACGAGCTGCACGTCGGCCATCCGCGTGCGATCCGCGGCTCGGCCCCCCGCGAGGAGCTGGACGCCTTGCGCCGCGCGCTGCCGTTCGACGCGCTGTGCCGGGCGGCGGGTGTGGCGGAGGACGACGTCCGGCGGCTCGCGATCCGGCTGGCGGAGGCTCGGTGCCCGGTGGTGCTGACGGGCGGCGAGCCGTGGGCCGGTCCGACGGGCGTCGCGGGGGTCGTCGCCGGCGTGCTGCTGGCCCAGGCGCTCGGGGCCTACCGCGAGGCGCTCCCCTTCGGGGCTTCGAGCGCCCTGGCGACCGTGTCTTCGGAGGCCGACCTGCGCGAGCTGCTCGAGCGGGCGCGCGCCGGCGAGATCGACGTGCTGCTCGTGGCCGGGGCCGACCCGGTGTTCGACCTGCCGGGCGGGATGGACGTGGCGGGCGCGCTGCGCCGGGTCCCCGCGCTGGTGTCGCTCGACGCCGGGCCGGGCGCGACGGCCGACCTGGCGCGGCTCGCGCTGCCGACCCACACCCCGCTCGAGGACTGGGGCGACTACGCGCCGTGGACGGGCGTCGTCGGGTTGATGCAGCCGGTCGTGGCGCCGCTGTTCGACACGCGGGGGACGGGCGATCTGCTGCTCGAGCTGGCCCGCGAGACGGGCGTGGCCGAACGCATGGCTCCCGGTGCCGACTCGTTCGAGACGCTCGTGCGGCGGCGTTGGGCCGAGCGGTCCGGGTCGTCGTCGGGGCCGGCGGCGGAGCGGGGGTTCGACGAGGCGCTGCGTCGCGGCGGCGATTTCGGGGAGGCCCCGCCGGCCTCCGTGACCGTGGCCGGCAGCGTCTGGGCCGGGCTGCGCGCGCTGGGGGACGGTGCGCCGGCGTCCGGGGTGGTGCGTCTGGCGCCCTTCGCGCCGCTGCGTTCGGGTCGTGGCGAGCGGGCGGCCGGGGGTTGGCTGGACGAGCTGCCCGAGCCGACGACGGCGGCGGTGTGGGGCGCTCCGGCCGAGCTGCACCCCGACCTTGCCGCGAGGCTCGGCGTGGCCGACGGCGACGCGGTCGAGCTGCGGACGGACGCCGGCGCGATCGTGCTGCCGGCGGTCGTGCGCGCGGTCGTGCATCCCGAGGCGGTGGCGGTACCGCTGGACGGCGGCGCCGGCGGCCCGGCGCAGGCGCCGCGGCGGCTGTTCGGGGCGGAGGCCCTGGTGGACGGCGTGGGGCTCGCCGGGGCGGGACATGCGGTCGAGGTGTGCAAGGCGAGCCGCGGCGCGCGCCTGTTCCGCGAGACCCGGACGTTCGAGCAGGACGGGCGCGGCATCGCCCGCGTGCGGCAGCTCGATCCCGCGCGGCGCGTGCCGTCGTCCGAACCGGCGGTGCCGGCGTCCGCGGCTGGGTCCGAGCCGGCACGGCCGCGCCGCTGGGGAATGGCGATCGATCTCGATCGCTGCACGGGTTGCTCGGCGTGCGTCGTGGCCTGCCAGGCGGAGAACAACGTCGCGGTGGTGGGGCCCGCGGCGGTCGTCGAGGGGCGCGAGATGGCCTGGCTGCAGCTGCAGGTGTACTACGAGCGCGACCGGGCGGGGCGGCCGCTCCCGCTGCTCGTCCCGATGCTGTGCCAGCACTGTGCGGAGGCGCCGTGCGAGGCGGCCTGCCCGGTGTTCGCGGCGCGGCACACGGCGGAGGGGCTCAACGCGCAGGTCTACGACCGCTGCATCGGCGCCCGCGCCTGTGCCGAGCGCTGTCCGTACCGGGTCCGGCGGTTCAACGATGCTCGCCACCCGCGGCCGCAGCCGCTGGAGCTGCAGCTCAATCCCGACGTGCCGGTGCGCGGGCCGGGGATCATGGAGAAGTGCACGTTCTGCGTGCAGCGGATCCGGGAGGCCGAGGCGCGGGCGAGGGCCGAGGGGCGCGAGCTGCGGGACGGCGACGTGCGCCCGGCCTGCGCGCAGACCTGCCCGACGGGAGCGATCGTGTTCGGCGACCTGCTCGACCCGTCGAGCGAGGTGAGCCGCCTGGCGCGTTCCGACCGGGCGTACCGGGTGCTGGAGCACTTGGGGACGGAGCCCGGCGTCACCTATCTGGAACGGGTGCTGCGATGGCGGGGCTGACGTTGCGCGAGGCGGCCGACCGGGTTCTTGGGACGACGTCCCGTCCGGGGCCGGTGCACGTCGTGCTGGTCGGGCTGTGCGCGTCCTTGGTGACGGCGGCGGGGATTGCCTGGCTGTCGCCGGGCGCCGGGGACCTGGGGTCGGCGGCGGGGAGCACGCCGGCGGGCCGGGCGCTGCTCGACGCGAGCTTCGCCTTCTGGGCCGGCATCGCGCAGGCCGGTCTGTTGCTCGCGGCGGCCGGGCGGCTCTCGCGCGCGGGCCGGGGCACGGCGGGCTCCCGCGTTCCGGAGGCGGTGGCGGTGTTCGCGGCACTGACGGCGGCGCTGTTCCCGCTGGTCCGTTTCGGTCGTCCGGGGCAGGCGTGGCGGCTGCTGCCGTTCCCCGACGCGCAGGGGCTGTGGCCGAACTTCGCCTCGCCGCTCGTCTGGCAGGCGGTCGCGATCCCGACGTCGCTGGTCCTCGGCGCGCTGCTGCTGCACTGCGGCGCGCTGCCGGATCTGGCGGCGTTGCGGGATCGTGCCGCCGGTCGGCGCCGGAAGCTCTACGCCCTGCCGGCGCTCGGCTGGCGCGGCTCGGCGCGCCAGTGGGAAGCCCGCCGGCAGGCGGGTCGGGCGCTGGCGGTCGCGGCCGTTGTGGCGGCGGTCGTCGCGCTGCTGGCGGTTTCGCGGGACCTCGGGGCGTCGGCCGGTTCCGGTGGACAGGGTGCGAGCTTCGCCGTCGGCTTCGTCGCCGGCGCGCTCCAGTCCGGCCTGGCGCTGGTGCTGGTGCTGCTGGTCGCGCTGCGGCGGTTCCTCGGCGTCGGCGAGCCGTTCGAGTCCCGGCTTCTGGAGCGGCCGGCCCGGGCGGTCTTCCTCCTCGGCCTGCTCGTCGGCCTTGCCGGCGGGTCGGAGTACCTGTTCGCGCGCGTCGCGGACGACCGGTCGGCGCTGGACCTGCTGGTCTACCGCGCGACGGGCGAGTGGGCGGCGGCGTGGTGGGTCGCCCTGGGCTGCAAGGTCGTGCTTCCGCTGGCGCTGTTCGCCGGCCGGGTCCGCCGCAGCCCGGGTGCGCTGTTCGCGATCGCGAGCCTGGTCGTCGTCGGGACGTGGCTCGAGCGGTTCGTATTTGCCGTCACGTCGCTTTCGCGGGGGCCGCTGCCGCACGCCTGGTCGCCGGCCGCCGCGCCGTCGTGGGCCGACGCGGCGCTCGCGCTCGGCAGCGCCGGCTGGTTCTTCCTGTGGTTCCTGCTGCTACTCCTGGTGCTGCCGTGGCTGCCGATCGTCGCGGTGCGCTCGGCGGCGGCGGTCCCGGCCGGGGGCGGCGGGGAGGTCCGTGGATGAGCGCCACGCGGCACGTGCTGGCGATCTACGAGCGTCCGGCCGATGCGGCCGCGGCGCTCGAGGAGCTGCGCGAGCGGGGTTTCCCGTCGGTGGAGGCGTTTTCGCCGGTGCCGGACGAGCGGATTCTCCGGGCGGCGCCGCGGCGCTCGGGGGCGGGTTGGTTCACTTTGGTCGGCCTGCCGGCCGGCTTCGCGCTCGGGATTGTCCTGGCGGTGGCGGGCACAATCGGCGTCGAGGCGGCCGTCGTCGTCAGGCCCCCGGCAACGCCGTTCCCGTACCTGGTCGTGGCGGTCGTGCTCGCGGTGCTGCTGGGGGCGCTCGGGGCGGTGGTCGGCGGCCTGGCTTCGGCGGGGCTGCCGCGGCGCGGGGAGCCGCCGTTGTGGAACGCGCGACTGGGCGAGGACCGGTTCGGGGTGGCGGCGTCGTGCAGCCCCGAGGCGCTGGAGCTGCTGGTGCAAATCCTGGCCGAGCACGGTGCGGAGGACGTCCTCCGGGCGTGACGTCGGCCGCCTGCCCGCTTGTTGCAGCCCCAGCGGCGGGTGTAGCTTCCCTCGAGGAGTTGGCGATGCGTGGTGTTCCGATGCGTTCGACGATGCTGGCGGCAGCGCTGCTGGCGGCGGTCTCGGGAGCGGCGTGCCGGAAGTCGGGCGCTTCGGCGCCGCTGGTGTCCGAGGCGGAACTGCAGGCGCTCAAGGTGAAGGCCGACGGGATGCTCGCCGAGGCGCGTGCGCGCCGTTGTTCGCGGCCGGTGCTGCGGGGCGAGGCGGTCCCCGGGGACGCCGGGGCGGCGCTGCGCGAGGTGCTGGGCGGCGTGCCGGAGACCCGGGCCTGCCTGGAGCGGCTGGCGGACGGCCGGAACATCGAGGACCTGTGGCGGCTGGACGAGGACCTGCCGGCGGCGATCCGCGACCGCGACGGCTCGACCCCGCGACCGCTGGACACGGCGGCGGAGCGTGCACCGGAGCTGCGGGAGACGGTCGCGGCGTGCGCCGGGCTCTACGAGCGATTGCAGCGGGCGGTGGCCCACGCCGAGGCGTGCGGTCCGTGGCGTCAAGGGCTGGGCTGCGTCGAATCGTACCTGCCGCGACTGCGGCTGGGTCAGGCCGTGGCGGCCGGGGCGTGGTTCCGGCTGGCGGAGGGGAAGCTCCGGGAGGGGCTCGAGCTGGCGCTGGACGGCCTGCGGCTGCTGCAGGACCTCGAGCGCGGGGGTGCCGCATGGATCGATGCGGCGATCGGCGCGGCGGCGACGTTGGCGCTCGCCCCGGTGGTCGAGGCGGGGCTGACGGCGGCGGCCGGCGACGCGGAGCTGCTGGACGAGGCGGTCCGGCAGCTCGGCGTGCTGCTCGAGACCGAAGCCCATCCGCGGGAGCTGCTGGCGGGCGAGTACCTGGGGGGCGTGTTGTTCGCGGCGGACCCGGCGGTCCTGGGAGCGGCCGCGGTGCCGGACGGGTTGCGCTGCCGGGTGCCGGACTACGGCGAGGGGCGGGTCCTGCGGGGCCCGACGGTCGGGGCCGACGTGCGCGACGACTTCGCGCTGAACTGGCTGGCGCTGGATCGGATGTTCGACGGCTGGCAGGGCGCCTGTCCGGCGGGCTCGCTGCCGCTGGACTGCCGCGAGGGGCTCGAGCGGCTGTATGAGGGGTGGCGCGAGCGGGCGAGCCGCAACCCCGAGACGTTCCTGAAGGACCTGCTCGGCCAGGCGGTTGCGACCGACCCGCATGCGAAGTTCCGTGCTCAGGTGCTGGACGTGCTGCTCGGGGTCGGGTCGAGCCCCGGGCGGTGGGTCACGACCCACGGGCGCCGGCGGTTCCTGCTGGGGGCGTTGCGGCTGCAGGCTGCATGGCTGCGGCAGGCGGGCGGGACCGGGGCGTGCCCGGGCGTGGAGGCGTTCGAGGTCGGGCCGTTGGCGGCGCTGCGGACCGACCCGTTTGCGGGACGGCCGATCGTGGTCCACCCGGACGGCGCGGGCGGGTTCGTGTTCCGGCCCGCGGAGTCGCTGGTCGTCGGCACGTCGGCGGAGTCGCGGGACGTGGCGGTGTGGGCGGCGTGTCCGAAGGCGGCGGTCGGGCCGGGGGCGGACGAAGCCGCGTCGGCGCGGCCGGGGTGTCGCGCCTTCTGGAAGATCGATTCCGGCGACTCGTATCTCGACGAGGTCCGCGGCCGGTTGCGGGCGACGATGAACGACTTCCAGACCGTGTTCGCGGCGGTGGAGGTGGGCGGGGAGGGGCAGGAGCCGCTGGAGGCGGGCGGGGCGTTCCGGATCGCCGACCGGCCGCTGCTGTGGTTCGACGGCGGGCGCAACGCGGTGGTGGTCGACGCGGCGCACTTCACCGACCTCCAGGCGTTCGACGTGCCCCGGGCCTGCCTGGAGGCGGGGAAGGAGCTGCCGGTGGGGCGGTTCCTGTCGCTGGGGAGCGGGGCGTTGTCGCCGCGGCAGCTCGTGGAGTTCCTGATCCGGGCGGGGGTGTTGCAGACGTTCTGGCACGTGGGCAGCGAGTTGTGCCTGCGGGGGGAGGTCGAGACTCCGGCGTGGTACGAAGCGGAGTTCGACGGGGTGAACGTGTACTTCACGAACGAGGAGAACCGCGACCCGTTTGCGTTCGCGGTGCGGGTCGCGCCGGACGGCGCGGTGACGCTGGTCACGCGCTAGGGTGGTTCGATGGACGCGGTGATCCTGGCTCGACTGCAGTTCGCGTTCACGGTCGGGTTCCACTTCCTGTTCCCGCCGCTGACGATCGGGATGGCCTGGGTGATCGTCGGGACGATGTGGAAGTGGAAGCGCACGGGGGAGGACTTCTGGCTGCGGATCTCGCGCTTCTGGATCAAGCTGTTCGCGATCACGTTCGCGACGGGGGTGGCGACCGGGATCACGATGGAGTTCCAGTTCGGGACGAACTGGGCGGAGTACTCGCGGTTCGTCGGCGACATTTTCGGCGCGCCGCTGGCGGCGGAGGCGATCTTCGCGTTCTTCCTGGAGTCGTCGTTCCTCGGGGTGCTGTTGTTCGGGTTCGGTCGGTTCTCGCGGACGACGCTGTTCGTGGCGGCGCTGCTGGTGGCGATCGGCGCGACGCTGTCGGCGTTCTGGATCATCGTCGCCAACTCGTGGATGCAGACCCCGGCCGGCTTCGAGCTGGTCGGCGGGCGGGCGGAGCTGACCGATTTCTGGGCCGCGGTGTTCAACCCGTCGACGATGCCGCGCTACACGCACACGATCGCCGCCTCGCTGACGACGGGCGCGCTGTTCGTGATGGGGGTCAGCGCGCTGCTGCTGCGGCGCGGGAAGTCGGTCGAGGAGGCGAAGGCCTCGCTGCGCATCGCGTTGATCCTGGCCTTCGCGGCGAACCTGGCGCAGCTCGGCACCGGGCACTGGCACGGGATGCAGGTGGCCGAGACGCAGCCGACCAAGCTGGCGGCGACCGAGGGGCTGTTCGACACGCAGCGCGGCGCGCCGTTCGTGGTGTTCGCGATCCCGAACGCCGAGGAGGAGCGGCTCGACGCGGCGGTCGAGGTGCCCGGCCTCTTGTCGTGGCTGTCGTTTGCGGATTTCGACGCCGAGGTGAAGGGGTTGCGCGAGGTGCCGCCCGAGGAGCGGCCGCCGCTGGGCGAGGTGTTCTTCTCGTTCCGCGCGATGCTCGCGCTGTGGGGCTGGTTCATGCTGCTGACCTCGGTCGGCCTGTTCCTGTTGTGGCGGCGGCGGCTGTTCGAGCAGCGCTGGTGGCTGCGGCTGGCGGTCTGGACGATCCCGCTGCCGTTCGTGGCCAACGAGGTCGGGTGGATGGTGGCGGAGTTGGGGCGGCAGCCGTGGGCCGTCCAGGACGTGCTGCTGACGCGCGACGCGATCTCGGTGAACGTCCCGGCCTGGCAGATCCTGGCGTCGCTGCTGCTGTTCGGGCTGGTCTACGCGCTGCTGTTCGTCGCCTGGTTCTACCTGCTGCGCAAGCACGTTCGCAAGGGGCCGGAGCCGGCGGCGGTGGCGTCGGGCGCGGCGGGGGAGGGGGCGGCGGCGGTCCCGGGGCGTTCCGCAGCGGACTCCGACGCCGAGGGTCCGGCCGCGGTCGCGGGCGACGACGGGAAGGGCGGGTGACCGATGATCGAGCTGCAGATCGTCTGGTTCCTGCTGATCGGCGTGGTGCTCACGGTCTACGTGGTGCTCGACGGCTTCGACCTCGGGGTGGGGATCTGGCACCTGTTCGCGCGGCGGGACGACGAGCGGCGGACGCTGCTGACGTCGGTCGGTCCGGTGTGGGACGGCAACGAGGTGTGGCTGCTGACGGGGGGCGGGGCGCTGTTCGCGGCGTTCCCGCCGGTGTACGCGGCGGTGTTCAGCGGGCTGTACCTGCCGATGATGGTGGTGCTGTTCGCGCTGATCGCGCGTGCGGTCTCGTTCGAGTTCCGGGGGAAGGAGGACGCGCGGGGCTGGCGGGCGGGCTGGGACCTCGCGTTCGCGCTCGGCAGCATGATCCCCGCCCTGCTGCTCGGCGTGGTCGCCGGCAACCTGCTCCGCGGCCTGCCGCTCGACCTGCGGGGCGACTACGCCGGCGGGTTTCTCGAGCTGCTCCACCCGTTCGCGCTGGTCGTGGGCGGGTTGGGGTTCGCGCTGTTCGCGCAGCAGGGTGCGGTCTGGGTCTGGATGAAGACGGAGGGCGAGCTGACGGACCAGGCGCGGGGCTGGGCCTTCCTGTCGTGGGGTGCCGCGGCGCTGTTGTTCGTCGCGGCGACGATCTGGGTGCTGGCCGGGCTGCCGCACGTGCGCGAGAACTTCCTGGCGCTGCCGGTGCTGTGGGGTCTGCCCGTCGCCGCGTTGGTCCTGCTGGTGCTCACGGGGTGGGCGGTCCTGGCGGACCATCCGGGCCGCGGCTTCCTGTTCTCCTCGCTGACGATCGTGTCGCTGATGGCGACGTTCGGCGCGTCGGTGTTCCCGAGCTTCGTCCGGGCCTCGAACGACCCGCGGCTCAGCCTGACCGCCTACAACTCCTCGTCCTCGGACCTGACGCTCGAGGTGATGCTCGTGATCGCGGGGGTCGGCGTGCCGCTGGTCGCGGGCTACACGATCTGGGTCTACCGCAAGTTCCGCGGCAAGGTGCGCGTCGGGCACTATTAGTGCGAGGCCGGGTCGGAGCCGAAACAGCGCACGAAGTCCGACTCACGCGCCAGGGCCAGTTGTTCTCCAGCCCGAGCGACCACGACGAAGGTCAAGCAGGCAGGCCTCGTTCGGCACGCGGGCTCGCGGGCCTACGGCACCGGTAGCGAGCAGTCCCACAGGTCGTAGTATCCCGGAGCACTCAGCTCCTCGAAGAACAGCACGCGCATCTCGCCCACGGCCTGGTAGACGGTGGGGGCGCCCTGGTACCCGGGCCAGTCCTCCACGCAGATCTCCGTCATCGTGGGCAGGTGAAGGGCGTAGATGTTCTGGCTGCGTTCGACTTCGCGCCACGGGTCC
>JAFGHH010000591.1 GCA_016930215.1 Deltaproteobacteria bacterium
AAGACGCTCGCGGGCGGCGCGCAGGAGACCGTTCCGCTGGACGACCTGCCCGCGCGGCTGGGCGGCTGACGGCATCTCGTCGCCGCGCCGCGCGGCGCGGGACGGCGCCCGGGGACGGCGCGGAAGCCGTCGGCGGCAACGTCGGGAGACAGGAGGCGCGGCGGCGGCCGGCAGACCGCATCCGCCGATGCGAAGTCGGTTGACGGCGCCCGTCGAGGGGCCTATTGGTTCGCCGGCATGGCGAGTCTGCACGTCGCGGTCATTGGTGGTGGGTTCGCCGGAGCGGCGACGGCGCTGCACCTGGTGCGCCGCGGCGCCCGGGTGACGCTGCTCGAGCGCGACCCGATCGCCGGCGCCCACGCCTCGTCGCAGAACGCCGGGATGCTGCGCACCGCGATCGCCGACCCGGCGCTGGCACGCGTCGCCGTAGCCGGCGCCCGGGGCTTGGAGCAGGCCCAGACCTGGGCCGATGCCCCCCTCGTCCGACCCTCGGGCTCGCTGCTGCTCGCCAGCGGAGCGGAGCTCGACGCGCTGCGCGCCGTTGTCCCGGCCCTGAAAGAGCTACGGCGGAACGCCGAGTGGATCGAGCCCGCGGCGGCGACCGCCCGCGTGCCGGCCCTGGCCGGCACGTCGTTCGACGCGGCCCTGTGGACACCCGAGGACGGCGTCGCCGATACCGCGGCCTACCTGGCGGCGCTGCTGCGCGGGGCCCGGCAGGACGGGGCAACGCTGCGGCTCGGCACCGAAGTGACGAGCGGCGACCCGGGCGACGAGTCCCGGCCCGCGCGCCTGGCGACCGAGAAGGGGGTCATCGAGGCCGACGCCGTCGTGATCGCCGCCGGAGCCTGGTCGGACGTCGTCGCCGGCCGGCTCGGCCTGCCGCTGCGAGGGCTGGTGCCGTACCGCCGCCACCTGCACGCCACCGGGCCGTTCCCGTCCGTCGACCCGGGTTGGCCGTTCGTCTGGGCGCTGGGGGACGAGGTCTACTTCCGTCCCGAGTCCGGAGGACTGCTGCTGTCGCCGTGCGACGAGGAGCCGTTCGAACCCGGGGAGCCGCCGGCGGACCCGGAGAACCGTGCACTGCTGGCCCGCAAGGTGGCCGCCACGTTCCCGGCGCTGGTCGACCTGCCGGTGATGCGGTCGTGGGCCGGCCTGCGTACCTTTGCCCCGGACCGCCGTTTCGTTCTCGGCCGCGATCCGACGGCGCCCCGGGTCTTCTGGGCCGCCGGGCTGGCGGGCCACGGCATGACCTGTGCCTGGGAAATTGGCAGGATCGTTGCCGATTCGGCCCTCGGACTCGCACCCGCCCCGGCCGAGTTCGACCCCGCACGCCGCCGGTAACTTGCGGGATCCCCTCAGCATGCTAGGTTTCCCTCCACACGTCGCGGACGCGGCTGGAGGAGGGTTCTCATGAAACGAATCATCGGACTCGCATTGCTCCTGGTCCTTGCGGCCACCGGGGTCGGTTGCGGCGACGACAGCGGCACCGACCCGGATGCCGACGTCACCGAGGTCACCGAGACCACCGACGGGCTCGACGTGGCGGCCGACGCCGACGCCGACGCCGACCCCGACGTACCGGTGGACGGCACCGACGTGCCGGTCGACGTGCCGATCGACACCCCGACCGACACCCCGACCGACACCCCGACCGACACGCCGCCCACACCCTGCGGACCGGAGGCCCCGTGCGACACGGGGTTCACCTGCGACATCCACGGCTGCGGCGACGGAGCGACCGGCTACTGCGTGCCGACGCCCGAGGAGTGCGACGCGCTGTGGATGCCGGTCTGCGGCTGCGACGGGGTGACCTACGGCAACGACTGCGAACGCCTCGCGGAGGGCGTGCCGCTCGACCACGACGGCGTTTGCGAGACGACGACGGTCTGCGGCGGGCCCACGGACCCGCCGTGCGGGGAAGGCATGGAGTGCGACATCCGCGACTGTGCGGACGGCGCCACGGGGTTCTGCGTAGTGGTCCCGGAGGTCTGCCCGGAGGACTGGGCGCCGGTCTGCAGCTGCGAGGGTCGCACGTTCTCCAACGACTGCTACCGGCTCCGCGCCGGCGCGGCGCTCGACCACGAAGGGATCTGCGACACGGGAACGGCCTGCGGCGGCACGACGGGGGAGATGTGCGAGTTCGGGCAATTCTGCAACGTGCTCGACTGCGCCGACGGCACGGCCGGCACGTGCGTCACGGTCCCGCGGGAGTGTCCCGACGAGTACGATCCGGTGTGCGGCTGCAACGGCCTGACCTACGACAACGACTGCCTGCGCATCCGGGCCCGCATCGCCCTCGACCACGCGGGTGAGTGCCCGGCCACGGTCTGCGGCGGCATCGGCGACGTCCCCTGCCCCGAGGGCCAGGTGTGCGACATCCGCGTCTGCGACCTCGACGCCGAGGGGGTCTGCGTTGCCGACCCGGACGGCCGGTGCCCACCGCGCATCGACTACGTGTGCGGCTGCGACGACACGACCTACGACAACGACTGCGAGCGCATCGACGCCGGCGTGGCGCTCGACCACACCGGGGCCTGCGGCGTGACGGATTGCACGCCCGTGTGCCAGCGAATCGGCGGCGGCCCGGGCGGACGGATGGGCTGGGTCGACCCGTGCACCGGCCGCACGATCTGCGAGGCCCCCTG
>JAFGHH010000099.1 GCA_016930215.1 Deltaproteobacteria bacterium
AGCCCTTCATGACCTGGGGCCCGGCGACGATCAGCTCGCCGGCCTGGTCCGGACCGATGCCCATCGGCTTCGTGCCGGTCTCCGTGTCCATGATCCGCCAGTCCGTCCCGGGGAACGGATAGCCGATGATCCCGAGCTTCCGCTCGCCCCAGAAGATGCCGGCGCAGACCACGGGCGTGGTCTCGGTCAGGCCGTAACCCTCCACCAGCCGCGCCCCGGTGATCCGCTCGAACGCCTCCTGCACCGGACGGTGCAGCGGGCCGGCGCCGGAGACGCACAGCTCGAGCTTCCCCGTGATCTTCGGACGCTGGTCCACGGGCAGGCTCTCGAAGTGGTCGGTGATCTTCTTGAACAGGATCTCGGCGCCGGTGAAGAAGGTGGCGTGGTCCGGGCCGTGCTTGATGATCGTGTCGAGCAACTCGCCCATCGGCGGCGGCTTGGGGAACAGCATCATCCACCCGCCGTAGGTGAACGAGATGTTCATCACGCAGGTCATGGCGAACGAATGGAACAGCGGGAGGACGCCGACCGAGCAGGCGCCGGGCTTGACCTTGAACAGCCAGGCCTTCGACTGCAAAGCGTTCGACACGCAGTTGAAGTGCGTCAGCACCGCCGCCTTCGGCACGCCCGTGGTGCCGCCGGTCATGATGTACGTCGCGGGGTCCTCCAGCGGGTCGAGCGCGACCTCGGGGACGTTCTTCGGCGTCTTGAGCAAGTCGGTGAGCTGCAACGCGTCGGCCGGGACCGGACCGGTCGGGATCTTCTTCAGCAGCCGCCCGAGGAACTTCTTGATCGGCGAGAGACCGACGAGGTCGACGATGTTGGTGGCGATGATCGTGCGCACCGGCGAACGCTCGCGGATCGGCGCGACCTGCCCCTCGTACAGCGCGTCGAGCACCACCAGCGTCTTGGCGTCGATCGTCTTGAGCTGGTGCAGGATCTCCATCGGCTTGTAGGTCGGGTTGATGCCCGAGGCGATCGCGCCGAGGGACGTGACGGCGTAGTAGCAGACGACGTACTGGAACGAGTTGGGGAGCAGCAGGGCGACGACGTCGCCCTTCTTCACCCCGAGGTTGTGCAGCGCCGTCGCCAGCCGGTCGATCTTGTCGTCCAGCTCGCGGTACGACAGGAACGACCCGAGGAACCACGCCGCATGGTGGTCGGGGAACTGCGCCGCGGACTGCTTGAACATCTGCCGCAGCGTCATCCGCGGGAACTCCATGTCCCGCGGAACCTCGTCCGGCCACCCGGCGGCCTTCTGCAGCCAGGGCCGGCTCTCATCGACATGGAACGGATTCGGGTTCGCCACCGTGCACCTCCCGGGATGGATCGTGATGCCGGGTCCCCCACGGACCCCGCCCGGGCCGGAATGATGCCCGAAAGGGGCATGGACTGCAAAGCGCCCGGGCGACCGCGGCGACCGCCGAGATTCCGCGTGACGGCACGGCAGCCCATCGACTATCCTGGATCGTCGTGACCGTGCGCATTGTCCCGCTGGGGGGTCTCGGCGAAGTCGGCATGAACTCGCTCGTCCTCGAGGACGGGGACGACGCGCTGATGCTCGATTGCGGGATCATGTTCCCGGAGGAAGAGGTCGGCGTCGACGTGATCCACGCCGACTTCTCCTACGCGGTCGGCCTGGGCGAGCGGCTGCGCGCCGTCGTGCTGACCCACGGCCACGAGGACCACATCGGCGCCGTGCCGTTCCTGCTGGCCCACCGGCGGCTGCCCGTCTACGGACCGCCGCTCGCGCTGGAGCTGCTGCGAACGCGCCTGGCGGAGCACGAGCTGGGCTTCGAGCCGGAGCTGCATGCGATCCGGCCCCGCGAGCCGTTCCGCGTCGGCGGCCTGGAGCTCGAGCCGATCCGCGTCACCCACTCCATTCCCGACGCCGTCGGGTTCGCGATCCGCAGCTCGGCGGGAACGGTGATCCACACGGGCGACTTCAAGGTCGACCTCAACCCGCCCGACGGCCTGCACTTCGACCTCCAACGCCTCTCGGAGCTCGGCGCCGCCGGCGTCTCCCTCCTGCTCTCCGACTCGACCAACATCGAAATGGAGGGCATCACCCGCGGCGAGCGCGAGGTCGCCGAGGACCTCGACCGGGTGATCAAGGAGGCGGGCCACGGACGCGTGTTCGTCTCGGCCTTCTCCTCCAACGTGCAGCGGCTGCAGTCGGTGATCGAGTGCGCCGAGCGGCACGGGCGGGACCTGGTGCTCGCCGGACGCTCGGTCTGGCGCTACGTCGCGGCCACCACCAGCCTCGGACTGCTGCGGCTGCCCGGGGAGCGGCTGGTGCCGGTCGAGCGGGCGCGGGAGCATCCGCGGGAGCGCACGCTGGTCTTCCTCTCGGGCACCCAGGGCGAGCCCGGCTCGGCGCTGACCCGCGTCGCCCTCGGCGCCCACCGCCACCTGGCGGTCGAGCCCGGGGACCTGGTGGTGCTGTCGAGCCGCCACATCCCCGGCAACGAGCTGGCGATCGCACGGGTGATCGACAACCTGGCCCGGCTCGGGGCCCGCGTGGTCCACGTCGGCAACCGCCCCGCCATCCATGCCTCCGGGCACGGCCACCGCGAGGAGCAGAAGCTGATGATCCAGCTCGTGCGCCCGCGGTTCTTCGTCCCGGTGCACGGCACGTTCCAGTACCTGTCGTACCACGCGCAGCTCGCCCAGCAGCTCGGCGTCTCCGAGACGCTGCTGCTCGAGAACGGCCAGGTGGCGCTGCTCGACCCGGACGGGCTGCGGCGCGGCGAGAGCATCGCGGTCGACCGGATCCACCGCGACGGGCTGGCGGGTGTCGACCCGGAGGTGCTCCGCCAGCGCCGCATCCTGGCCGACGGCGGGGTGATCAACGCCTTCGTCGTCCTGACGCGCGATTTCGAGCTGGCGGCGGAGCCGCAGATCCAGTGCTGCGGGGTGCTGCCCGAGGCGCAGCTGGTGCCGGTCCAGGCCGCGGCGGCCCGCCGGCTGGGCGAGGAGCTGGCGGCCATGCCCGAGGGGGCCCGCGCCCGGCCCGTCGAGCTGCGCGACCGCCTGCGGCGCGTGCTGCGCCGCTTCTTCGACGACGCCGTCGGACGCCGGCCGTTGGCCCTGGTCAACCTGTCGGTGCTCGGCGAAGCCTCGACGCCGCCGCCCATCGGGCGCGATTCCACGGTGCCCCGGCGCCCCGGCGCCGGCGGCCACCTGCCGGAGGGAGACGAGGAGTGACGCGCGTTTCCTGGGACCGCTACTTCATGAACATCGCCCACGAGGCCAAGCGCCGCTCGACCTGCGACCGGAAGTACGTCGGCGCGGTGATCGTGCGCGACCGCATGATCCTCTCCACCGGCTACAACGGCTCGATCCGCGGCCTGCCGCACTGCGACGAGATCGGGCACATGATGGAGGGCGGGCACTGCGTCGCGACGATCCACGCCGAGGCCAACGCGATCCTGCAGGCCGCCCGCAACGGCGTCCGGATCGACGGCGCGACGATCTACACCACCGCCAGCCCGTGCTGGAACTGCTTCAAGCTCTGCGCCAACGCCGGCATCGTACGAATCGTCTACGACGAGTTCTACCGCGACGAGCGGAGCTTCCGCGTCGCCCGGCAGCTCGGCCTCGCGATCCTGTCGCTCGAGGAGGCGGAACGCGAGGCGATGCGAGAGGCGAAGCAAGGAGCACCGCGGACGAAGCGGGCGGCGACGAAGCGGCCGCTCAGCGGCAGCGCGCGACGAACTCGCGGATCCGCTTGAACCCCTCCTCGATCTTCGCCGGCGACGTCGCGAACGACACCCGCAGGAACCCCTCGGCCGAGAACGCGCTCCCCGGCACCAGCGCCACCCGCACCTCGTCCAGCAGCTTCGCCGCCAGCTCGGCGCTCGTCGTCAGGCCGTGGAGGCGACGGGCGAGGAACGGGCGGACGTCGATCCAGAGGTAGAAGGCGCCGGCGGGCTTGAACGGCACGAACCCCGGGATCTCCCGGCACAGCTCGAAGGTCCGGTCCCGGCGCACGCGGAACGACTCCCGCCACTTCGGCACCTCGTCCTGCGGCCCGGTCAGCGCCGCCAGCGCCCCCTTCTGAGCGAACGACGTGGGGGCCGAGACGCTGTGCCCCGTCAGGATCGCGATCGCCTTCGCCAGCGGCGCCGGCGCCACCGCCCAGCCCACGCGCCAGCCGGTCATCGCGTAGGTCTTGCTCGCGCCGTTGGCCACGCAGACCCGCGGCGCCGCGTCCGGCGCGACGTGCAGCACCGACCGGTGCACTCCCTCGAACACCAGCTCGTCGTAGATCTCGTCCGACAGGATCCACAGGTCGTGGCGCGCGGCGAGCGCCGCGGCGCCCCGGAGGTCGGCCTCGCTCCACACGGCGCCGGTGGGGTTGGACGGCGAGCAGATCACCAGGGCCCTGGTCTTCGGCGTGACCGCGGCCGCCAGCGCTTCGGGCGACGGCACGTACGACCGCTCCGCGGGGCCTTCCACGAACACCGCCTTGCCGCCCGCCAGCGCGACCTGGTCGGGGTAGGAGACCCAGCACGGCGTCGGGATCAGCACCTCGTCGCCGGGCTCCAGCACGCACATGAAGAAGTTGTAGATCCCCTGCTTGCCGCCCACGGTGACGGCGACGTTCTCGCGGGCGAACGGGATCCCCAGCGCGCCGGTCGCGCGGGCCGCGACTGCGTCGCGCAGGTCGGGGATCCCCGCCTCCGGCGTGTAGCGCGTGAAGCCGGCGCGCAGCGCGGCCACCGCGGCGTCGCAGACGTGGACCGGCGTGTCGAAGTCCGGCTCGCCGGCACCGAAGCCGACGACATCGATCCCCTGCGCGCGCAGGGCGTTGGCCCGCGCCGTGATCGCCAGGGTCGGCGACGGCTTGACCAGGTCGTTGCGGCTCGAGAGCTTGGGCATCGGCGTCCTCCTCAGGGCTCGCAGGCGTCGGGAAGGCCCGCCGAGCCGAACAGGTCGTCGCACGCGGCGGCATCCAGCGCGGCGAGGCAGGCGTCGGTCCGGGGCGCCGACCGCCCCGTGCAGAGCGCCTCGCTGTCGCGACCGGCCCGGCACGCCGTCACCTGCTCCGTCGTGCAGGCGGCCGGGTCGCGCCACGACAGCGCGAACGTCACCGGGTCGCACTCCGCGAAGCGCTCGCACCACTCCGGATAGATCCGCTCGCAGCACGTCGGGTCGAGCACCACGCCGTCGTCGCCGTCGCAGGCCGGCAGGACGGCCAGGACCAGGACGACCGCCGCGGCGGCGCAACGCGTGGGCTTCTGCCGGCTCATCGGGCGGAGCATACATCTTCCGCGCGGTTTTCTCGACTCCTCGACTTCCCCGACTCCGCGTGGCAGGCTCGGGTTCGCCATGACGACGGCGCCACCCGCGACGAACGGTCCGGTGCTGCTGACGGGCGTGACGAGCTTCCTCGGCCGCAGGCTGCTGCTCGAGCTCGCGCGCGCCGGTCGCCCGGTGTTCCTGCTGGCGCAGCCCGAGGAGCTGCCGCAGGCGCACGCGGCGGTGGCGCGGGTGACCCGACGACATCCCGCGGCCCGCGGCTCGGTGCTGCTGTTCGCCGGCGACGTGCTCGAGCCGGGCCTGGCGCTGTCGGGCGAGGTGGCGGACCGGGTGGTGAGCGAGACGACGGTGTTCGTCCACGCCCTGCAGCTCGCGCCGGGCACGCGACGCAACGCCGAGCGGGCGGCGATGGACAACGTGCGGGCCGTGGAAAGCGTGCTCTCCTTCGCCCACCGCTGCCGGGGCCTCGAATCGTTCGTGCTCGTGAGCTCCACCGCGGTCAGCGGCGACTACCCGGGGACGTTCTACGAGGACTGGTTCGACGTCGGACAGGGGTTCGTCGATGCGCTGGACCGGTCCGTGTTCGAGATGGAGGCACGGGTGCGCGACGCGCGACGCACGGTGCCGCTGCTCGTGGTCCGCCCCGGCTCGATGCCGATCGATGCCGGCACCGGAGAGATCGATCCCGGCGACGGCCTCGGCGTGCTCGTGCGCTCGCTCCAGGCGCTCCGTCGCCTGCCGTCGTGGACGCCCCTGCCGACGCTCGAGGGAGCCCGCAGCGTCGTGCCGTTGACCCCGGTCGATTACGCGGCGAAGGCCATCCTGGCGCTCGCGGCGCTGCGCACGTTCCGGGGCCACGCGTACTGCCTGGTCGACCCCGCGTCGCCGACGTGGAACGAGCTGGCGACGACGCTGGCCGGGCTGGTGGGGGCGCCGCGGCCGCGGCTGACGCCCGCGGCCCGGGTGCAGGCGGGGAT
>JAFGHH010000592.1 GCA_016930215.1 Deltaproteobacteria bacterium
CGCGGCCGGCACGACCCCGGTTCCGGAACAGCCGATGCGGGGCTTCTCGCTGGGCGAGCTGCTGCGGCTGCCGGGCGCGCGCCCGGTCACGCCGGCGGAGCTGTGATCGGGCGGTCGTCGCCCCGGCGGCTTCGAGCGGCCGGGGGCGGGCGGGACGGGGGCGGGCGGGATCTTGACGGGACCGCCGTCCTCGCGCAGTCTTGGCATGGAGCGTGCGGCAGGAGGCCCGTCATGGAACACCGCGTTCGTCCCAGCCGGTTCGCCTGGTGGTCGCTGCTGGTTCTCGGGGGCGTGGGCTGCGTCGAGGAGGCGGAGGCTCCTGCGTCGGACGAGTCCTACACGCCGCTGACGCTGGTCGATGGGACGCCCGAGGCGAACGGGGTGCTGCGGCTGCTCAACGACGTCACGACGACCGTCACCCGGCTGGACATCGACGTGGGCCTCGACCGGCGGGCCGCCGTGAACCTGATCGGCCACCGCGACGGGTCGGACGGAGTCGTCGGCACGGCCGACGACGACGCGTACGACACGGTGCAGGAGGTCGACGACGTGGCCTACGTCGGCCCGGCGGCGATGGACCGCCTGTACGCCTACGCGCTGGCGAACGGCTGGATCGAGTCGGAGGTCGTGTACGTCGGCATTTGGGAGGCGGTCCCGTTCACCGCCGACCAGGTGCGGGCGACGCTGGAGCTGGTCAACCTGGCGTCGGAGACCGAGCTCGACGTGGACGTGGCGCTCGACGTCCGGGCGGCGGCCGCGATCGTGGCCGCCCGCCCGATCGTCTCGCTCGACCAACTCGCCGCCTGTTCCTACGTCGGCACGACCGCGCTGACCAGGCTCCGCGACTACGCCGTGGCGCAAGGCTACGGCGACGCGACGCTGCCCGTCGAGCTGTCGGTGCTCGACCTGGTCCGGGAGGTCGCGGAGCGCGGCGAGGGCTCGCCGCACTTCGGGCGGCCGGTCCACGTCGCGCGCGCGATCGTCACCACGAACCCCTCGACGAGCCGGGACGGCAACACCGCGTTCGACGTCGCCGACCCGACCGCGGGCGGCGTGGCGCAGTTCCGGGTGTTCGTCTCCGCCGCGGCCGGCGCGAACACGGGCTTCCTCAGCCTCTTCGACGACGTGTCGCTGACGGGGACCTTCACGCGCTACGGAGACGTCTTCGAGCTGCTGCTCGACGACGGCCTGGTGCACGCCGTGACGCTCAACAAGAGCGGTGTGGCCTACGAGCACTACCGGACGATCCAGGCCGCGTGGGCCTCGACGGCGGCGAACCCCGAGGGGGCCGTCCGTCTGGTCTCGTCCGCGGGGTACACCTTCATGGTCCCGCTGCCCGTGTTCCTGCACCACCCGATGTGGCGGGGAGCCCCGCCGTCCGCGCCCCGGACGAGCGGGAACGAGCAGGACTACAACTGGAACATCGCGGCGCAGAACGCGCTCGACGCCTGGCTCGCCTCGCGGTAGGTCGGGGCTCTAGCGGTACTTCTCCAGCAGGCCGGTACGGCGGTTGAACTCGCGGATCTTCTCGTCCCACGCCTCGATCGTGTGGAACTGCCGGTTCCACCACTCGGGGTCGTACCACTGCGCGTTGAGGTCCTCGCTCGTCCGCCCCTGCTGCTCGACCCACGTGTAGTACTTGAGGTTGTGCATCCGCTTGCGGTCCCAGTAGCCGAGCTCCTGGAGGTGGTCGGTGGTCTGGCCGTGGAGGCGGCGGTCGAGGTCGGCGGCGGCGTGGTGCGCCGTGTACTCGCCCTCGAGCTTCCGGTACTCCTGGACGCGGGACTGGTACATCTCCATCGAGTCGGTGGCGATGGTGAGGACGACGTCGTTCGAGCCGAGCTCGTAGTAGCGGGCCATCTTGATCGAAGCGAGCAGGTTGGCGATCGAGGAGATGCCGAGCAGGTCGAGCTTGCCGACGAGGTCGGCGGGGACACCCTTCGACTGGAGCCACTTGTGCCCGGCCGGCTCGTTGAACAGCCGCATCGCGCGGATGCAGTCCTCGTCGGGGATGTCGGCGATCAGGTCGGTGTTGCGGAGGTTGTGGACTCACGGCACGTGCTTGTCGCCGATCCCCTCGATGCGGTGCGCGCCGAAGCCGTTGAGCAGCAGGGTCGGGCACTCCCAGGCCTCGCAGGCGGCGACCTTGATCGTCGGGTACTTCTCCTTGAGGTACTCGCCGGCGCCGAGCGTGCCGGCGGAGCCCTGCGTCAGGGCGACGCCGAACAGGTGCTGGTTGGGCCGCTTGTGGGTCTCGTAGACCTCCTCGAGCGCCTTGCCGGTGACGGCGTAGTGCCAGAGCGGGTTGCCCATCTCGTCGAACTGGTTGAGGTTGACGACCGCGTCCCCGCGCTCGGCGATCAGCGCCTTGACCTTGTCGTAGATCTCCTTGACGTTGCTCTCCGAGCCCGGGGTGGCGAAGATCTCGGCGCCGACCTTCTTCAGCCAGTCGAAGCGCTCGCGCGACATCCCCTCCGGCAGCACCGCGATGCACTCGCAGGCCAGCAGGTGGGCGTCGTAGGCGCCGCCGCGGCAGTAGTTGCCGGTGGAGGGCCAGATCGCCTTCTGCGACGTCGGGTCGAAGCGCCCTTCGATCAGGCGGGTGACGAGCGGTCCGAAGGTGGCGCCGACCTTGTGCGAGCCGGTGGGGAAGAACTTGCCGATGATCATCAGGATCCGGGCGTCGACCCCGGTCAGCTCGCCCGGCAGGTCCAGCATGTTGACCGGACCGAACCCGCCGCCCTGCGCCACCGGCTCGTTCTTCCAGGTGATGCGGAACAGGTTGCGGGGGTCGAGATCCCACAGGCCGATCCCCTTCAGCTCCGCCTTGAGCTTCGCCGGGATCTTCTCCGGGTGCCGCATCTCGTCGAACGTCGGGATGATGATGTTCCGCTCGCGGCAGCGCTGGATCGTGTTCTCGAGCACCTGCTTGGGGTCTCTCATCGTCTTCCTCCAGGGTCCCCCGGATCCTTGTCGCGCGGGGCGCTCTTTCGAAGGCGGCACGCTAGCGCCGTTTCGCGCCGAAGTCCACGATCCTGCACGGTCGCGGGGTGCCGGGCGGCGGTCGGAGGGCGGCGTCAGCGCCAGGCGAGGCACCGGCCGGCGGAATCGTCGGCGAGGAAGCCGTGCCGGCGGCCCATCCAGTAGGCGACGAGATAGTCGACGCCGGGGTAGGTCACGTGCGGGTCGCCTTCGCAGTACAGTTCCCACGGCTTGCTCTGCCAGATGAAGTCCGCGGCGCAGCGCTCGCCGACGTCGACCGCGTCGCCGTGGTGGACCTGGTCCTCGCAGCCGTCCTCGTGCGGCAGGTAGCGCGGGTCGGTGCGCAGATCGATGCTCCAGTCCACCCGGGGCGGAGCCGGGAACTGGGCGAGCTGCACGGCGGCCGCGTCGACCACCGCGGGGTCGTGGCCCGGCACGGTGCCGGCGTAGATGTAGCTGAAGAAGCAGTTCTTGGTGCGGACGAACGAGGACCACATCCGGGCCTCGAGCACGTCGAGCCGCACTTGCGGGGCGACGACGGGGTCGTCCTCCAGCCGGGCCCAGTTGTACATCGGCTGCATCGAGATGTTGTTGCCGTAGTACGCCTCGCCGCAGTGGCTGTCGTAGGACCAGGTGCGGGCGATGCCGAGCCACTCCTCCACGTTCCCGCCCTCCTCGGCGTGGTGGTAGTAGTAGTCGACGTACGCGTCGTGCCGCGCCTCGAGGCCCGGCACGCCGTCCGTCACGAGCATTCCGACGCGGAAGAAGCTGGCGAGCATGATCGCGGAGCTGGAGCGGGGGATGTCGGGGACGCCGCCCAGCAGCGGGATGCGGCGCAGCACGTGGGCCAGGTTCGGCGTGAACTCCTGGAACCCGATCATCTCGGCGTTCTCGAGGTCGGAGGTGTCGAGGATGAAGGTGATCGCGCCGCCGACCATCTGGCGCGGGTCGAGGATCACGTAGCGCAGGTGGATCCGGGACGCGGGGAGCGTCAGGCCGTCGACGACGAACCGCACCGGGACGTCCCGCTCCAGCATCAGCTCGTCGACCAGCTCGACCACGTCCTCCCGGATCAGCGCCCGGTGCGCCTCGCCCGCCGCGCCCAGCGCCTCGTAGGCCGCCGCGTAGCCCAGCAGCACCCCCTGGTACTGGTCGCGGCTGATGTGGCCCCAGTAGTCGTAGCGGGTGCCCTCGTACTCCACGTCGCACTGCACGCCCAGCTCGGCGCAGTCCATGGCGACCAGCGGGTGCGCGCCCGCCGGGGCGACGAACCGCGCCAGCAGCGCCGGGTGGCCCGAGACGTTGAACCACAGGTGCAGCGTCTCGACCAGCCGCTCCACGTTGCGCCGCGCGTCGGCGGCGCCCGTGGCGGCCAGCCGGAACGCCTCGGCGGCGAGGTACGTGCCGGTCCAGATCGCCGAGTCGCGGATGTGGCCCAGGCCCGTCACGTGCTCGTAGGCCGGCGGGTCGGAGTAGATCGCGTTGCCGCCCACGCCGCCGTGCGCCATCCCGTCCCGCCGCAGCCAGAGCTGGTAGGCCCGGGACCGGTCGTGCAGTCCGGCCGCGGGGTCGGGGACGAGCCAACTGCCGGTCGTCAGGTCGTACAGCTCGCAGGTTCGCACGCCGTCGGTGTCGCCCAGGTTGCAGGCGTCGGAGCACTCCCCGGCGACGCACTCGCCCCGCACGCAGCCGGACCCCGCGGGACACGCCTCGTCGAGCCACACCGGCGTGCCGCTCGAGTCGTCGCAGAAGCTCCGCGTGACGTGGTCGATGCAGACCGCAGCAACCCCCTCGCACTCGTGCGGGCCGACGTCCGTCGGCACGTCCGAGGCCTCGTCGTCCGGGACGTCGGTCGTCGCCTCGTCGGCCGAGTCCGGGGATGCCTCGTCGGCGCCGTCCGGAGCGGTGTCGTCGAAGGCGTCCCCGTCGCGCGCGTCGGGCGGGACGTCGGGGCGCGGGGTGGTGCCTCCGTCGCAGCCCGAGAGTGCGACGAGAAGCGACAGGGCGAACGGGACGGCCGAACGTCGGGTCGGGTTGTGCATGGAGGGAAGGGTAGCACGACGCAACGGAACATCCAGCGCTGGGGCAGGCGGGGAGGAGTGCCGTCGTCCCGCCGGCGATTGCGCCCGGCTTCCGGCTGCCCTACGCTCCGGATCCGGTCGGAAACGGTGGACGGGACGGCGCCGTCGCCGCCGCGTCCGGAGGAGGCTGCATGCGTCGTCCATCGCGCACCGTCGTCCCCCTGCTGCTGCTCGGGTTGCTTGCCGGTTGCGGAGGCGCCGAGGAGCCGCCCGGCCCGCCGAGCTGCACGCCGGAGGAGGGGGTCGGCTCCGTGGAACAGTACGGGGTCACCTGGGTCTTCGACCGCTGCGCCCGGAGCGGACGCTACGCGAACGGCGACTTCTGGGTCGTCGGACCGGTGTCGATCGTCCGCATCACCCCCGACGCCGATGCGCGTCGCGTGGCCCGCGGCCCGGGGATCTGCGACGGCTGGTCGGCCGGCGCCCAGGCCTGCGAGGAGGCCTGCCGCTCGGCCGGCGCCGACTACGCCGCCCGTTGCGGCGACGACGGCCGCAACGGCGACTGCAACTGCGACCACGTCCGCAACGGCTGGGAGGTCAACCCGCTCCCCGGCGGCGGCCAGGGGCTCGACGAGCGGGCCGGGGGAGCCGACGTCGACCTCGTGCCGACACTCCCGTACCTCGCTTCGCCCGGCGAGTCGCTCCTCAAGGTGGTGAGCGCCGAGGAGCCGGCGGAACCGGGGACGAGCTACGGGATCCTGACCACCGCCGCCGTGCTGACCGTCGTGGCGGAGCCGCCGCCGGACGGCGGCGCGACGACGTTCCGGCCGCCCTACGTCGGGCCGGACAAGCCGCAATACGCGACGACCGCGCTGCACACCGAGCTCCTGCCGGCGCTGGCGCCCGTGGACGCGGCGCCGACGCTGGCCGAGGTCGAGGCGCGGTTCGTCCGCGTGCAGCTCGACCACGAGGGCGGGGCCACGGGGCGCTACCTGCACCCGGTGGAGAACATCCCGGACTACGGCTCCGACATCGCGCTGCGCAACAACGACGCCGCCCTGCGCCTGATGCTCGACGACCCGCTCGCCGACCGCCTGCCGGCCCTCATCGCCTACGTGCAGTACGGGATCGACCTGTACGCGATGGTGCGCCACGGCCAGACCTGGCCCGACGGCGGCGGGCACCGGCCGGGGCAGAAGCTGCCGCTGACCTTCGCCGCCGTGCTGCTCGACGACGCGGGGATGCGCGATGCGATCCGCGCGGCCGATTTCTTCCACGAGGACCGGGGCACGTTCCGCGGCGCGGGGGACGCGGCGCTGTTCGGCTTCCCGGAGGAACTGGACGAGCGGGCGTACTGGAACACGGTGATCGACGACAGCGGCTTCCGCAGCCGGCCCGACCCGTACGGCTACGTCGATGGCGGCCGGCGGCCCGGCGGCGGCTACCAGTACTGCTGCATCTCGCAGCCCTGGCGCGGGACCGTGCTGGCGATGCGCCTCTGGCCCGCGCTCCAGGACGTCTGGACCAACCCGCTGCTGTTCGACTACGTCGACCGCTGGGTCGCCGCCGGAGCGTGGAGCCAGCCGGACCCGTGCGCCCCGCCCGACGGCGTCTGCGCCGGCGGGGACCATGCCGGCGACCCCTGCACCAGCGCGAACGAGGCGACGGTCTGCACCGGAGAGGACGCCGTCTGCGACCTGACGGTCCACTACGACCCGGACGGGACCGAGGGCCTCGAGAACCACTACGGCGTGACCTACGGCCCCGACGGGGCCGGCGGCTGCATCCTCGACACCGACCCGGCGGACGGGACGGGACGCTTCCCGCAGTTCCACGGGACCGAGGTCGACGGCGGGTATCGCGGCAGCGACTTCCAGCGCGCGCTCTGGGCCGCGCACCCGTAGCCGGCCGGCGCCGCCCGTGGAGGTGAACCGGCCGGCGTCGAGAACCGGACCACAGACGCGCGCGCGCCTTGCCGCGTCGCGGGAGAACGGATACGTTCCATCCCAACGGCACCGGGAGGGTGTTCGGCGGGGACGGCAACGGCTGTACGTCCCGGCGAGGGCTCGTGCCGGAGCGCGTCCGACGAGCTCCGGGCGCGCGGAAGGGAGGTCGGCGATGGCTGCGGGATACGGACGTCCGTGCTGGAGCATCGCGGTTCTGGCCGCGCTCGCGGCGCTTCCGGCCGCCGCGTCGGCCGCGGACTACCACGTCTGCGACTGCGACGCGGAGGCTGCGGCGGGCTGCGTGCCCGGCGACGACGCCGCGGACGGGACGAGTCCGGCCACGGCGTGGCGGACCTACGAGCAGGCGCGCAGCCGGTTCGGCTCGCTGGCCGCCGGCGACGCGATCCTGTTCTGTCGCGGCGGCGCCTTCGTCGTCGGCTCCGGCTCGCGCTGGGTCAACACGTCTTGCACCGCGGCGCTGCCGTGCCGCGTCGCCGACTACGCGCCGGCCTGGGGCTCCGGCGCCGAAGGGCGCCCGATCGTCTGGGTGCGCTCCGACGCGAACGCGTTCGCCCTGGAGGACGGCGGCGACGCCGAGCACGAGGAGGGCTACGTCTTCCGCAACCTCGAACTGCGCTGCACCGCGGGCGCCGGCACCGACGCGCAGGGCTTCTTCCTGTACAACGACATCGATGACGTGACGATCGACAACGTGTCGATCGACGGCTTCGGGATCGGCGTGCACCAGGCGGGAAGCAACGCGTGCAACGCGGCCGACCCGGAGTGCGACGGGCGCAACGACCGCCTCACGGTCCGCAACTCGCGGATCGTCAACTGCCACGCCCAGGGGTACCTCGGGGCCGGCGACGACACGGTGCTCGAGGGCTGCTATTTCGAGAACAACGGCACGCGCCCGGTGTTCGACCACAACATCTACGTCAGCGGCGCCGCCGCCGGCGGCACCCGCGGCATCGTCGTGCGCGGCAACGAGCTGTACCGCTCGAGCGTGCGCGACAGCGGGAGCTGCGAGGCGGTCTCGCTGGTCGTGCACGGCGTGCACGAGGACCTGACGATCGAGGGCAACCTGGTGCGCGAGGACGTGGGCGCGGCCGGGCAGGGCTGCTGGGGCATCGCGGTCGACGGAGGATACGACTCGGCCGAGTCGTTCACGCGCGTCGCGATCCGCGGCAACACCGTGCGCAACGTGGGCAACGTCGGTATCGGCGTCTCGTCGTGCGTGGACTGCACGATCGAGAACAACGTCGTGGTCCACGAGCAGGACTTCGGCATCACCGCGCTCGCGGTTCCGGACCGCGACCGCGGCACGGGCGACGCAGAGACCACCGGCGCCGTCGTGCGCAACAACTCGATCTGGGTCGGCGCGGGCGGCGGCACCGGCGTGGCCCTGCGGACCGAGGGAACCGGCCACCTGCTGGTCAGCAACGCGATCCACTTCGCCGGCGCCGACTCGTGGAGCTGCCTGCGCGCCGACCTTCCCGCCGCGTCCTACGCGGCGATCGACTACAACGCCTGCTGGTTCCCGGCGGCCGGGGGAGGGCGCTGGGAGGCGACGGCCGGCGCGCTCGCCGCCTGGCAGGCCGCCTCGGGCTTCGACGAACACTCGCGGAACACCGACCCCGGCTTCGCCGCTCCGGCCGGCCCGGACTGGGACCTCGCCGCCGCGGCGGAGACCGCGGCGATCGTCGACTCCGGCGACCCGGCGCGCAGCGCGCCGACCGACTTCTTCGGGGCAGCGCGCGGGACCGCGCCCGACATGGGCGCCTTCGAGCACGGCGGAACGCCTCCGGTCGATGCCGGGACCGACGGCGACGCGGACGGCGACGGCGATGCGGGGGGCGACGCCGCGGACGCGGATGCCGACGTCGAGGCGGCGACGGAGGCCGACGCGTCGGTCGACGCCGAGGCGTCCGACGATGCCGGCGACGGCGGCGGCGACGACGGCTGCGGCTGTGCCGTTCCCGGTTCCCGCCGGTCGGTCGGCGTGCTCTCCCTGCTGCTCGTCGGCGGCCTGCTGCGCTGCCGGCGGCGCGGCGCGTGATCGAGCGGCGGCCGTCGACCGGTGTGCTGTGCCATCGGTTCTTGCGGCCGCGTTTTCGCCGGGTTTCGGGTTCGGCGCGGAGCGGGTCGGGAGGACTCCCCACCGGCGCCGGCCGCGCGGTCCTCGATCACGGCGCCTTCGTCTTCGCCGACTGCGTGTTCATCCTGCCCAACATCTCCAACGAACGGCTCGGAGACGAGCCGACGCCGCAGACCTCCACGGTCATGCGTTTCCCGTTCGACATCGAAGCCGCCGACCCCGCCGGGATCCTCGGCATGGTCCAGTCCTCCGCGTCCACCTCCACCTTCGACGAGTACCTTGACGCGACCCGCCCCCCCGTTGCAGGCTCCCGATACCGGCATTCCGGCGGCTCGCGGCGACCGAATCGGGGAGGAAATCGCCGATCGGCCGAGCGCGGGGAAAGGAAGGGGCTCGATGACGAGGATGGGCGTGTGGCTGGTCCTGACGGCGATGGTCCTGCCGGCCACGACGGCGTGGGGACAGGAGGCCGCGGCAGCCGACCCGCAGGAAACCTCCGCCGAGGCGACCGCGGAGACGACCGCCGAGGGCGGGACGGCCGCCGACGCCGAGGCGGCGCTCGAGGAGATGGCGCCGGAGGAGCGGCGGGTGGAGGCCGAGGACCACTTCAACCGCGGTCTGGCCCTGATGCAGGGAGAGAACTGGGACGGCGCGTATCTCGAGTTCGAGCGCTCGATCGAGTTGTTCCCGACCCGGTCGGCCCTGTTCAACCTGGCGATGTGTCAGAAGGCGCTCTTCCACTACGTCGAATCGCTGCGCTCGTTCCAGCGCTTCCTCGAGGTGTACCGCGACCAGGCGGACCAGGCGCAGCTCCAGAGCGTCGCCGAGGTGATCCGGGAACTGAACGCGCTCCTGACCGACATGGTCATCGAGGTCAACGTCGCCGGTGCTGAGATCTACCTCGACGGCGACCTGGTCGGAACGGCGCCGCTGGCCGAGGCGGTGCAGGTCGGCGCGGGAACCCACACGGTCGAGGCGCGCCTGGACGGGTACATCTCGGCCCAGCAGACCCTGCCGGTGGTCCTCGGCGAACGTCCCACCGTGGCGCTGGCGCTGCAGGAGGTGGCACGGGTGGGCCGCCTCCGGGTCGAGGCGAACGTCCCGGGAGCCGAGGTGTGGGTCGACGGCGAGCATGCCGGGACCGCTCCGTACAGCGGGACGCTCCCGGAGGGAGAGCACGAGCTTCGGGTGTCGGCCGAGGGGTACGAGGAGCAGGTGCAGACGGTTGCGGTGGCGACGGGGGACGAGCGGATCGTCACGGTGGCGCTCTCGCTTCCCTCGGGCACCGACCCCGCCTGGTTCTGGTCGATGGTCGGCCTCACCGGCGCGGCGACCGTCGCCACCGCGGCCCTCGGCGCCGTCGTCCTGATCAAGGACGAGGACTACGCGAACGACGAGAACCGCACGGTCGAGATGCAGGACGAAGGGAAGCAGTTCGTCGTCGCCACCGACGTCTGCCTCGGCGTCGCCATCGCCGCCGCGATCACCGCCACGGTCCTCGGATTCACGACGAACTGGGGCGGCGAGGAGTCGCCCCCGGAGGACGGCGAACCGTTCGCCGACGTCACCGCGACGCTCGGCGCGGGTCCCGACGGCCTTGGCCTCGCCGTCGTCGGCCGGTTCTAGACGACGGGCCGGATGCCGGCTCGGCGGCCACCGAACCGACGCGCCGCGCGGCCGAAGCGGAGCTTCCCGGAACCGATCGAGAAGGGGGGTCGGCGGACGGGTGGTCCGCCGCACGGAGGAGCGGAAATGAACGCCCCGACCCGCCTGCTCGGACTGCTCGTGGCGATCACCTCGTCCGGCTGCAGCCTCCTGGGGTTCTTCGACGAGGCGCCGGCCGGCTCGTGCGAGGAGAACCACCACGACCGGGTCACCGAGCCGTGCGGCATCTGTGGGGGAGGAAACGAACTGCACCGCGTGTGCGTCGGCGGGGTATGGGTGCCCGAGTACTGCGGCGACGACCCGCTGGACCGTGACTTCGACGGCTACGCCAACGCCGGCTGCGCCGGCAGCGCCGAGCCGTGCTGCGCCGGCGTCGCGCTCGACTGCAACGACCGGGAGGGAGGCGTGCACCCGGACGACCCGGAGTGCTTCTTCGACGACGGGACGGACGACACGCCCGAGACCCGGCCGTGCGCCACCGAGTGCGGCTCCGAGGGGACGCAGACCTGCACCGGCGACTGCACGTGGGGCGGCTGCGTTCCGCCCGACGAGACGTGCAACGGCGTGGACGACGATTGCGACGGTGCGACCGACGAGGGGTTCCCGTGCAGCCCGGGAGCCTCGGTGACCTGCACCACCTCCTGCGGGACGGTCGGGTCGGGCCCGTGCACCGACGCCTGCAACCCGCCCACGGGCGCCGACTGCGCTCCGCCCACGGAGTCGTGCAACGGGGTCGACGACGACTGCGACACCGAGACGGACGACGGCTTCGCCTGCCCCCGCGGACAGCCCGTGGGCTGCACGACGACCTGCGGCAGTACCGGCACCGGCACCTGCCTGAGCAGCTGCGAGATCCCGTCGCCCGAGCACTGCACGCCTCCCGCGGAGTCGTGCAACGGGGAGGACGACGACTGCGACGACGCGACCGACGAGGACTTCGACTGCGTCCTGGGCACGACGACCTCCTGCACGACGACCTGCGACACGATCGGAACGGGCGCCTGCACCGCCGACTGCTCGACCCCGGCCCCGGCCGACTGCATCCCGCCGGACGAGACCTGCAACGGCCTCGACGACGACTGCGACACCGTCGCCGACGACGGCTTCGAGTGCGTGTTCGACGAGGCGGTGACCTGCACGACGACCTGCGGGTCGACCGGCACCGGCCTTTGCACCGACGCCTGCGAGATCCCGACCGGGGCCGCCTGCGTCCCGCCGACGACCGACATCTGCAACGGCGCCGACGACGACTGCGACACCGTCGCCGACGAGGGCTTCCCGTGCACGCAGAGCGCGCCCGGGATCCCGTGCACGACGACCTGCGGCTCCGAAGGATGGGGCTACTGCACGGCCGACTGCGAGCTTCCCTCCGCGGCCGACTGCGGTCCGCCGCCGGAGGAATGCAACGGCCTCGACGACGACTGCGACACCGTCCCCGACAACGGCTTCGCGTGCACGCCCGGCGCACCGGTGTCCTGCGTCACGAGCTGCCTGTCGGCCGGGACCGGGGTCTGCA
>JAFGHH010000593.1 GCA_016930215.1 Deltaproteobacteria bacterium
CAGGGGGCAGGTGCCGGTGAGCGTGTCGAAGGCGGCGACGATCAGGGCGTCGCCGGCCAGCACGGCGAGCGGCTCGCCGAAGGCGCGATGGACCGAGGGCCGGCCGCGTCGCGTCGGGGCGTCGTCGAAACACGGCAGGTCGTCGTGGACCAGCGAGGCGCAGTGGATCAGCTCGACGGCCGTGGCGGCGGCCTCGGCGGCGGCGAAGTCGGCCGGGCGGAGCGCCGCGGCGACCGCCAGGCACAGTCGCGGGCGCAGGCGGTTGCCGCCGCCCAGCACGGCGTGGCGCAGCGCGGCGGCGAGCTTGGGCGGGCAACCGGCGCCGGTCATGCCGACGACGGCCCGCTCGAGCAACCGCTCCACCTGTTC
Organism: Deltaproteobacteria bacterium; assembly: GCA_016930215.1. GTDB lineage: Bacteria > Myxococcota_A > Polyangia > DRWM01 > JAAZOP01 > JAAZOP01. The sequence goes on from JAFGHH010000593.1 coordinate 370, forward strand.
CCGCTCATCCATCCGCGGTCGTGCCCTCCGGCTTCGTCGACGGGTCCGTCGCGCCGTCCGGAGCACCGAGACTACCACCGCCACGGGTCGCGGAACCATCCGCCGCGCGCGCCGGTGTGGTGTCCGCGTCGTGGACGGCGCGAACCAGGAACGCGGTTTCGGCCAGCGGCGGCAGGCCGGCGCCGACCCGTTCGGGCCGGCGCGCCCTGCGGCCCCACCGCGAGCAGAGCAGCAGCCACAGCTTGCGGCGACGGGTGGTGAAGGCGCGGCGCGTCACCGAGTCGTGGTCCGCCTTGCGGATCACGCGGCCGATGTCGGCGTAGATCAGGCGAGCGGCACGGATCGCGGGGCGGCAGTCCGCCGGCAGCAGCGGGATGCCCGGCGCGGCCCGCTGGTACAGGTCGTCCGCCTCGGCCAGCAGTCGTTCGACGAGCGCGCCGAGCGCGGGGCCGAACGTCGGGCTTCGCGGGAACGCCTCCGGGTCGATCCCGGCCTCGCGCAGCCAGTCCAACGGCAGGTAGACGCGGCCGTGGCGCGCGTCCTCGCCGACGTCGCGGGCGATGTTGGTCAGTTGCATCGCCACGCCGAGGTCGCAGGCGCGCGCCAGCACGGGCGGTCGCCGCTCGCCCATGATCAGCGTCACCAGGACTCCCACCGCGGCGGCGACGCGCGCGGCATAGGCCCGCAGCTCGCCGGCCGTCTCGTAGCGCCGCCCCTCGACGTCCCACAGGAACCCCTCGAGCAGCGCCTCGGGCACGGCGCGCGGGATACGGAACCCGCGGGCGACGGCGGCGAAGGCGCGGTCCACCGGGTGGTCGTCGGGTGCGCCGGCGTAGATGCCGTCGAGCCGTTCGCGGAGGGCGGCCAGGCCGTCGGCGGGTGACTCGGCCCCGTCGATCGCGTCGTCGGCCACGCGGCAGAAGGCGTAGGCGGCGACCACCGGGGGCCGGAGACGGGACGGCAGCAGCCGCGCCGCGGCGTGGAAGGTCTTGGAGCCCTCCCGCAGCGACCGCTCGCACGCTGCGAGGTCGTCCGCGTCCGGCATCGACCGGTTCGTTCCCGTCATGGTCGGGACCCGCGCTCCACGGCGGCGAGGATACCACGGTCCCGGTTGCCGGTGCCCCGAGTCGTCGTTACGATGCCGCCGCGTCGGGGGTGTGCGTCGGGAAGATGGAGAGCTTCGACGTCATCCTGGTCGGAGGCGGGCTGCAGAGCGGACTGTGCGCGCTCGCAGCGCTGCATCGCCGATCGGGTCTGCGGGCGGCGATCGTCGAGCGCGACGGGCGGCTCGGCGGCAACCACACGTGGTGCTTCCACGGCGGCGACGTGGAGCCGGAGGACCAGGCGTGGCTGGAGCCGCTGGTCGTGCGTTGCTGGCCGTCGTACGACGTGGCGTTCCCGGGCTTCCGGCGCACGCTCGACGTGCCGTACTCGGCCGTGACCGCCGAGCGGCTCGACGAGGTCGTCGGTCGGGCGGTGCGCGAGTCGTCCGGCGGCGCCGTTTTCTGCGGCGCGTCCGCGACGCGCGTCGCCGCCGGCGAGGTCGAGCTGGCCGACGGGCGGCGTCTGCGGGCGCCGGTGGTGCTCGATGCTCGCGGGCCCGAGCCGGGCGACCCCGGCGGCTGCGGGTTCCAGAAGTTCGTCGGGCTCGAGCTGCGGTTGGCGGGGCCCTGCGGGCTCGAGCGGCCGCTGGTGATGGACGCCACGGTGCCGCAGCGCGACGGCTTCCGGTTCTTCTACGCACTGCCGTTCGCGCCGGACCGCGTGCTGCTCGAGGACACCTACTTCTCCGATCGGCCGGAGCTCGACCGCGCCGCGCTGCGGGCGGGGATCCTGGCCGCGTCCGAGGCGCGCGGCTGGAGTGTTTCCGAGGTGTTGCGTGAGGAGGAGGGGGTCCTCCCGATGCCGTGGCGGCGGCCGGCGGTGTCGGTCGAGCCGCCGTACGCGGGCGGCTATCGGGGCGGCTGGTTCCACCCGGCGACCGGCTATTCGTTCCCGATCGCGGTCCGGGTGGCGCGCCGACTGGCGGACGCGTTGCCCGGCGGGCCGGGGACCGCGGCCTGGGCGCGCTGGAGGAGCGAGCACGAGCGGCAGGCCGGTTTCGGGCGGCTGCTCAACCGGATGCTGTTCGCCGGCATCGCGCCGGACGAGCGGTGGCGGGTGTTTGCCCGGTTCCACCGGCTTCCGGAGCCGACGATCCGACGGTTCTACGCGTTGCGGAGCGACTGGGCGGACCGCGTGCGGATCGTGCTCGGGTCGCGGCCGCACGCGCTGCCGACCCCGCGGATGCTCTACCGCTGGCTGACGGCGTGAGGGAGGACGGATGATGGGCGAGGTCCGGGCGGCGGTGATCGGGGCGGGGCTGGGCGGGCTGGCGGCGGCGATCCGCCTGCAGAGCGCCGGAGTCCGCACGACCCTGTTCGAGGCGCTCGACCGGCCGGGCGGTCGCGGCACCCAGTTCCGCGAGCGCGGGTTCGTCTTCGACGCCGGCCCGACGGTGATCACGGCGCCGGAGTGCCTGGAGGAGCTGTACGCGCTGTCCGGCCGGCGGCTCGCGGAGGCGGTCGAGCTGTTGCCGGTGCGGCCGTTCTACCGGTTGGCCTGGCACGACGGCGACGGCTTCGACTACGGCGTGGAGCTGGAGCAGACGCTCGAGCAGATCCGCCGTCGCGATCCGCTCGACGTCGACGGCTACCTCAGGTTCCTCGACTTCAGCCGGCGGAACTACGAGGCGGGGTACGGCGAGCTGGTCTCCACGGCCTTCCTGCGTCCGTGGGACATGCTGCGCGTGGCGCCCAAGCTCGCGGCGCTGCGGGCCGACCGGCCGGTGTTCCGGACGGTATCGCGTTTCGTGCGCGACGAGCGGCTGCGGCAGGCGCTGTCGTTCCACACGCTGTTGATCGGCGGCAGTCCGCTGGAAACCAGCTCGATCTACACGTTGATCCACTACCTCGAGCGGCAGGGCGGTGTGCACTACCCGCGCGGCGGGGTCGGGGCGCTGGTGGGGGCGCTGGCGCGGTTGTTCGAGGAGCTGGGCGGCGAGTTCCGGCCGGCGATGGCCGTGCGGCGGATCGAGCCTGCCGCCGACGGCCGGCACCGGCTGACGGCCGAGGGATGGAACGGCCCTCCGTTCCACGTCGTGGTCTCCAACGCCGACCTCCACCACACCTACGCGAAGCTGCTCGACGGCGACCCGCGCGCCGTGCCGATGCGCCGCCGGCTGGAGCGGATGCGCTGGTCGATGTCGCTGTTCCTGATCTACTTCGGCACCGATCGGACGTGGCCGGAGCTGCGCCAGCACACGATCCTGTTCGGCCCGCGCTACGAGGGGCTGCTGCGCGAGATCTTCCGCGGGCGGTCGCTGCCCGAGGACTTCAGCCTGTACCTGCACTGCCCGACGGCGACCGACCCGTCGCTGGCCCCGCCCGGCTGCGCCTCGTTCTACGTGCTGAGCCCGGTCCCGCACCTCGGGAACGCTCCGCTCGACTGGGCGGCCGAGGCGCCGGCCTACGCCGAGCGGATCCTCCGGGTGCTGGAGCGGACGCTGCTGCCGGGGCTGCGGGGGCGGATCGTCGTACGGTCGGTGGCCACCCCGGAGGACTTCCGCAGCCGGCTCGGCGCGTTCCACGGCAACGGCTTCTCCGTGGCACCGCTGTTGCGCCAGAGCGCCTGGTTCCGTCCGCACAACCGCGACCCGCGGATCCCGGGCCTGTACGTCGTCGGGGCGGGAACCCATCCGGGGGCCGGCGTGCCGGGCGTGATCAACTCCGCCAAGGCGACGGTGCGCGTGATCCTCGAGGACCTCGGCCGGCCGCCGCTGGAGCCTTCGGCGCGCGGCTTCTCGCGTTCGGCCTGAGGCTCCCGGTCGTCGGAGGTTGTCTTCCTGCCCGGTCGTGACTACAGGAGCGGAAACCCCGACGGGCCGTGGAGCGATCGTCGGGGCGGTCGGGGGGACGGAGGTGGACCGATCGTGCCGGATGCTCGCCCGACGGACGTGGGGATCGAAGCCCTGTTCGTGGACCTCCCCCGCCAATTCCTCGACCTGGGCACGCTGGCCCGCGCCAACGGCGTCGATCCGGAGAAGTACTACTTCGGGCTGGGCGGCCGGCGGATGGCGGTGCCGGCGCCGGACGAGGATCCCGTGGTGCTGGCGTCGAATGCGGCACGCGGCGTGCTGGCCGCCGGCGGAGTCGCCCCGACCCGCGTGGGTCTGGTCGTGGTCGGCACCGAGAGCGCCGTCGACGGTTCCAAGCCGATCGCTGCCTGGGTCCACCGCGCCGCGGACCTGCCGAGCGACTGCCGCGTGTTCGACGTCCAGCACGCCTGCTACGGGGGTACCGCCGCCCTGGGGATCGCCCTCGACTGGATCGCGTCGCGGGCCCGTCCGGGCCGCAAGGCGCTGGTCATCGCCACCGACGTGGCGCGCTACGAGATCGGCAGTCCCGGCGAGCCGACGCAGGGCGGCGGGGCCGTGGCGCTGCTCGTCGGCGACGAGCCGCGCGTCGTGCGCTTCGAGGACCACCCGGAGGCGGTGCACGCCGAGGAGGTCGCGGACTTCTGGCGACCGACCTACCGCAGCACGGCCGTGGTCGACGGCTCGTACTCGCTCGAGTGCTACCTGCGGGCGCTGGACGGGTGTTGGGGACGCTTTCGGCGGGACACCGGGCGGCGGTTTTCCGAGTTCGAGCACCTGCTGTTCCATGCGCCGTTCCCGAAGATGGCGTTCAAGGCGCACCGGCGTCTGTTCGAGGCGGCGGCGCGGGCGGGCGAGCTGCCGTCGGGGGCGGAACCCGGCGCGGACTTCGAGCGGCGCGTGCTGCCGACGCTGTGGGCGAATGCCGAGGTCGGCAACGCCTACACGGCGTCGCTGTACCTGTCGCTGGCCGGGTTGCTGGAGAACGACGCCGTCGACGCCGCCGGCGCCCGCCTCGGCCTGTTCGCCTACGGCAGCGGTTCGTGCGCGGAGTTCCTCGCGGCGCGCGTCGGCGACGACGCCGCCGCCTGGCGGGGACGGACGGGGCTCCGGCAGGCGCTGCGCGAGCGGCGGGAGCTGAGCCACGCCGAGTACCTGCAGTTCCGCGCGCACGGCGAGGAGCTGTCGCGCAACGGAACGCTCCGCGTCCCGACGCGGAGCACCGGACCCGCGTTCTGCGGGACGTGGGAGCACCGGCGCGTCTACCGCGACGAGGCGCTGGCCGTGCCGGGTTCGTCGTCCCAGCCGTTGGGACGCGACGGGCGCTCGGCCCGCTGACGGGCGCGGCGCGTCCGCGAGGGTCCGGACGGCAGCGTGAGGGTGTCCTACAGCGTCCGGAGCTCGCAGACCAGCGGCTTGTGGTCGTAGTAGGCGGGTGGGTAGACGGCGTCGTGGCCGGCGGTGACGCCGGGCACCCAGCAGTCGCCCTCGAACACGTCGCTCGCCACGTGGTCGATGTTGAGCGTTCCGGCGTAGGTCGGCGGCACGAGGGGTCCGCAGGGCGAGACCCAGTGGAAGTCCTCGCCGTCGCCGACGCGGCGGTTCCACTCGTTGCTGCTCTCGTCGAGCCACTCCGGCACGCGACAGGGGTCGACGTTGAGGTCGCCGAGGATCACGTTGCGGGCGCCGTTGGCCGCCGGCTCCCCGTCGAGGTCCTCGAAGACCTGCTCGACCTGTCGCCGCCGGCACTCCATGTCCTCCGGCATCACGCCCGAGGTGCCGTGCACGGTGACGACGGTCAGCTCGCCGCCGGCGACGAGGTCGATCGTGCCGCGGCCGATGCGGGAGCCGCTGCCGCAGCCGCTCACGGTCCCGCCGTCGAGCCCCTCGAGGCAGAAGTCGTCGTCGGCGCACTGGCGGATGCGGCCGAAGGCCTTGCGCACGCCGAGGCACTTGTCGTCCTTGCCGAGGTTGCAGGCGACCTGGTAGCCGCTGCCGAGCAGCACCTGGGCCACGGTCGGGTCGCCGACCGCCCAGGTTTCGCAGACGAAGCCGACCCGAGCCTCCGCGGGGATTTCCGGGCAGTGGCCGCTGTAGAAGACCTCCTGGAACGCCACCAGGTCGGGGCGCACGGCGTCGAGCCACGCGCGCAGCGCCTCGACCGCCGGCACCCAGGCCGCCCCGTCGCCGTAGTACGTGTCGGAGTAGCCGGACTGTTCCTCGCCGTAGACGTCGCCGGGCACGTCGTGCGTCGTCCCTTCGGTGGTGCCGGTGTTGATCGTCGCCACGACGAAGTGCCCGGGGGGGACGTCGGGGCCGCCGCCTTCGTCCGCCGCGCCGTCCTCCGAACCATCGACCGGCGGCTCGGCGTCGTCCGTCGCGTCGGGCTCGCCGTCGGGCGGGACGTCGGGGCCGCCGCCTTCGTCCGCCGCGCCGTCCTCCGAACCATCGACCGGCGGCTCGGCGTCGGGGCCGGCGTCCGCGTCGGCGTCGGTCGTCGTCGCGTCGTCGGTCGGGCCCGCGTCGTCGGTCCCGGGGCTCGACGAGTCCCCGCAGGCGGCGGCGAGCAGCAGTGCGGCGAGGGTCGGGGCGCCCGGGAGCGGGCGGAACGAGGTTGTCTTCCGCATCGTTCGGTTCCTCCGCTACGGTACGGCCGGCCGCGTGCGCCGGCAGACCGCGAAGACGGTCTCGAAGTCACGCGCGATTGGCGGTCCCGCGGCGTCCAGAACCCGGATCGCCGTCAAGCCGATGGGGGTTCGCGCGCGCACGTAGAGGCAGAAGTCGCCGGCGTAGCTGCCGAGCGCCACGCCGTCGGTGGTGGTCGCGGTCCAGTCCCAGTCGCAGCGGCCGGCGTCGAGCCGGTCGTTGTGTCGGCAGTCGTCGGGGTCGTCGGACACGACGATCGGGGAGACCTCGATCGGGTCCGAGGTCCACTCGAAGCGCGCGCTGCCGCCGGAGCCGTCGGCTGCGTCGGCGACCGCGATCACGGTGGCGCGGCCCGCGCAGGTCGGGCCCGCGCCGACGTGTGCCAGGACGACGAGCGTGTCGGGTTGCGCGAGGTCGGGCGCGAGCCAGGCGGAGTCGGGACGCGGGTCGTCGTAGCTGTAGAAGTCGAGGGCGCAGACCGGACCTTCGTACGGCCGGATCACGACGTCGTCGAGGTAGAAGCAGGTCAGGTCGTCGTCGGGCACGGTGTCGCAGTCCTGGTCGAGTCCGTCGCAGATCTCGGGGACCGCCTCGCAGCACTCCGGGAGGTCGCGGCAGGTCTCGTCGTCGCAGTCGGTCCGGCCGTCGCAGTCCTCATCGACGCCGCCCGCGCACGACTCGGGCGCCCCGGGGTGGACCCAGTCCCGGTCGTCGTCGCAGTCGTCGCCGCCGCAGTCGGCGTCGCCGAAGCCGTCGCCGTCGCGGTCGAGCGGGACGTGGCGGCAGTGGTCGGTCGCCTCGTCGCAGGAGTCCTCGTTGCAGTCGAGCCCGTCGTCGCAGGGGTCGGAGCCGGGGCGGCACGCGCCGGCGAGGCAGGTCTCGGCGCCGTTGCAGAACAGCCCGTCGTCGCAGTCGAGCGGCGTACCGGGGACGCAGGCGCCGGCGAGGCAGGTCTCGCGTCCGTTGCAGTCGTCGCCGTCGTCGCAGTCGAGCGGCCTTCCCGGGCGGCAGGTCCCGTCGAGGCACCACTCCAGGCCGTTGCAGTCGTCGCCGTCGTCGCAGTCGATGGGCGTGCCGGGGACGCAGATGCCGGCGAGGCACGCCTCGCGTCCGTTGCAGTCGTCGCCGTCGTCGCAGTCGTCGGACGAGGTGCAGGACGGCGCGGGGACGCAGCCCAGCTCCGGATCGCACCACTCGCCGGGCGGGCAGCGACCGTGGTCGGGCAGCGACCGGCAGGTCCCGTCGAAGCAGGCGTCGACCGTGCAGGGGACGCCGTCGTCGCAGTCGGGGGGCCTGCCGGGGACGCAGAGCCCCGCCACGCAGGATTCGCGTCCGTTGCAGTCGTCGCCGTCGTCGCAGTCGCCGTCGTCGAGACACGCGCCGACGCAGCCGTCGAGGGTGCACGCCCAGCCGGGCGGACAACGGTCGTCGTGCGGCACGCGCGTGCAGTACGGAGGCGTCTCGGAGCAGTCGTCCTCGGTGCAATCGACGCCGTCGCCGCAGTCGGGCGCGGGCCCGGCGACGCACGTCCCGCCGACGCAGCGCTCGAAGCCGTTGCAGCGCAGGCCGTCGTCGCACTGCTCGTCGGTCGTGCAGGCGGCCGTGTCGTCGTCGCCGTCGGTCGTGGCGTCGTCGTCCGGTCCGGCGTCGTCGCCGGCGTCGGGCGACTCGAGGCCGTCGCCCGGTCCGACGTCGCCGGCGAGCGACGTGCCGCCGCCGCAGGCGGTGACGGCACCGAGCAGGGTCAGGCGGACCGCGAGGTCCCACGGACGTCCACGGTTTCCGTCGCGCATCATCGAGCAGGGTAGCCGGAGCGGCGGCGGGTGTCGAGCGGGGTGGGGCGCGACGTCCCGGCGGGACCGCGCGACGACGACCACGACGACGCTCCTGGGGGGATCAGCGGGTCTCGTAGACGAAGCGCGACGGCAGCTCGAAGGCGGTGAGGAAGCCGCCGGGCTTGCCGCAGCCGGTGTCGAGCGCGGTGACGTAGTCGCCGGCCCACAGGTCGTCGGGGTCGGCCGGGGTGAACTTGCTCAGCTCCTGCGGCAGCTCGTTGGTCGAGGTGTGGCCGATCACGACGTGCTTGCCGCGGTAGTCGCGGAAGAACGTCTCCTCGCGCACCCAGTACAGCGCCATCACCGGGTCGACCTCGGACGGGTGCAGGAACCGGCCCTCGAACCACGGCAGGCCGGCGTGGACGTAAATCGCATGCTCGTCCTCGTGCCACGGCCGCAGCGCGCGGAACCAGGCGACGTGCTCCGGCGGGAAGAACGCCCCGCGCGCCATCGCGGTGTACTCCTCTTCGGTCGGCACCTGCCCCAACTCGGGCTGCGGCTGCCCGGTGTAGCACCGGTAGCACTGCAGCACGCCGTTGCCCGGAGGTCCGAGGAACTCCGGCCAGCCGTGGTCGATCACGCGCAGCCACGCGTCCTCATGGTTGCCGCACAACGCGACGACCGTCGCCGGCGTGCGTTGCGGCAGCTCGCGCGACACGAACTCGACGCAGCCGCGCGAGTCGGGCCCGCGGTCGACGTAGTCGCCGAGGAACACCAGCGTGTCCTGCGCGTCGAGGGCCGGGAGACGTTCGAACAGCCGCAGCAGCTGCTGGAGGTCGCCGTGGAGGTCGCCGATCGTGATGGTCCGTCCCGCCATGGGCCGGCATCCTACAACAGTCCGGGGCCGTTCGTCCCCCCGTTCGAAGGGTCCCGGGTCCGACGGGCGCCGGTCCCCGCTCCCGTGGGCCGTTTGGAGACGGGACCCCCGGCCGATCGTTTGGTGCTAGCATGCCGTCGTCCGGAACCGTGTGGTCCGGAACGTCCAAGGAGCCCCTCATGCAGCCCACAACGCCCTGCCGACCGTCGCTTCGCGCCGCGTGCGCCGCGCTCGCGGCCGCCGTCCTGCCCGTCGTCGCCTGCGGCCCGGGCATGCCTCCACCCGCGGGCGGGCCGGTCCCGCCCGTCGAGGACCCGGCGGCCGAGCCGGCACCGGCACCGGCGCCGCGCCTGTGGCTCGCCGGCGCCGGTGTCGAGGCCGGGACGCTGGTGCTCGAGGGGCCGACCCTGGCGCCGGGAACCGTCGTCGAGGTCCTCGATGCGGCCGGCCCGGTCGGTGCGGCGGAAGTCTCGGCCGAGCCGCCGCCCGAGTGCGACGGCTGTCCGACGGAGCGGTTCCTGGCACGGACGGTCGGCGAGGCTCGGCCGTTCGAGGGCTCGGCGCTGGCGCTCCATCCGTCCACCGGCGGCCTGGCGCGCGTCGTCTGGGCCGAGTACCCGTCCCTCGTCACGCTCGGCGAGGACGCCGTGACGTGGGCCGAGGTCGACGCCGACGGCGACCGCGCCGTCGACCTCGAGCTGGTGGTCTGGTGCGGCTCGTTCGTCCCGTCGGGGTGCGACGGTCGGGTCTGCGAGGAGGTCTGCCGCGGCACGCGTGTCCTCGGCGGCGGGGAGCCCGCGGACGTCGTGTGCGAGGGCTTCATCCCGGACGTCGAGGACTGCCTGCCCGAGGCGGAGGACTGTGTGCTCGTCGAGGGCGGCTGCCAGGAGTGCGGAACCGACTGCCGGGACATCGCGCTGACCGTGCCGCAGGCCGAGCGGTGGGCGACCTACGAGTCCGAAGGGGTGCGGATGGAGGTCGACCTCGAGGACGTGCTGGCGATCTGCCGCGAGCACGACGAGGCCGAGGTGCTGGCGTGGGTCGAGGCGCACGCGGGCCGCGCCCCACGTCTCGACCTGCGGGCGGGGGAACGCGAGCTCGCCGGCCAGCGCGTGGCGCTCGTGGTGGCCGCGCTGCTCGAGCGGGGCCGGGCGCGCGTGGTCGACCCCGGCAGCGGTGAACCGGTGGAGCGGCTGGTCCAGATGGAGTGGTTCTGGATGGGCTGCGGCGGCCGGTGCCGGCAGTCGGGCCGGGAGTGGCGGCTGCGCGTGCCGGGCGAGGTGTTCTTCAAGACCACCGACCTGTACGGCGACTGAACCCGCCTGCTGGGGCGCCGCGTCGCCATTGTCGTTTTCGTGCCACAGGTCGGGAGGCCGGGACACGGGTCGCTTTCCTGCATGATGCCGTGCTGCGCAGGCACGGATGGTCCGCGGCCCACGGCTTGCATCGTTCGGCGGCATGCGGGCTCGACTTCGCGACCTGTGGCACCGCTACCCCGCCTGGAGCGCGCGGCACCCGTGGCTCGTCCTGCTCGGCCTGGCCCTGCTCTGCGGAGCGTCCCTGTTCGCCGCCCGCGACCTGCGGATCGTCGCCGACCTCGGCGCAGTGCTGCCGGAGGACTCGCCCAGCGTCCGCAACCTGCGGCTGGCGGCCGAACGGGTCGGCTCGACCGAGCCGCTCTACATCACCGCCCAGTCGCCCGACCCGCAGGCCAACCGGCGGTTCCTGGCCGAGGTGGCCGCGGTGGTGGCGACGTGGCCCGAACGGCCCGAGGTGTTCTTCCGGCTCGACGTGCGCTACTTCCGCGACCGAGCCTTGTACTACGCCGAGACCGAGGACCTCGAGGCCGTGCGCGACGGCCTGGCCCGCCGCGTGCGCTGGGAGAAGGTCCACTCCAACCCCGCGTTCATCGACCTCGAGGGCGAGCCCGCACCGGAGATCCTGCCGCCGGGGCTGGTCGACAAGTACCGCGCGAAGCTGGGCGACGATTTCGGCGACCCGGACGATTGGTTCGGCGCGGTGGAAGCGGACGGGGCGCCGCCGGCGGCAGAGGCGGCGGGCGAGGGTGGACCGTTCGCCGCGTCCGCCGCGCCGCTCGCCGACGAGCCGTCGTCCGTTGCCGGGTCGTCGGCGGACGACGGGTTCCTGTACCTGGAGACCGACGTGGCGCCCGTGCATCGCGGCGCCGCGCCGGAGATCGCGACCGTGCTCCTCGTACGGTTCCGCGGCTCGGCCGTGGACCTCGACCTGGCGCGCGAGGTCGTGGGCCGCGCGGACTGCCTGCTCGGCAACCGGCCCGCCACGGAGTGCGCGGGGGTCGCGCTGGGGCGGCCGGCGGCGCTGCGGCCGGCCGAGTTCCATCCCGGGATGCGGGCCGAGACCGGCGGCGCGTTCCGCTCGCGCGTCGTGGAGGCCGCGGCGATCGGCGGGGACGTCCGGACGGCGACGCTGGTCGCCGCCGCGGCGATGGCGCTGTTGTTGCTGCTGGCGTTCCGGCAGCTGCGGGCGATGGTCTACGTCCTGCTGCCGCTGGCCGCGGGGATGCTCGTCTGCCTGGGCGTCGCCGCCCTGCTGCTCGGCCGGCTCAACGTGCTGACCGCCTTCATCTTCGCCGTGCTGATGGGCCTCGGGATCGACTTCGGCATCCACCTCGGCCGCCGCTACCGCGAGGAACGGGGAGCGGGACGGCCGCACGTGGAGGCGCTCGAACGGACCTTCCGCGGCACGGGTCGGGCGGCGCTGGCGGCGCTGCTCACGACCGCCGTGGCCTTCGCGACGCTGATCCCGTCGGCCTTCCGCGCGTTCTCGGAGTTCGGCCTGTTGTGCCTGGTCGGCCTGCCGGTGTCGATGATCGTCGCGTTCGCCGCCTTCCCGGCGGTGGCGACGTTGGCCGAGCGGCTGCGGCCGCAGCGGGTGCGTCCGGCGGCCGGCGGGTCGGTCGCGCTGCCGCCGCCGTCGCGACGCTTCGCGGGCTGGGCGCTGGCCGCGCTGGCGCTGGTCACGGCGGTCGGCGGGGCGCTCGCCGTGCGGCTGGACTTCGACTACGACTACAGTCGCCTCGGCAGCGCGCGCAGCGTCCGGGGCGGCCTGCCGACCCGCTCCGCCGTGCGCGGCTACACCAGCTCGCCGGCGCTGCTGCTCGCCGACTCGCCCGAGCAGGCGCGGGCGGCGTACGCGGAGGCGCGGCGCCGCGTGGCGGCGGGAGACGCGGGAGTCCGTGAGGTCGCCGCGCTCGACTCGTTCGCACCGCCGGATCAGCCGCGCAAGGCGGCGCTGCTGGCCGAGATGGACGCGCTGATGGCCGACCCGTCGTTCGGCTTCTACGAGGACCGGCTGGACGACGAGCAGTTCGCGCGGCTCGAGCGGTGGCGGGAGCGGTTGCGGCTGCCGCCGGTGGACCCCGCGGCGGCGGAGTTTCCGGACTGGGCGCGGGCGCTGTTCCGCGAGCGGGACGGCCGGACGGACGGGCGGTTCGTCTACCTCCTGACCGACGGCAACCTCAACGACGGTCGCGAGGCGATGCGGCTGCAGGAGCGCTGGCAGACCGTGCGGCTCGCCGACGGCACGGAGGTCCCGGTCGCGTCGTCGGCGTTCGTGTTCGCCGACATCATCCGCTTCCTGCGCGAGGAGGGGGCGGCGGTGACGGGCCTCGCGCTGCTCGCCGTGCTGGCGCTGCTGCTGGTGCATTTCCGCCGGATCCGTCCGGCGCTGACGGTCTACGTCCCGCTGCTCGCGGGCTTCGTCTGGTTCCTCGGCGTGCTGGTGGCGCTGGACTGCCGCGTGACGTTCTACTCGGCCGTGGTGTTCCCGATCGTGGTCGGCACCGGCATCGACGGCGCGATCCACCTCTACCACCGCTACCGGGAGCTGGGGCCGGGCTCGATCGGCGAGGCGTTGCGGCGGACCGGGCCCGGCGTGGCGCTGTCGACGCTGACGACGGCGGCGGGGTTCGCCAGCCTGATGTTCACGGGGCATCGCGGCCTGGCGACGCTCGGGCTGACGGCGGTCGTGGGGCTGCTGGCGGTGCTGGCCGCGACGCTGACCGTGCTGCCGGTGCTGCTGGTGCTGCTCGAGCGACGGCGACCGTCGTCGGCCCGCGGCACAGTGTGATTTGCGCCCCACAGGCCCTGCTCCCGTCAAGACACGCGAAAACGCGCGGCACGGATCTCGCTCTACGGGGATCCGGCGGGCGGTCGTTGCGGGCCCGTCGGGAGGTAGCGCGATGGTCAAGGTCGATATGCACTGCCACAGCCGGTACTCGGACAAGCCGATCTTCTGGTGGCTGCGCAAGCTGGGGGCGCGGGAGAGCTACTGCCCGCCCGAGGAGCTGTACCGGCGGCTCAAGCGGCGCGGGATGGCGTTCGTCACGATCACCGACCACGACACGATCGCCGGGGCCCAGGAGCTCGCGGCGGCGCACGAGGACGCGTTCGTCTCCTGCGAGTTCACCGTGCGTTTCTGGCAGGAGCAGGTCGACACGCACATCCTGGCCTACGACCTGACCGAGGAGCAGTTCCGCCGCGGACGCTACCTGGCGCGGGACATCCGGGAGTTCGCCGCGTACTTCCGCGAGCAGGGGGTGCTGACGGCGGTCCCGCACCCGCTGCACGACGTCGGAGGGCGGCTGGAGCCGCGGCACCTCGAGCAGCTGGTGCTGCTGTTCGAGCATTTCGAGGAGGTGAACGGGCTGCAGCTGCCGGAGGGGAACCAGCTCAACCGCGAGTTCCTCGCGCAGCTCACGCCGGAGCTGGTGGAGCGCCTGGCGAAGAAGCACGGGCTCGCGCCGGCGTTCCCCGAGCCGTGGCGCAAGGGGCTCCTGGGCGGCAGCGACGACCACTCGGGGTTCCTCCTCGGCCGCGCGTGGACCGAGGTGCCGGAGGCGGAGGACTACCACAAATTCCTCCAGGGGGTCCGCGGCCGGGAGAGCCGCGGCCGCGGGCTCGGCGCCAGCGCGCTGACCTTCGCCCACTGTGCGCTGACGAACACGGCCGAGACGATGATGAACCACTTCTGCGATCCCGGACCGCTGCACCAGCGCGCCACGCAGCTCGCCCACCTGATGTACGGCGAGCACATCGAGGAGCTGGAGCTGGCCTCGCGGATGAAGGCGCACGCCGAGGGCTCCTGGCAACTCGTCGACGAGCCGACGCCCGAGGAGATGCTGATCGAGGGGCTGGTGCAGATCGTGATGCGCGACTGGCACGACCCCAACCTGCTGTTCGACCGCGTCGTCGGCCGCGACCTGCAGGAGGAGACGTTCGTGATCGTCAACCAGCTCTTCAACACGCTGATCCGCCGGGCGCTCACCGCCTGGTACGAGCACGTGAAGCAGGGCCGGTTGATGGACGCCTTCACCAAGCTGTCGCTGATCTTCCCGACCGGGATCGTCGCCGTCCCGTACCTGATGGGGTTCCAGCACCTGCACGCCGACAAGGGCTATCAGCGGAGCGTGGCGCGGGAGTACGGGCTGGCCGAGCCGGGGGCGGGCCGCCCCGAGAAGTGGGCATGGTTCACCGACACGATCGTCGACGTCAACGGGGTGGCGCGGACGATCCAGACGGTGGCGAGCCTGGCCGAGCAGCACGACACGCCGATCACCACAGTGACCTGCCACCCCACGCCGCCGCCGTTCCAGGGGCACCTCAAGAACTTCGCCCCGATCCACCACATGGCGCTGCCCGAGTACGAATCGATGGTGTTGTCGATCCCGCCGCTGCTGGAGATGCTGCGCTGGTGCGAGAAGGAGCAGTTCACCCGGATCATCATCTCGACTCCCGGCCCCGTCGGCCTCGTCGCTCTGTGGATCGCCAAGCTCCTCGACATCCCCACCGTCGCCATCTACCACACCGACCTGCCGCACTACGTGCGGATCCTGACCGACGACCCGTCGATGGAGGCGCTGGCCTGGCACCTGGTGCGGTTCCTGTACGGCAAGGTCGACCAGGTCTACGTGCTGACCGAGACCTACCGTCGCCTGCTGCAGGACAACGGGCTGGCCGACCGGGACATCCGCATCTTTCCGAAGGGGACCGACGTCACGCTGTTCCATCCCGACCGTCGTGACCTCGCGCTGTGGAAGCGCTACGGGCTCAACGGCTCGACCAAGCTGCTGTACGTCGGTCGCGTCTCCCGCGAGAAGGGGCTCGACCTGCTCGGCGAGGCCTACCGCCGCCTGCGCCAGGAGCGCGAGGACGTCGAGCTGGTCGTCGTCGGCGACGGCCCGTACCTCGACGAGCTGAAACGCAAGTGGGCCGAGGTCCCGGGCGTGGTGTTCACCGGCTTCGTCGAGGGCGAGGAGCTGGCGACGCTCTACGCCTCGTCCGACGTCTTTGCCTTCCCCTCCACGACGGACACCTACGGCTCGGTGGTGATCGAGGCGCAGGCGGCGGGGTTGCCGGCGGTGGTGACCGACGAGGGCGGGCCGCGGGAGGTGATCGTCGAGGGGCGGACCGGCCTGGTGGCCAAGGCCAGCGACGTCAACGACTTCACCGCGGCGCTGCGGCGCCTGGTCGCCGACCGCGGGCTGCGCGAGGAGATGGGCTACCAGGGCCGGCTGCACGCCGAGCAGAAGACCTGGGCGGGCGCGTTCCAGACGTTCTGGGAGGCCCAGCGCGGGCTGCACCACGAGCCGCGCGCGCACTGAGGTGGCCGATGCGACTGCTGCTGGTATCGCAGGACTTCCCGCCGGCCGTCGGCGGCGTGCAGACCTGGGCCGACCGTCTCGCCCGCGCCTTCGCCGGCCGCCACGCCGTCACCGTGCTGGCTCCCGCGGCCGCCGGGGACGCGGCGCACGACGCCGGCCTGCCGTGCCCCGTGCTGCGCTGGCGCACGCCGCACACCTCGGCGTTCGGTGCGTTGGTGCCGCTGGCGCTCCCGTGGGCGCTGGGGCGCAGCGGGGCTCGGGTGGTGCTGTGCGCCCAGACCGCGACCGCGGCCGGGGCGCTGCTCGCAGAGCGCGCGGGACTGCTGGACCGCTACTACGTGGCGGCGCACGGTCGCGAGGTCCTGTGGAGTCCGCTCGGGGCGCCGCAACGCCGCTGGCGCCGCGCCGTGCTGGCCGGCGCCGCCGCGGTGTTCGCGGTCAGCCGGTTCACCGCCGCCGCCGTGCGCGGGCTCGGCGTGCCCGCCGGGCGGGTGTTGGTGGCGCCGAACGGCGTGGACCTCGCGCGGTTCCGTCCGGTCGACCCGCGGCCGCTTCGCCGGCGGCTCGGCCTGGAGAACCGCCGGATCGTCCTGTCGGCCGGGCGGCTGGTGCGCCGCAAGGGGGTCGACACGCTGCTGCGCGCGTTCGCGGCGTTGCCGCCCGCGCTTCCGCCGCCGGCGCTGGTCGTGGCGGGAGACGGTCCCGATCGACCACGGCTCGAGGCGCTGGCGCGCGGCCTGCGGGTGCCGGTCCGGTTCCTGGGCCGCGTCTCGGACGCCGAGCTGCCGGCGCTGTACTCCGCCGCCGACCTGTTCGTGCTGGCGGCGCGCGAGGAGCCGAACGGCGATGTGGAGGGGTTCGGCCTGGTGCTGCTCGAGGCGGCGGCGTGCGGCACGCCGGCGGTGGCCTGCCGTTCCGGCGGCGTCCCGGACGCCGTGGACGACGGGGTCTCGGGGCTGCTCGTCGGTCCCGACGACCCGGCGGCGCTGGCCGCTGCGCTGACGCGGGTGCTGTCCGACGAGTCGCTGCGGCGCTGGCTGTCGTGCGGGGCGCGGGCCCGCGCCGCGCGCTCGGGGTGGGACGCCACGGCCGCCGCGATCGTGCGGCGTCTCGAGGACGACGAAGCGGCCGGCGCGTGGCGGAGGGCCGCGTGATCCCGCCGCTGGGGCACCTGATCTGGTTCGGCGAACGGCTGCCGTGGGTCCACGCGCTGGCGGTGCGTTCCGCGGCGCGACGGGGCGGTTTCGAGCGGGTCGTGCTGCACCATGCGGACGCGCTGGAGCCCGGTCCGGGGACCGACGCCCTGCGGGGCGACGCGCGCGTCGAGCTGCGACGGATCGACCCGTCGGCGGTGTTCGCGCCGCTGGGCCTGCTCGCGGGGCCGCTCGGGACGATCTACGGGCAGTTGGCGGCGCCGGCGGCGAAAGCCAACGTGCTGCGGGCCGCGCTGCTGGCGGTCGAGGGCGGCGTGTACCTCGATACCGACACCGTCACCGTGCGCCGGTTCGACGACCTGCGGCGGGCCGGCGCGTTCTGCGGCGCGGAGCACCTGGCGCTGCCCTTCGGCGTGCGCCGGTCGCGCAACCCGCTGGTCTGGACGCTGGCCGGCCTGAAGCTGCTGGTGCGCGACCTGCTGCGCCGCGTGCCGGGCGGCTACCGTGCCTTCCGGCGGCTCGCCCACTGGTATCCGGCGGCGCCGAACAACGCGGTGCTGGGCGCCGAGCCGGGACACCCGTTCGTCGTCGAGCTGTTGTGCCGGATGGTCGAGACGCCGCCGTCGCGCCGTCGCGTGCGCTTCGCGCTCGGCACGCACCTGCTCGGGGAGACGGTGCAGACGGACCGCGACCCGAGCGTGGTCGTGCACCCGCCGCCGACGTTCTACCCGCTGCCGCCGGAGATCTCCGAGCACTGGTTCCGCGTGGGGCGCCGTCCGCCGCTCTGCGAGGTGCTGCCGGTCGAGACGGTCACCGTCCACTGGTACGCCTCGGTACGGACGGCACGGCTGGTGCCGCGGATCGACCCCGCCTACGTGCGGGCCCACGCCGACCGACAGTTGTTCAGCGCGCTGGCGCTGCCGTTCGCGGCCTGAGCCGGTCGAAGGGCGCGGTGTGGGGCCGATCGGGAACCCTGCCGTTCGTACCCGATTCCTGCGACCGCGCCGCGCAACACTCGCGCTGGAGGGCGCGATGCAGGTGCGTCGCCGGGCCGTTGCGGAAGCGATGCGGGCAGGGCCGCGGGCGAGCCTCGCAGCGGCAGGAGGCCTCGATGTCCGAGCCGAGCCTCGTGCCGATGGAGCGCATCGAACGAGTCATCCTGGTGGTCCGGGGGCAGAAGGTGATCCTCGACGCCCAACTGGCGGCCCTCTACGGGGTCCAGACGAAGGCCCTGAATCGAGCCGTGAAGCGCAACCGGGAACGCTTCCCGGCCGACTTCATGTTCCAGCTGACCGACGAGGAGGCCGGACTTCTAAGGTGCCAGAACGGCACCTTAGAAGATGCCTGCCCCTCGGGTCGGGGAAGACACCGCAAGTACCTGCCCTACGCCTTCACCGAGCAGGGCGTGGCGATGTTGTCGAGCGTGCTGCGCAGCCC
>JAFGHH010000594.1 GCA_016930215.1 Deltaproteobacteria bacterium
CGCCGCCCACGTCCAGCAGATCGGCGCCCTGCGCCGCGAGCGCAACGCCGTGGGCCACGGCCGCCTCCGGGTCGAGGAACCGCCCGCCGTCCGAGAACGAATCCGGGGTCACGTTGACGATGCCCATCACCAGCGGTCGCTCCAACGCGATGTCGCGGCCGGCGAAGCACAGCCGAACGGGCGAACGATCCGCCATCTCCCCCGGTCCCATCGCGGCCTCAACCCGTGCTCGGTACCTCGCGCGGCCGGCCCGGCAGCAGCTCGCCGGACGGCCGCCGTGCGTCCTCCGCGCGCCCCGCGCCCGCCTCCGCGCCCGCCGGCGCCGAGGGCCCGCTCCAGCGCTCCGGGATCGGCCGGCCCGCGATCAACGCATCGATGTCCTCGGTGTCCAGCGACTCGTGCTCCAGCAGCGCCTTGGCGATACGCTCCAGCTTGTCCAGGTTGTCCGTCACCAGCCGTCGCGCCCGGTCGTAGCACTCGATCACGATGCGCTTGACCTCGCTGTCGATTTCCACCGCCGTCTGCTCGGAGTACTCCTGGTGCTGTGCGATCTCCCGGCCGAGGAAGATCGCCTCCTCCTTCTTGCCGAAGGCCAGCGGCCCGAGCTTCTCGCTCATGCCCCACTCGCAGACCATCTTGCGGGCGATCTCCGAGGCGTGCTCGATGTCCATCTTGGCGCCGGTGGTCTGCTGCTTGAGCACCACCTCCTCGGCGATGCGGCCGCCCATCAGCACGGTGATCTGGTCGAGCGCGAACTCGCGGGAGATGTTGAGGCGGTCCTCGGTCGGCAGCTGCTGGGTCACGCCCAGGGCGCGGCCGCGCGGGATGATCGTCACCTTGTGCACCGGGTCGGAGCCGGGGATCATCTTCGCCACCAGCGTGTGCCCCGCCTCGTGCCAGGCCGTGGTCCGCTTCTCGGTCTCCGAGATGATCATCGAGCGGCGTTCGGAGCCCATCAGCACCTTGTCCTTCGCCGCCTCGAAGTCCGTCATCAGCACCGACTTGCGGTCCTTGCGGGCCGCCGCCAACGCCGCCTCGTTGACCAGGTTCTCCAGGTCGGCCCCCGAGAACCCCGGCGTGCCGCGCGCGATCTTCGACAACACCACGTCGCCGCCGATCGGGACCTTGCGCGAGGTTCCGGTGTGCACCTTGAGGATCCCCTCGCGCCCGCGCACGTCGGGCAGCGGCACCACGATCCGCCGGTCGAACCGGCCCGGCCGGAGCAGCGCGGGGTCGAGCACGTCCGGGCGGTTGGTCGCCGCCACGATGATCACGTTCTCCTTCCCCTCGAAACCGTCCATCTCCACCAGCAGTTGGTTGAGCGTCTGCTCGCGCTCGTCGTGCCCGCCCCCCAGCCCCGCCCCGCGGTGCCGGCCGACCGCATCGATCTCATCGATGAAGATGATGCACGGCGCGTTCTTCTTCCCCTGCTCGAACAGATCGCGGACCCGCGCCGCACCCACGCCGACGAACATCTCGACGAAGTCCGACCCGCTGATCGTGAAGAACGGCACGCCGGCCTCGCCCGCAATCGCCCGCGCCAACAGGGTCTTGCCGGTGCCGGGCGGCCCCATCAACAGGACGCCCTTGGGGATGCGCCCGCCCAGCCGGGTGAACTTCTTGGGGTCGCGCAGGAAATCGATGATCTCCTCGAGCTCGTCCCGCGCCTCGTCGATGCCCGCCACGTCGGCGAAGGTGATCTTGTTCTTGCGCTCCGTCAGCAGCCGCGCCTTGCTCTTGCCGAACGACATCGCCCGGCCGCCGCCCGCCTGCATCTGGCGCAGGAACACGAAGAACAGCCCGAAGATCAGCAGCATCGGCAGCCAGGAGACGAGCACGCTGGTCCAGAAGCCGGAGTCCTCGCTGCGCTTGTAGCGGATGCCGAGCGGCTGCCCCGCCGCCTTGAGCGCCTGCTCGATGCGGTCCTGCACCGCCGGGTCGACCAGCCCCAGCGCGTGCTGCCGCACCTTGACCGTCTTCTCCCCCCGCTGCTCCAACACCACGTACTCGTAACGGTTGTCCTTCAGGTCGATCGTGATGTCCTCGTCCGGAGCCACCCGCTTCTGCTCGATGTCCGCAATTAGCTGGAAGTACGTCACCTCCCGCGAGTCGCTCCCCTGGGAGAACAGGTTGTAGATCAGGAAGAACACCCCGATCAGGAGCACCCACAACAGGATCGTCTTGGTCGACTGCTTCAAGGCACCACCACTTCGGGTCGCCCGCGCCCCCGAGCACTCCGGCGGTCCGAACCTAACACGTCACCCCCGCACCGACAAGCCGCGGGGCGTCGAAATTACGCGACGTTGCCCCCTCCGACCCCGCCTCGCTCCCCCGCGGGCCCGTCGGCCTCCGCAGGTCGCAGCTCCAGCCACGCCCCCCGCCGCCGCGCCACCCAGCCGCCGGGAAGCGGCACCACCGCCGCCGACCCGTCCCGCGCCACCGCCTCCGCCACCCCCGCCAGGCAGCTGCGACCCAGGCGGCTGCGCGCCACCCCCAGCCGCTCGACCGCCCGCCGCACCAGCCGCCCCTGCACCACCTCCGGCTCGCCGCGCAGAGCCTCCACCGGCAGCGCCACGCCTCCCGCCGGCACCTGCCGCGCGTGACGGTCGAGCCACGCCGCATCCCAGGCGTCGAGCGGTTGCAGCAGGGCGCGCAAGGCCCCCGCCGTCCCCGTCAGCTCGCCCGCCAGGTCCGGCGAGGCCGCCCGCAACGCCGGCAGCAGCAGGTGCCGCACCCGCGCCCGCAGCCGCCGCACGTCGTCGTTCGACGGGTCGTCGAGCCAGCGGAAACCCTCCCCGCGCAGCCAGTCCCGCAGCTCGGCCCGCCGGAACCCGAGCAGCGGGCGGAACAGCGGACCGTGCCGCGGCCGGATCCCGCCCAGCCCGTCCAGCCCCGCTCCGCGCAGCAGCCGCATCAGGACCGTTTCCGCCGCGTCGTCCGCCTGGTGCCCGGTGGCGATCCGGGACGCCCCGCCGTCCCGGGCCGCCGAGGTCAAGGCCCGCAGCCGCTCCCGGCGCAGCGCATCCTCGTTGCGACCCGCACCGTCCTCGGCCAGCACCAGCGGCCGGAACGGCAGGCCGAGCCCCCCCGCCAACTCCGCCACGAACCGCACTTCGTCCGCCGTCCCGGGACGCGTGCGGTGGTCCACCGCCGCCACCTCGAGCCGCAACTCCCGCTCCGGCGCGAGGGCGGCGAGCAGCCGCAGGAGCGCCACCGAGTCGCCGCCGCCGGACACGGCGACCAGCACGCGCGCACCGCGCGGCAGCGACTCCTCGCGCTCCAACTCGGCCCGGAATCGCCCCGGCAGGTCCATCGGAAAAGCAGGCCGCGACCGCCGGCCGCGGTCAGCGCGCGAGGGCCGGCAGCCCGAGCGCCTGGCGCAGGAGCACCTCGACCTCGTCCAGCGTCTGCGCCGCCAGCACCGTGTCGGTCCGCCGGTCGTCCAGCTTGTCCCCGGCCAGGATCTGCGACCACCCGCCGCTCGGCACCAGCGCGACGATCGGCCGGTTCGTCTGCCAGGCGAACGCGATCTCGGAGAGCGTCCCCGCGCCGCCGCCGATGGCGACCACCGCGTCGGCCGAACGCACGATCACGGCGTTGCGCGCGAAGCCCATCCCGGTGGCCACGGCCACATCGACCCACGGGTTGGCCTGCGCCGGGTCCTCCCCCGGCACGATGCCGACCGCCACCGGCCCCGGCGGCAGCCCGGCCTTGGCCTCCTGGAAGCCGCGGCACGCGGCGGCCATCACGCCGGCCATCCCGCCGCACACCAGGTTGCAGCCGAGACGCCGCACCAGCGCGCCGGCCTGCGCCGCCAGCACCAGCACCTCGGCGTTCGGCGACGCCGAACCGACCACCGCCACGTTCTTCCGCCGGTCAGGCGAACTCGAAGTCCTTGCAGAAGACGACATGCTGGCCCTCCCGTAATCCGTCCCAGTACGCCCGACGGTGCTCCCAGCTCGGGAACCCGTGGGCGCACACGCCCTTCTCCGGCACGAGGTACACGCAGTCCTCGCAACACCCGCGCAAGTCGAACCGCCGTCGCTCCTCGTCGAACTGCGGACTCCACGACCCGCGCATCGGCCCGGCTCCTCCCCCGACGAGCCTCGCACGGTACACCCGACGCGCGGCCCGCGTCCATCCCCTCCGCCCCGCCCTCCCGCTCGCCGGTGGCGCGGGACGGGATTCTCGGGTACAGATCGAAAAGGGTGGACGGGCGGCGACCCCGCCGGGGTGAACAGATGCGAACGACGCGACGAGGGGTTCGACTGTGGTTCCTGGCCCTGCTGGCCGTCGGCAGCGCCGGCTGCGGCCTGAACGTGGGCGGGGTGCCCTCCGACGACACCGGAGACACGGGACCCGACGCGTTCGACGGAGACGTCCCGCCGCCCGACGAGGCGACCGAGGACGCGAGCGACGTCGAAGCGACGGCCTGCACGACCGCCGCGGAGTGCGACGACGGAATCCCGTGCACGACGGACATCTGCACGCCGGGCGCCGGCACATGCTCGCACTCGCCGGACGACGCGTCGTGCGACGACCACGACGCCTGCAACGGCACGGAGTCCTGCGACCCGGCGCGCGGTTGCGTCTCCGGCACGCCGGTCGATTGCGACGACGGCGTGGGCTGCACGGACGACCTGTGCAACCCGGACACGGGCACCTGCCTCCGGGCGCTGGTCCACGAGCGGTGCACGCCGCCTCAGGTTTGCGACCCGCCCCGATCCCCGGACGCGACCGGGTGCGCCGACCCGCCCGCCTGCACGACGGATCCCGAGTGCGCCGACGAGGACCTGTGCAACGGCAACGAGACGTGCGGCCCGGACAACCTCTGCCGTCCGGGCACCCCCGTGGTCTGCGACGACGGCGTGGCCTGCACGCTCGACTCCTGCGTGCCCGACACCGGCGCCTGCGTCTTCACCCCCCCGGACCTCGACGCCGACACCTACGGCGACGCCGAGTGTTTCGGCACGGACTGCGACGACGCCGACCCGACCGTCCACCCGGGGGCGGCCGAGACCTGCAACGGACTCGACGAGGACTGCGACACCGTGCCCGACAACGACGCCACCTGCGCGTCGCAGCCCAACGCGAGCGTGGAGTGCGTCGCCGGCTCCTGCGTCGCGACCTGCCTGCCCGGCTGGCTCGACTGCGACACCCTCCCGGGGAACGGCTGCGAACTCGCCACCGGCGCTCCGGACTCCTGCGGCACCTCCTGCACCGACGTCGTCGACTGCGGGACGCTGCCCCACGTCCGCGAGACCGGCTGCACGGACGGGGCCTGCACGATCGCCGGCTGCGCCGAGGCGTACGCCGAGTGCAACGACGTCCTCGACGACGGCTGCGAGCTGTTGCTGGACGACGACTACAACACCTGCGCCGACGCCGAGAGCATGGGCTCCATCCGCGGCGACTACGGCGACGACGTCCTGACCCACCCGTCGTACGGCGAGCTGTGGGTCTCGTTCCGCGTGACCGAAGCGCGGACGTCGAGCCTGAGCGAGTTGACCGCGACGGTCACGCTCGACGTGCCGCCCGACGTCGACTACGACGTCTTCGTCCACTGCGGCACCTCGGGCTGCTCCAGCTCCGGCCCCTCGGGGACGAACCCTGCCGGAGTGGACGAGTCCGTCGGCGTCCGGTGGAACGACGCCGCGGGGGATTCCGCCCGCACGGTCTACGTCGAGGTCCGCTTCGTGTCCGGCAGCACGCTCGACTGCGGCGGCTGGACCCTGACCGTCACCGGCAACACGGACGTCGCTTCGGCCACCTGCTCCTGAGCGAGGCCCTCTTTTCCCTTGCCTCGCGCATCGTCCCGGATATACTCCGCCCCCGGCCGTGGGGCTGTAGCTCAGCTGGGAGAGCGCTAGAATCGCACTCTAGAGGCCGAGGGTTCGAATCCCTTCAGCTCCACCAACGAAGACGAGACGTTGCACGAACAGGACGAGGACACCGCGGGCAGCGGTGTAACCATAGTGTAACCGAGCCGGCATCCGGAACGTGCGGGAACGGGGACGCGCCCGCGGTGGTACACCCGCAGCGGCACCACGAACGCGACCCCCTACCCTGCTCAACGGACGACCTTCAGCGGTACCGCAACCTGCGGGGCCGGCTTGCCGCCGATGCGTCCCATCGCCTTCTTCATCCGCTCGATGGTCGTGTGGGAGTACTCGTTCGTCGTCCGGAGGTCGGCGTGGCCGAGGATGTCGCGGACGGAGATCGGGTCGGCGCCGCCGTTGAGGAGGTTGCTGGCCAGCGAGTGCCGAAGGTCATGCGGCCGGACGTGGCCGAGCCCGGCCCGCTTCGCCGCCGCCTGGAAGGCCCGCCGGTGCTCGTGCTTCCCGAAGACGAGTTCGGTCGGCTCGCCGGCCGTCAGGCCCCGGAGCGCGTCGAGGGCCCGCTCGTGCAGCGGGACGACACGAGCCTTCCGCCCCTTCGGCGACCAGTTCTCCTTCGGCCGGACGTGCAGCAGGCCGGCGTCGAGATCGAGGTCCTCCCACCGCAGCGACCACAGCTCGCCCCGCCGCAGGCCAGCGTAGGCGGCAACGATGTAGAAGGCGAGCACCCGCTCCGGCAGCTCGGCCAGCAGCTTCTCGACCTGCTCCTCCGTCAGCAGGCGCCAGATGCGCCGGGGAACGGCGCGGACCATCCTGATGCGGGGGACCTGGGCGATCGCGCCGATGTCCTCGCAGTAGGCGAGCATCCGGCGGATGGCGACGAGTTCCTTGTTCGCGGTCTGCGGCTTGATGCCCTTCGCCAGGCGGTGACGGGCGTAGCTGGCGACGGCGTCGGCGGTGATGTCGGTGACGGGCACCTCGCCGAAGTAGGGTCCGATGTAGTTGCGGCAGTAGTCGCCCAGCTTCTCGAGGTAGCTCGGCGCCACGTAGCTGGCGACGTGCGTGGTCCACCGCTCGATCATGTCGAAGAGGGAGGCTCCCCGTTCGACGGGAGTACCGGCCGCGGCCTTCCGCTCCTCCCGATGCAGGAACGCCTCAGCTCCTCGGCGGTCACGACACCGCGTGGACGCCCTCCGCTCCCGGCCCTGGGCGTCGATCCACTTCGCCCAGTAGTAGGGCGACGGGCGCTTGCCCTTGCGCTGGTACACGCACCCCATGTTGTGGAACCTCCTGTCTCGATGCTCCCGAGGTAGTCGGTGATGTGGTTGTCGGAGAACAGCACCTTCCGGCCGTCCCGGAAGCACCGGAGCCTGCCGGTGGCGATCCGCCGCATGATCGTGTCGGTGCTGCAGCGCAGGATCCGGGCGGCCTCGGCCAACGTGTAGAGCCGCGGGCCGGCGAACGGAACCACGCCCGCCTCGTCGGGGCCGGTCCCGGTTGGATCTCCTGCCGGTGCCGACGGCTCCGCTGCAGTCCGGTCGGTGAAGCGGGGAGGGCTCAAGCGAGACCTCCTCCGGCTCCGGCATCGATCTTATGGCGATCTGCTCCGTCTGATTTGCAGGCGGCGGCATCCGGGCACCGAACACCGGGTCCGAGAAGGATGGCCCCTCGGCGATCAATCCCGTCCGCTCGACTGCCGACGCCTGCCGGGTTCACCCGCTACGCCTCCCCCTTCGCCCAACTCGACCGGACGTCCGCTTCAACCTCGACGGGGACGACCTTCACGAATCTCTCCATCGCATCCTTCATCGTCGCGACGACGAGGTCCTTGACCTGCTCAGCGACTCCAGCCGGAGCCTCGACGACGACTTCGTCGTGGACGGCGAGCAGCAGGCGAGCCCCCAGCGGGCCAAGCCGACCATGAAGCAGGGCCAGCGCGATCTTCATCGCGTCGGCGGCTGTCCCCTGCACCACGGCGTTCAACTGCGCCGAGTACCAGGGCTTCGGGAAGCGTCGTGCCCGACCTCCGACCGTGCGGGTGATCTTCGGCGGGTTCTGCCGCGTGCGGTCCTGCCACGCAGCCACGCGGCGATACGTCTGGCGGTACGTCTCCCAGATCCGCTGCGCCTCGGCCGGCGAGAGTGCGACGCCGTAGACGGCGCTCGCGTACTCCATGAAGCCCTTCGGGCTCTGCCCGAACGCCAGCCCGAAGTTGCCGGCCTTGCCCTTCTGGCGCTGTTCCCGGGTGATCTTGTCCTCGGTCGTCCCCAGGATCCTCGCGGCTAACATCTTGTGGGCGTCCCTGCCGGGCTGGAGGTGCTCGATCAGCACCGGGTCCCGCGTGATCTCGGCGAGCACGCGGAGCTCGATCTGGCCGTAGTCCGCCCGTACCAGGAGGCACTCCTGCTCAGCGACTAGACACGGCCGGACCCTGGTGTCCCGCTTCGGGACTCCCTGCAGCGCCGGCTTGGCGCAGGACATGCGGCCGGCGTCGAGGACCTGGCGAACGTCGCACCTGACCCTTCCGTCCGCGCCGGGGCCGGTCAGTTGGTCGAGGACATTCTTCCCCAGCCCGCGAGGAAACGTCCGGGCGGCCTGGTACCGCCGAACGAGATCGACGACCGGGAAGGCCGCAGCCAACCCGGCCAGGATCTCCTTCTTCGACGAGAGCCTCCCCCCGCTCGTCCGGGGCAACGGTACGCCGGTCTTCACCAGCGCCTCGGTGACCTCGGTGGGCGAGTCGGGGTTGACGATCCCGAGGCGCGTCTTCATTTCCGCGGCCAGGGTCGCCGCCTCCGCCGCCGTCTCTGCCACCAAGGCCTGCCACCTGTCCTTGTCCACCCGGAGCCCGTTGAGCCGGATGTCCACGACGGCCGGCAGCGCGGCGTTCTCGATCGCTACCGTCGGGAGCAAGCCCTCGGCGTCAAGTGCGGCGATCAGTTTCTCGCGAAGCGGCAGCAGGACAGCGGCGTCGCGGGCGGCGTAGGAGATCTGCTTCGCCGACAGTTCCGCTCCCCAGTCGGACTTCTGCTGCGTCTTGTCGAGATCGATATCGAGATGTCGCTGCAGGACCTCGCGGAGGCCGAAGTAGCCATCAGGACGAGGAAGCCCGGCGTTGAGAACCTGGGCCGCCAGCATCGTATCCCACGCGGCCCGAGGTTCGACGCCCAGTTGCTGGCGCAGGAAGGAGAAGTCGAAAGCCAGATGGTGCCCGACGACTTCGATGCTCCGCAAGGCATCGGCGACCGGACCCAGGTCGCCGGTAGCGAAGAGATCGATGACGTAGACCTCACCGGTGGGCAGAGCAAGCTGGACGAGCCGCACGCAGTCCCGGCGAGGATCCAACCCGGTCGTTTCAACGTCCAAGCCGACGATGCCAGCGTGGGAGATCGAATCCGCCACGGCAGGGAGGTCGTCCGCACGGGTGACGAGGACCGGCGAATGGTCGGCGGGGACGGTGCTTGCGCCGGGGGCCGAAGCGCCGTCGGTAGGCCCGGCTGAACCCTGCCGCCCCAACCGCCCCAGCGGCCCCAACTCTTCGGGGGGAGAAAGGGGTACGGCACCACCCCCTTCCCCCCGATCGCCCAGGGAGGGGGAGGGAGCGGTATACGCGTAGTTCTGGGGTGAGATCTCTGGGGCCGTTGGGGCGGCGCCACCCAACCCATCGGATCCAGCAGCATTCTGCCGCCCCAAGTCCCGCCCCAGCGGATTGCCCGGCCCCAGCGGATCTGGGGCGGCTCCACCACCGCCGCCATCGGGACGTTCGTCGGCGAGTCCGAGCGCCGCCAGCGCGAGCACGAGTACCCGGCGCCGCTGCCCACCCACGATCTTCTTGGGGTCGGGGCGTTCTCCATCACCCTCGAGCAGGACGCCCCGCTCGCGGAGGCGGCTCCACAAGGTCCGGGGTTGCACGGGCAGGCCCCGGCCGGCATGGACCAGCACCGACGCGACGGCGGCGTATGCGGCGGAGGCCAGCAGCAGAGCGTGGTCGCCATCCCGCCAGCCGATGTAGTCGGCACGGCCGGCGGTATCGAGCTGGTCTTCCGGTCGGTCCGCCAGCTTGACCTTGCCCTGGGCCAGGAGCGTGCCCAGCGTCTCCAAGAACAGGATCGTCGGGTCCGCCTCTCGGCTGGCCGCCGCCTGCTCGGCACCCAGGGACGCCAGAGCATCCTCGGCCTCCCGCTCGAATGCCGCGGCACCTTCGGCGGAGAACACGCCGATCTCCCGGCCGTACTGCGACAGCGACTCCGCTGCGAGCATCAGGTGAGCTGCCCCGAGCGGATGGCGCAGGTGCGAGCCGACCTTGCGGAATCGGTCCCTGTAGTACTCGACCCTGTTCCGCAGCCGCGTGGACAGCGTACCGATCCACGGCCGCAGCCAGTTGATGTACCCGGCCATGGCGTGGGGTAGACGATCCTGCTGCGCCTGCAAGGCGGTCAGCTTCGCCAAGTCGATCGAGTCCTTGCCGAAGCGGACCGGGAGGATCCTGGCGACCCCCGACTCCGCCGTCGGCAAGTCCTCTCCCGTGGCGATCGCCAGGGCCCGCGGGGGCCGGTCGGGCCTGCCCGACAGGTCGGCACGCAGACGTCCGCGGGAGGACCGATTGCCCACGGCTCGGACCACGGGTCCCACCTTCCTCCTCATCTCGTCCTTGGGGTCGACGGACGTGGGCGCGAAATCGTCGATCAATAGCGGAACGTCCTTCGCGAAGAAGAGCCGCATCTCGATCGCGTTGACGGTGTCAAGCCAGCTGGCCGGCGCCCTCGTGTAGTCCCACTGGCCATGGTGGGAGAGCACAAGGGTCACGATCGTCGTCTTCATGGTTCCGCTGGGGCCGTAGACCCAGACCATGACGGGCATGAACAGCGCGTGCTGCAGCGGCGCACGGTAGGCCGACAAGTACACCGGCATCAGGATTTCCCTCGGGCCAAGATCCAGGATCGTGAGGGAGAGGGCGAGAGCGTCGGCCGGGTTCTCGGGAACGGCCGGCAGCCGGTACCCGGCCAGGGTTCCCTCGACCGCCACGGCTACATCGGCGGCGCCGATCGCGCCGTCGGCGTGCAGGAACACCATCTGCCCGCCGATCTCGCGCCAGCCGAGCTGCGAGAAGACGCTCCGACGCTCGGGCGATGACAGGCAGACGATCGCGTCCTGCAGCTCGGCTCCGGCGTTGCGTCGAGGAAAGACCCGAGGTCCGGCTCCCCACTTCCGGATCGGCCAAGTCGGGTCGGCCAGATCGCTGGGCTCAAGGATCACAGCGGGAAGCCGGCGGCCCTCGGTGCGGCCGGAAACGGTGAAGCGGCGAACCTGCTCCACGCCGTCGTCGGCCAGAACCTCGGTCTCGATGGTCGCTTCGAAGTTGGTGAGCGCGGCAAACCTGGTCCTCCGCGTCCCATCCGACCCGAGCTCCGTTTCTCGCCGGCAGATGCAGCCGGCGACGACCTCGTACTCCGGGCGCAACAACACGTCCTTCGGATCGGCCTCGCCTACGTCGGCCTCCCGCAGCCGCCTCCTCGCGTCCTCGCGGGCCGTCCACCAGTCTCCCGGCGAAACACCGCACTTCCGGAGCGCCTGCTTCACACGTGCCTCGGCCGCAGGGCCGCGGACCAGCGAACTCACGATGAAGGTGAGGTCGCCGAGCAGCGCCGCGGCGGCCTTCGACCGGGCGGGGTCCGCCAGCGACACGAGGTTCTCGACGACCTGGACCGGGTCGGCAGGCCTCGCTCCCTTCACCATCTTCCTGAACTGGGCCTTGCCCTGGCGGGAGATGTAGTCGTCGGGACCTTGATCGCTTCCGTCCGGCCCCAGCGGCAACGCCGCAACGGTGACCTTTGCGCCGGCGGCTTCGAGCGCCATGGTGAGCCGGGCCTCGTCCCGCGCCACCCGTGGGTTCGACGTTCGGCCGGCGTCGTAGATCACGGCCACGGATCGGCCTTCGAGCGGGATGCCCTGCCAGGAGCCGTTCAGGCGATGGTTGCTGTCGAGCGTCGTCGCAGTGCCGCCGAGGCCGACCGCCGCGTAGCCGGCGGCGACGAGGGCGAGCGCCTTGATCGGCCCTTCGGTGATGAACAGCGTCTGCTTGGAGTCCATCACCGCAACCTTCGCTGGCGGCGGGATGTAGATGGGTACCGGCTTTCCTGCGGGCGCAAGCCAACGTGCGCCGCCGCAGCGGTCGGGCTCATCAACGCGAAGCCGGCCGTAGCCGTCGGGGGTTCCGTACGGGACCCACAGACCGCCGGAGGGGAGTTGGTTGGAGCGGCCGAGCAGCTTCGCGGCCTCGGCGCCGTCCACCGACCGAAGTCCCGCTTGGACAGCAAGATCCACGGGGACGGCGCGTGCATCGAGGTAGGCGACGTGCTCGGACCTCAGCGCCTCGGTGCTTGCGCCAGAGGGCTTGGGTTTTCCAGGAGACTTGCTAGAATCACTCATGGTGCCTGCTCCAACCAGGTGCCCTCGAGCGTCGCCCCGCTGGCGGCAGGGCGGCGCTGCGTCCTTCACGCGCTACGGCGCCGCTTGCGGCGTCCGCTCGGACTTCTCCGCTCTGCCGGGCCGAGCCGTGCGGCCAGCCGCCACCTTCTTCCGTCCGCGGCCGCGCCTGTTGCTCGACGCCTCCTCCGTCAGGGCGTCGAGGAGCTGCTGCGCCAGCCGGGGAACGACGAGGTTGACAAGCTCGGCGACCGTGAGCCGCGTGACGAGTACCGGTTCCATCCGGCACCTCCTGCGAACTGCGGTCGAGCGGCCCGGCACGGCAGGATCGGGATAGGTCGGTCTCCAGGCGCTTTCCGCGAAAACGTCAGGATGATGAGGCGTTACGACGGCCGTCAGCCGGAGCTGTCGCTACCCTGAAGTTCTGAACTGGGTCCTGCGGGCAAAGAATCGCGTTCAGGATCGCCGTCGCGGGCGGGGGGCGAAGGGCAGCAGGGCTGAGCCGACCGGGTGTGTTGCGTGGCGGCGGATCTCGTCGCCGTGCCGGTCGTGGAGGAACTGGGCTTTGCGGCATTCCGAAGCCGAGCGGTCGAAAATCAAGGCGCAGGCCGACGCGGCGGCGAGCACGGCGCCGGTCTTCGGCTCGTACAGGACCTTGGTCAGCGACGGGTCGAGCAGATCGAGTTTCACGTCCTCCAGCGGAGGCTCCAAGGACTTGAGATCGAGCGCACGTTGCTGCCGCTGCGTTTCATTCGACGCCAGCTGGAGCAGGTCCGGTTGCCCTTCAGCAACTTCCCCGCCAGCAGCAGCCCGCAACGCCGTCCGCACCCGCTGCGCCCATTCCAGTGCCGCCCACACCGGGTCATCCGCCTTCGTCTCCTCGCCCGACACCGCGTCCAGGGCCCGGCCGGCGCACACCGACACGATGTGCCGGACGACAACCCGCTGCACCCGCCCTCCGCCCTTTGGGGGTCTGCCGCTCTCCGGGGGCTCGACCGCCACGAAGCGTGGCGGCTGCACCAGGTTGGCAAGCTCGACGATCGTCGCCGGTCCGATTGCTGCCGCCGGCAAATGAGTGAGTACGGCGCGTCCCCGCTTGGCCAGCACCAAGCCGGGGGACGACCGGCGCGGGAGCCGTCCCGTACTCCCGAGCAGAGCAGCCAACTCGAACTGCGTCCTGGCCCACAAGGCCCCCTTGGGCAGTAGGGACAACCTGTCGCCCGCGACTGCAGCGACCAGCAGGACCGTTCGCGCCGGCAGCGTGGCCGGCTTTGGCCAACGGACCCGCTGTCCACGGGCCAGCATGCGGAGCAGTGCAGCGGTCATCGCCGCGTCCGTCTCGTGCAGGGGCAGTGCACCAACTGGACGTCGCCCCTCCTTTGCCGCAGATGCACGCAGTCGCCGGACGAGCCGGGTCAACGCCTGGGGGGTGGGGAAGAACCGGCGCACGACGTCGTAGAACACGCACAGCCTCTCTCGCACCCTGGCGATCCGGTCGTGGTAGACGAACGACAACCTCGCCTGGATGTAGCCCGGCGGCGCGTCCCGGAACGCCTCTCTCGGCCGGGCTCGGATGATGGGCCGGCGCGACGCGTCCTCCAGCAGGCGATCGATCAGCTTCTTGAAGCGGGCTCGCCTCTCCGGAGTCAGCTTCTTCTGCTCGTGCGCCTTCTTGATCTTGGCCACGAGATCCAGAACCGGCCGATCGCCACCTTCAAGCGCAGCCAGCACGGAGTCCACCTCGTCCCGCTCCTCGCGGCGGTCGAGCATCGGCTCGCCGGCCGTGTCAGCTCGCTTGTCCGTTCCGATCGCCCCCTCCAGCATCGCCCGCAGTCGGGCGTCCGACCGCGTCGGAGCCCGGGGTGCAGTCCCGCCCGCTGCGCCGCCCGACGCCAGCTCTCCTTCATCGTAGGGGACGTATCCGCGGGGTCTGCCCCATTCGCCTTCGATCCCGTCCTTCACGAACTTGACGACCTGCGACTTGTCCGACCAGTCGGGGTGGGTCTGCCAGCACTCGTACAGATACCCCTCAGCCGTCTGGATGCCGTCCCTGGGTTCACGCCCCACCAGCGATGCCATCCTGCGACCGGTCCTCCGCACGTCCGGCAGGAAGTGCCGCCAGGTCTCGGGCAACAGGTCCTCGATCTTCATCGGTGCTGACATCGCGCTCCGGGGCACTTCCTTGCCGGGCGCCCACCCCCGGCAACGCACTACGCGATCGTGCCTTCGCAGGCGGCGGGGGATCAAGGAGCTTGCGGTTGGTGGTTGCGGTGGAGGACCGCGCTGGTTCTCGCGCTGGCGACGGCAGCTGCATCACCTACGCGCCGACGCGAACGACGAAGTCCAAGCTCGTCCCCTTGACCATCGCCGCCAGCACCTCGTCCTGCGGCGCCCTCGCGACGCACTCCGCTTGGTAGTACCCCTCTGCTCGTGGGCGGCGGCGAGGGGCCAAGCTAGAAGACGGCGCAGATCCGAGCGAAGTAGATGTCGCTGGCCCCCTCGAAACTGGACCACGCGGCTGCATGGATGTCTCCGGCGGCAACGATGGAGGGCCCGGGCTGGACCAGGAAGTCATGCCCGCCGAGCACTTCGTTCAGCGATCTCGTGACCGACCCGTCCGAGCGGACCGCGGCAGTCCACAGCGAGCCGCCGCCCCACCTGGAGGCCAACGCGTACCCGGCCGAGGACCAAGCGATACCGACCTCGCTGAGCACGGGCCGGACGTCGACAACGACTTCCTCCCCGACCAGTCGTCCGGTCAGGTCCAACTGCCGGAAGATCAGTCCCCTGGCGGAGGATGACCACACGACGGCGAATCCGCCGGGGCAGCCCGCGATTGCGGGGTAGTAGTCCAACTCCGGCGCGGACGAGACTCGGACGTCGGTCCCCGACTTCGTGCCCGCCGAGTCGAGGCGGGCGAAGTAGACCTCCATGTTGCCATCTCGCATGTCGGTCCACGCGACCCCGAAACTGTCGGCCTGTGACGAAATCACCGGATCGCCGGTCACGCGGGCCGCGGCATCGGCGATGACCTCGTTCACACCCACCTGCGCTCCGGCGGAGTTGAAGAAGGCGCGGGCCACGGAGGAGGTTGTGCCTGCCCCGGTACGCCACGCGAGGACGAATCCCCTCCCGTTGCCGGCCACGACCACCGGGTTGTCGTCCGTGGCCGTGGTCGGGGTGGTGGTAGTGCTCAGGACGGTACCGTCAGCGCCCAGGCGAGCGAGGAAGACCCGGCCCCATCCCTCCCACCCCAGGCCAAAGACGGTTCCGTCCCAGACGAGTGCCGATGGGTGGAAGTAGTCGACCTCCGTCGAGATGACCGCCGACGGTCCCCTTGATGCGCCCTCGCTATCGAATCTCATGAAGCGCACTTCCTCGTTGCTGTCTCGCCGATCCACCCAGGCGAGACCGTACTGGCTCCCCGTCCACGCCAGCGCGGGGCTCCCCGAGATCGGCACGGGATCGCTCACCATCGATGGCGGGCCGATGAACGCCGGCGCGGGGGCGACGCATTCGTTGCTCCAGAAGCAGGTATCCAAGCAGCACCGTTCGCCAGGTGCGCCGCACGTTGTCGTGCAGCTCGCCGGCGGGTCTCCGTCGCAATCCTCTCCGGGGTCCACAACACCGTTCCCGCAGAACGGGCCCGTTTCGGCGGAGCCGTCCTCGTAGTGGACGTCAGGGCCCGTGAAATCCGCATCGGCGCCCGCGTCAGCGTCTGCTGCGCCGCAGTCGGGGCTACCGAAGCACCCGGGGTCGTCGCAGTCGAACAGGCCATCCATGTCGTTGTCGGCGCGGTCGGTGCATTCCCCGGCGCCGTCCCCCTCTCGCTCTTCGCCACCTGAGCCGCCCGGGGCGCACGCGATCTGGATCACCAGCAGGCCAGCGAGGGCATCGATCCGGCACCAAGCGGCCGGCGACGCCCTGTCCGCACCGGAACTCGACGCGCTGGCCGTTCTGGTCGGTGGGCGTACCACCTCGTTGCCGAAACCCGAGCATCCGACCCCGCACGCACGGCCGCTCACGGCTTCACCTCTGGCAGCAGGCCGCGGACCTCGATGCTGGTCATCTCCGTGCTCCCCGCGCCGACTAGGCGCGGCCAGAAGACCTGCTCGTAGCCGCGCTCGATGCCGTTGAGTTCGACTCGGGCGCGGAGAAGCAGACCGGAGTCGGTGTGCCAGAGCCATGCCTGCAACACGTGACGGACGTGGTCCATCACCTCGGCAACGTCAGACTCCGACGCACCCTCGGCCACGACCGGGAAGTTCTGCAGCACCGACGTCTTCTTCGATTCCACCCATTCCTCGTACCCGTGCCTGACGTGGGTGCCGAGGGTCGCCATCCCGTATTCCGCCATCGCGGCTGTCGCGATCCGGCGCAGGAACGCCTCGGGACAGAACCGGAACAGCAGGCCCTGGTGTAGGATGTCCCGGAGAAGCGAAGCCGATCGCGATTCTCGTCCTCCGCGTAATCCACCCACGGCGAGCCGGGCCGGAACTTCCGCGGCCAGTACCCGGATGACCTGCTCGTACCACGCACCCTCCAGGTCCCGCGACGCCATCGTGAACTGGGCAGTGATGTCGTTGGCGATGACCGCAGACGCCATCTCGCCTGCCACGCCAGCCACGCGCTTGCCGATCTCCCGAGCCGCGAGTTCCCCCGCATCCGCGCCCAGGTAGTCCGCGACCTCCGACATAGTGACCACCCGGGCGGGATCCCCCTGGACCGCGATGTTGTGCCGGGCGGCAACGAGGCGGCGCACGCCGACCAGCAGCTCGACCAGCCCGACCAGCTTGTCCCGCACGTCCGTCGCCAGCAACTCGGACCACGGGGCGCCCGGAGGCAGGCGGTCGCAGAAGGCGTCCAGGTCGCGGCGCAGCTTGGCCAGTACGATCAGGTCGATCCCGGCGTCGCCGATCGCGGTGCGGAACACGTGGTCCATCGC
Organism: Deltaproteobacteria bacterium; assembly: GCA_016930215.1. Lineage (GTDB taxonomy): Bacteria > Myxococcota_A > Polyangia > DRWM01 > JAAZOP01 > JAAZOP01. The sequence continues at coordinate 17,209 of JAFGHH010000594.1, forward strand.
GGACCGGAGCGCCTGCTCGGCGACACGGACATCGATCACCTCGACCCGCCCCCGGATCTCGTCGGCAATCACCCGCAACTCCGCCACATCTGCCCGGAGGGCGACCACCTCGGCCGCGATCCGCTTCACCTGTGCGTACGTCGCGGCCCCTAGCGCGAGCGTGCCGACGGAGGCCAGTAGGTTCACGGCCCCCAAGCCGGCGGCGAGGCCCGGAAGATCCACCGGCGCCAGGGCGCTGCCGGAGTCTTCGACGGGCAGCGTGCGGATGTTGTTGGGGTTGAAGACCGGCCCGTTCTTGCCGATCACCTGCAGGCCGAGGCGTGCGACCTGGCCAGGACCGATGTGGACGAACGGCACGGTCATGGGCGGCGCCTCCCCGGCGTCCCGCCCCAAAGAGAAAGGGGCGAGACAGATCCCGCACGCGCCGGGCAACCTGCCCGCCCCTTCCGCGATCAACGGGGGAATCACCCCCGCTGCCACGGCAGCGGATGGCGCGTGCGGTTGTCCGAGGTCTTCGACGTCTTCCCGCCGTCGCGGATGATGAGGCCGCCGAGCCCGGATTCCCGGGCCAGCGAGAGGACGACGTCGACCTCAAGATGATGATCCTCGACGTGGCGCGGAAGATCAAGCAACTCGTCGAAGGCTCGTCGTAGGGGGTTCCGCGCTGATGGAACCATGCCGGCCGCCCTGCTGGACGAGCCCCCTGAGGCGTCCTGACGACCGGACATCAATGTCCGGTCTGGGGCCTACCCACCCAAGTCCTCGACGGTCCTGGCCGCCTGTCCGCGAAGCCGTGCGTGTTCTACCTGTCCTCGCGGGCGCCGAACCCGGCCGCCGGCAACGTCATGAACGTCCGCAAGACGGTGACGTCGTTGGCAGGTAGGCCAAGACGGGCAAGCCCGGCGAAGGCGCGTTCAAGCGTGACCCGCGCCTCGGCGAACAACCGCTGGCGCATGGTCCGGTGGGTCCGTCGTCGCCGAGCCCGACGCTCGAGTTCACCGGCGCGTTGTAGCGGCCGGATGACGCTGCGGAAGACCTTCTTGTGCGTCATCGCCTGCGACAGGTACTGGGTGCCGGAGCAGGACCTGCAGATCAAGGAGTCGCCGACAGCGTACAGGTGTGCGGCGCCACGGCCACAACGAGGGCAGGCCGCACTCCACCGTCGGCCGAAGCCGACCTCGTGAGCGCGGAGATCGACGGGGATCTCGATCTCCTGACCGTCGTGCAGCACGGCGACCCGAACGTGGACCGGACGGTTGTCCAGCGGCTTGGGGATGCCGGCGCCGAGTTGATGTACGCCGACGCGGTCGAGGTTTTCCACCCAGGTCGTCCGACGACCGTCGAAATCCAATGCAGGAAGCCGCGACGGGGCTCTCGGTGTACCGGTGGTCGGGGCCTCCATCGTCAAGCCGCCTCCGTCGCGGAATCCCCGTGTTTCTGCTGTCCCTTGGCGGCCAGGAGGGAGGCTCCGCCTGCCGGAACAGCCAGCCGTACGACCGCGGCGTTGACGGGCCAGGGTGGTACGAAGTCGTTCGCCCTCCGCCTCCACTCCTTGCGTCCCTCGAGCACCTCGGCGGTGACGGCCGTCATCGCGATGAGCGCCCGGGAGTGGATCGCGGGGCACGCACAAGATGCGAGGCCGCTGCCATCTCCTTCGATGTCGGTCTCGAGCCGGATCGTGGCGGCTGCCGCCAGGGCGAGACGGACGAGGTGGTCGAACGCTGCCTCCGGACAGCTCGCCGCGGCCATGCTCTGCTCGACCGTCAGGAACGTGCCCCTGGGCTGCCGGCGGGCGGGGTTCACGGGCCTCCCCCAGCCCCCGTCTTCGCCTTCGCCGGGATCCTCCTCACGACGAAGTCGGGAATCGATGTGCGCTGCCGTACTCGCCCACGCGCCGCTTCGACGGCAACGCACGCCCCCCTGAACGATCGAGCGAGCGCTCCCGAGCTGCGGGCGAGGTCCAGCACGCCGCGGGTGTCGCCCGCGGCCACGGCATTGTCGGTGACGCGGCCGACGGCACCGAGGGCTCGTGAGGCACAGACGAAGAAGCCGGCGGCCAGCAGGGCCTCGAGACGAACGACTACGTCATCGCTTCCGGCCGCCAGTGCGGCTGCAACTCCCCTCCCGGCCTCGACGTCGATCCGCGACATCATGGTCCGGCCGACGAGAGCGTGCAGCGGACCACCAACGCCCGCCATCGCCCCCGCCAACCGCGTGCGATCCAGCAACTCGTCCGACGCCGGCAATACGACCTGCCGCCCGTTCGCCTCTTCCGGCCCCGGCACGACGGCCAGGGCGACGACGTCGGCGGGGAACAGGCTTGCCATGAGCGCGGCCGCCTTCTTCGTCGCGAACTGCCCCTCCGGTGCTGCCGTGGTGTCGGGCGCCGCGTCCTCGACCCGACTCCCGCCCGCCTCCCCTGTCGCGTCGTGGCTCGGTACCTCTGCCGGCGCGGCGGTACCGTCGTCGGCCTCCGCCACGCCGCCGCCCGGCGCATCTCCCACGTCGGGGGTCCCCTCATCGCACGGAGCGTCGTCCGCGTCGTCGCAACGGTCGAACCCGAACTCGTCGTCGGCGCAGTCGTCCGCCGGACTGGTGAGTCGTCGGGGCGCCGAGACCATCGCCAACCTCCTCAGGTAGCCGCGGGACCGCTCGTCCCCGACACCGGCCTCTGGCTCGCCGGAGGTTCCGCCGGCCCCTGTGCATCCGCCAGAGGCTTCGCGACAGGCTGCTGGTGCATCGCAGGCGTGGGCCTCCGCCGTCCAGCCGGCCGCCGGCTCCCAGCAGCGACTCCGCTCGCGTGGACCGCCCGGAGCCGTGCAACGTCAGTCCCGACCCTGACCGCTCTCACGGCCTGCTCGAGCGCCGCCAGACGCTCATCGGTCTCCTGCAGCCCAGCGAGGAAGCCGCACCCGTGCGTGAAGTACGTCGTAGCCCCCTCCTCGCGGTTGATCACGACCTTGATCCGATCGGAAGCCTCGTCCACCAGCGCACGGAACAGCCGGATCGAATCAAGGACCGAGAGCATCTCGTCGAGCCTCGTCAGGGATTCGGGGCGAAGGGTCAGCAGTCCCTCGATGGTCGGCGTCTGCTCGGGCCGATCCTCCGAACTCGTGGCGGACTCGCTGGTCTCCACATCCGCGCTGCGCCTGATCGCATCGCCCTCGCCGCCGGCGGCTGTCCCGACCGGCTGACGTTCGGCGGTAGTGGTACTCGTCGCCATGGTTCACCCCTCTTTCCAGTCGTATCGTACTGCAACTCACTATTCCTGGGAAGCACTCCCATAACTCAACGTCTTCGTACTCCCTGCCGGAGCGCCGGAGGGCTCCGCGACGGTTGCGTCCACGAATCGCACCGTCCTACTATTCGGAGGTTCGGAGGACACAACCATGAGCGACCGGGAAGAACCACAGTTCGGTCGGAACGGGCGGGCGTTCGGGGAAGCGGGAATCTTGCGCCCGAGGCGCCTCGGGCGGCCGCCGAAGCCTCCGATTCCGTACCCGGGAAGCAGCTTCGGGCTGGGCAAGGGCCAGGTCGTCGAGATCCCGCTCGAGGAGATCGACCTCGACGACACCACCTTCGAACTCCGGGTGACGCTCAAGCCCGAGTTGTTGGTGGATTCCGTGCGAAACCACGGCATCCAGATGCCGGTCGTCCTCCGCAAACACCCGCGGAGGAAGGAGAAATACCAGATCGTGTGCGGATTCCGCCGGACGACGGCGGCGAAGATGGCGGGGCTGAAGTCGGTGCCCGCGATGGTTCGGGATCTCTCGGACGAGGAGGCGCACGTCCTGGCGTTCGCGGAGAACGAGTACCGGAGAACCCTGAACGACCTCGACAGGGCGAATGGCATCGCGAAACTCCGGCAGAACGGCAAGCGAGAGGACGAGGTTGCCAAGCTCTACAGGTTGAGCGACCGACAGGTGCGAAGGCTGCAGGAGTTGCTCGAGTACCCCGGCGTCATCAAGCGGGCGCTGGACGACGGCGACAGCGGCCTGACGACAACCCACGCGACCATCTTGATGCAGGCATCGCGGAAGTACGGGAGCAGGTTCGATGTCGGGAGCTGGGTCGGGCAGCTCCGGCGGAAGGCTCGGAGCGTCGAGCAGCTGCGGGCCGACATTCGGGAGCAGATGGAGGGCGGACAGCGCAGGCGACGAATGCTGGTGCGCCGAACTGGCGACCGGGTCACGTTCAACCTGGCGACGATCAAGGCCGCGACCGACGCAGGGCGGAGGGACGCCGTCGAGCGGCTACGGGAGCTGATCAAAGAGATCAACGCGTAGCTTCCGAAAACCGGACATTGTTGTCCGGTCGGGGTCCCCGTCAGCCAGGACAAGGCCCGCGACTGCAATCCTCCGTCGCTCTCGGCCGCATGGGCTTCAGTGCCATGCTGGCTCATCGGATTCTCCTGTAGCACGGGGGCTGCAACACGGGCACCCTGCAACACGGGCGCCCTTGACGCCCTCTGCCTCCAGGGCGATCCTGAATCTCGGAGACGTCATGTTCGGGGTCATCACCAGATGGGGTGCTCGCGGCTACGGCTTCGTGCGACCGGACGGCACGGAGATTGCCGCCTGGTGCCATCTGCGGTTTCTCGAGGGGTTCGAACGTTGGCCCAACGCCGGGGAGCGCGTCGAGTTCGAACTCGCCGAGCTGCCCGACGGACGCTTCCAGGCGCACCACGTCCGACCGGCCGCAGCGACCCGCCCGACCGTCCCGCCCCCGATAGGGGACTCCCCTCGACAGCCCGCTTGTCTACCGGCGCCGGAGCTACCGATTGCGAAGGCGGAGGTTTCGTCGGGGACGATGGCGTTGGCTTTCGTGCGAGCCGGGCTCGCGCCGTCGCTCAGCGCCCCAATGGTGGACGGCAGCGGCGCCGGCACGTCTCCGGCCGCCGTTGTCCAGAACCTCGAGCAGAGGGTGGCCGAACTCCGCCGCGTGCTCGCGGCCGACGTGTCCTCCCTCCAGGCGGAACTGGAGGGCATCCGGCAGCGCATTGCGGACCTGGAGTCGAAGGGGGCCGCGGTGGCTGGCCAGATGGCGGAGCGAAGCTCCCGCGGCGCTCGGGACGAGGCGACGCTCGTGGCGGACCACGTCCGGGATACCGCGGACGGCTTCGCCACGTCCCTCGCTGCACACCGCTCCGCCCGAGAGTTGCTCGGCCCGGTCCGTGAACGCGGGGTCCAGCGGGTTGGGGTGGAGGCAGTCGAGGAGTACGAGGCGATCCGCCGTCGGCTGCGGCTCGTGAACGGGGGCGAGCTGCAGCTCGAGGACAAGGCGTACGCCGCCCTGGAGCGCGAGCGCCGTGTGGCGATGCAGGAATACGCAGACGCGCTCGACAGGTTCGACAAGGTCCCCTGCCCCAGCGTCCGCTTCGTTGCCTTCGTCGGACAGGACTGGACGATGCTGGTCGCACCGATTCCCCAAGCCGACCTGTCCGCCGACAACGACGCCGGCGACATCCGCACGCGGGTCGCGTGCGCCTTCTGGCACGCCGCCGAACGCGCCGCCCGGGAGATCGCAGTGCGGGACGTGCCTGCGGAGTACGGCTCGGTCCACGGGCTGATGGCCGTCCGCTTCGGTCCCTGCGACGGCGACCTGCTCGGGGTTCTGCTCGACGAGACCTGGTCCGGACGCCCGACGCTGGAGGCGCTCGGGATCGAGCCGCATCTGGAGGTGGTCCGAAGCATGGTGCCGGCCTTCGAGTCCGAGGAGCCCGATGAGGACCCTGCGGCATCCGTTGCCGCCGACGCAGATGGCGGGCCTGGTGGTGCGATCAGGGATGTCGCCCGGCGACTCGGCCTCTCGCTTCGCGATCTCGTGGTCACGTTGCAGAACACGGGCCTGCCGTTTCCCGACGACACCGTGGAGCCCGGCATCGAGGAGTCGCTGCGGGTGCTGCTCGGAGACGCACAACCACCCAGCCCGAGCGAACCCAGCGGGCAAACGCCGCAACCGCTCGCGCCGCCCCCGCCCCGATCGCCCGGCCAGGACGTTGCCGCTCGAATGCTGGCCAAGCTCGTGCGGGACCGGCGCATCGGCGGACGCCACACGCGGGTCGAGAGCGCCTACGCCCACCACTTCGAGGACGCGGAGAAGGCCCTGGCCCGCCGGGTCGCCGACTACCTCGAGAAGGAACGGATCCTGCTGCCCAAGCAGAACGAGGGCTCGCACCACGTCTCGGTGAACCCCCGCAGGCTGCCCGACGTAGGCCGGATCATCGAGGGCACGTGGGAGCGCATGGACGAGATTGACGCGTTGTAGTCGCGCCCCGCCCGGGTCGCCTGCCCGGACGCCCCGATAGCAGCCCAAGGCCGACCGGACATTGATGTCCGGTGCCCCTCTCCCGTTCCCGGGCCGCGTCCGAGCCGTCTCGGATCACGTATCTCGACCGCGAACGTCGAGCACGAGTCCCGATTCCGACCCGGGTCGCCTTGGGCATGCCCGACTTTCTGGAGGTTGCGTCATAAGTCCCAATGGAAGGGAGATTCGCTTCCGAACGGGCTCCCGACCCACGTTCCACTTCGGAACGAGCCCTTTGGTCTGGCAGTAGCGCCTCGCGCCCTGCGGAACGCTCCGTCTTCGTCCGGCCAAGGCGCCAGCATCCCTGAGCTCGGGGATCGGTGCGACCCGCTGCCGGCCCAGCGGGTCCGCCGCCAAGAGCCCGGTCACCTGCCGGCACTCTCGATTCGCAGACAGTCGGCCGTCCTAAGGCCCATCCCGTACAAGGAGGATCGGTTGGCGATTGCGCCCGGTTTCTGGAGGTCGTTGATTGCTCTCGCCGCGGAGGTGCTCGGCGCCGTCGTCGGCGAGCTTCTGTTCGGCGACCACCGGCGTCCGCGCCGGCGCCGTCGCTGAACTCGGAGGTACAAGATGGACAACGCCATGTCCGGCGCGGCGGATACCGCCGCTGAGAAGAAGTCCTGCGTCTACCCGATCGGCGAGACGTTGACCAGCGCCCAACGGCAGTTCGACCACTTGGCCCGCACGGCGCTCAAGCCGTGCGAGAGGTGGATCTGCAGGGACGCCGACTTCGAGGATCGTCGGCAGGAAGGGCTCGGCCGGTGCTGGGAGTGGTACTGCAAGCAGGTCATCGCGGGCACCGTGCCCGACACGGCCTTGATCGTCCACGCCTGTTCGCTGGCGATGAAGAACCGGAGCCGGACGCTCGTTGGCCACGAGCATCGGCCGAGGCATGACGTGTACGACCGGCAGGGCCTTGACCTCGAGCTGCGGCGCCTGGACGGAGTCCGCAACTACGATGATGACGACGACCGGCACGAGGAGCAGGACCCGGCGCTGGGCCTCGCCCGCCCGGGCGTCGCCAACCCGGAGATGAACCTGCTCAGCGCGATGGACCTCGACAACTGGCTCCAGTCGCTGACCTCCGCGGACCGTGAGCTGATGGAGATGCGAGGCGCCGGGTACGGGTACGAGGAGATCGGCGTCGCCGTGGGGAAGTCCACCACCGGGGCCTTCCGCCGGGCGCGTGACCTCGGCAGCCAGCTCGCGGACCACGCCGACGTCGCGATGAACACCCTCCACGGCG
>JAFGHH010000595.1 GCA_016930215.1 Deltaproteobacteria bacterium
ATCCGGATGCTGGAGGAGGGCATCGCCTCGCCGCAGGAAATCGACACCGCGATCAAGCTCGGCCTCGGCTATCCGATGGGGCCGCTCGAGCTGGCCGACTACGTCGGCCTGGACGTGATCTACCAGTCGGCCCTCGGCCTGACCGAGGCCTACGGCGATCGCTTCCGGGCCCCGCAGACGCTGGTCAAGCTCGTCGAGAGCGGCCAGCTCGGCGTCAAGACCGGCCGCGGCTTCTACCCCCACGGGACCTGACGCGATGCCCGACACCGCCCGCCTCGGCCCGCTCGCCGGTACCCGCGTCCTCGAGACCGCGACGCTGCTCCCCGGCCCGTGGGCCGGCCTGATGCTCGCGGAGCTCGGGGCCGAGGTGATCAAGGTCGAGCCTCCCGGCGGCGACCCGTCCCGGCACTACCCGCCGCACCGCGGCGGCGTCGGCTTCCTGTTCCTGCTCGCCAACCGCGGCAAGCGCTCCGTGGTGCTGGACCTCAAGCGGCCGCCCGACCGCGAGCGCTTCCTCGCGCTGGCCCGCACCGCCGACGCGGTGCTCGATTCGTGGCGTCCCGAGGCGGCCGCGCGGCTCGGCCTGACCCCCGACGCGCTCGCCGCCGCCAACCCGCGCCTGGTCACCTGCTCGATCACCGGCTACGGCGCCGCCGGCCCCCGCCGGCAGCTCGCCGGACACGACGTGAACTACGAGGCCTGGGCCGGCGTGCTGGCGCTCACCGGCCACCCGGTCACCGGGCCCGCGATCCCCGCCGTCCAGGCCGCCGACTTCGGCGGCGGCGTCTTCCCCGCCGTCGTCGGGATCCTCGCCGCACTGCTCGAGCGGCAGCGCACCGGCCGTGGCCGGCACCTCGATGTCGCCATGGCCGCCGGCTGCGTCCCGCTCAACGTGATGGCGCTCGGGATGAGCGACGCGGGCCTCGACGACCCCGCCCCCGGCGACGGGATGCTGACCGGCGGGGTTCCGTGCTTCCGCCTCTACCGCGCCCGCACCGGCTGGCTCGCCGTCGGCGCCCTCGAACCGAAGTTCTGGCGCGAGTTCTGTCGCGTGCTCGGCCTGTCCGAGCTGGCAGGCGACGGGTTCGCCCTGGGCGAGCGCCGTGACGACGTCGTTCGCCTCGTCGAACGGCGGCTGGCCGAAGCCGACGCCGAGGAGTGGGAGCGGCGGTTCCGCGGCGTCGATACGTGTGTCGAGCGCGTCCGTCCGCCGCGCGACGTGCTGGCCGACCCGTGGTTGCGCGAGGCGGGCGTCATCGGCGCCGCGGCGGACCCGGAAGGGCTGCCGTACGCGACGTTCCGCGCGCTGCCCGCCTGGCCCGACCCGTCGCCGCTCGGTCCCGCCCCGGCGCTCGGACAGCACGACGCCGAGGTGTTCGCGGCGCTGCCGGAGAAGCCGTGAAGGTCCGGGTCGAGTGCTACGCCGGGTCGCGGGCCGACGAGCGGCCGACCGCGGTGGTGTTCGACGGCACGCGGCTCCCCGTCGCCGAGGTGCTCGACACCTGGTACGGCACCGACCACCTCTACTTCCGCCTGCGCCTCGCGCGCGGCGACGAGCTGCTGGTGCGGCGCGGCGCCGACGGCGACTGGACCCTCGAACAGCTCGTCGCGGAGCGCTGACTCGCCCCCCGCGCCCGGGCTACTCCAGCCGGAAGGTCCCGAGAACCCGCGCGAGCTGCTCGTTGGCCAGCGGCACCGCGCAGTCCGGCTCGCCCTCGAGGTCGCTGTGCGCGACGACGACCACCAGCCCGCGGGGTCCCCCCGCCGGGTCCGCCACCGCGATCGCGCAATGGTTCGACCGGGCCATGCTTTGTCCCGTCACGAACGGCAGCGCCGGTCGCTGCGCACCCGCCAGTCCCACCTCCGTCGGTTCGCCCACCACCAGCGGCCCGAGCCGCTCGTCGGAGTACCGCGTGCGGACGTGCCGCTCCAGCGCCCCGGCCGCCTCCGGCGCCTCGTCGCACGACTCGACCCGGAGCGTCTGCACGCCCCCGGGTGGTCCGCTGGCGTAGGCCGCCGTGCCGTCCTCCGGGAACGTTCCGGAGTGCATCGGCGTCCCCACGGTATCGAACGAGAACCCGACGGCCGGCAGCCCGCGCTCCGCCGCCGCGGCCGCCGTCACCCGCACGCGGGTCGGCGAGTCGCCGGGCGGCGGGGGCTCCGTCGGCTCCGGGGCGTCCACGTCAGTTGCCGTCTCCGGCCGCTCCCCGCCGGCCGGCGCCGGCCCGGTTCCCGTCGCGCCCGCCGTCTCGTCGCCGGCCTCCCGTGGGTGCTCCGTCTCGCCGGCGGGCGGGTTGCGGCTGCAGCCGAGCAGCATCGTGAGCACCAGGATCGTCGCGCGCGTCATCGCTTGCCTCCTTCCACCGCTCCGCGGCGGGAACGCCGCGGCAGGGGTCGTGCCGGTCGGCGGATTGACCACCGCACCCGCCCCCGCACGCTACGGCGCCCGTTCGTACGGCCCGAGGTCCGGGCCCGCGCCCAGCGGCCGCACCGTCCCGCCCAAGGCCTCGCCGAACGGGAAGTCCGGGAACGCGCCGGTCGGCAGCCAGGCCGCGACGTCGGTCCCCGTATCGATCGCCGGGCTACCGTCGGCCGAACGCCAATCGTCGGCGGCCGGATCGGCGAACACCCGGTCGAGGTCGGTCTCGGTCGCTTCCCCCTCCGCCAGCGTCCAGCCGTACCGCTCGTCCTGGCTCCAGCACAGCCCGACGTACAGGTTGTAGGCCCGGTCGAACCCGCCGCCGCCGTCGAGGATGTTGTTGCGCAGGACGACGGTCGCCGCCTCGTCGTCGGGGATCATCAGCGAGCAGTGGTTCTCGCTGCCGAGGATCGCGTTGTGCAGGAAGGTCAGCGTGCCGGTGATGCCGCCCCAGTCGGCGACCACGTAGTTTGTCCGGCCGTTGCCGTGGAACACGTTGCCGAGGATCGTCAGGTTCTCGGACTGCTCGATGGTCAGCGCGGCGTTGGAGCGCGAGACGACGTTGCCGGCCACCAGCACGTCCGCGCTGTCCATGTAGACCGAGATGCCGTTCGAATGCGGCCCCAGCGTCTCGTCGACCACGTTGCCGGCGATCACCCCTTCGCGTGCCCCCATGAACCAGATCCCCTGGCGTCCGTTGCGCACGACGCGGTTGCCGCGGATCGTCGTGCGCACGCCGCCGCCCAGCACCCCGATGCTCTTCTGGTTGTCGTGGATCTCGTTCCCCTCCACCAGGAAGTCCTCGTCGCCGCCGGTCACCGCCGCGGTCCCAGCCATCGCCCGCAACAGCGTGATCTCGTTGTCGCGCACCGTGTCGTGCACGGCCGTCGACTCCCAGGTCCGCAGGTTGGTCACCGCCGTCCCCATGTTCCACTCATCGACCACCGAGTGGTACTTCTGGATCCGGAACCCCTGGATCGTCACCCAGCCGTGCCCGTCGAAATCGAACCCTACGCCGCGGCGGGAGATCGTCGTCCCGAGCGTTCCCGGGTTGGCGTCGCCGTGCGGCCGGACCCACACCCGGCCCGCGACCGGGTCGACCGCGAACTCCCCGGCCCGGTCGAGCACCGCCGGGTGGTTGAGCACCGCGTAGTACGCGTCGCGATCGTCGTAGACCTCGTTGTCCAGCACGTAGTGCACCGCGTGCGCCGCCGGGTCGTAGGAAGCGATCGGCACGAACACCACCACGTTCGGCACGACCCACAAGGCGAGCCATGCGCCGTCCCAGTACGCCGCGTCGGCCTGCGTGAAGTACGTGGGGTCGGTGAGCGTCGTCTGCGTCATCGTGACCTCGGCGCTGCCGTCCGGCACCACGCGGAAGCTCGAGGTGTTGTCGAAGAACAGCGGGTCGTCCGGGTCCGGGTCCTGGGCCAGCCACAGGAACGTGTCGCCTTCGTACAGCGCGCTCCACGTGTCCAGGTCCTCCACGTCGCGGTACCAGACGTGCTCCCAGGCAGGGCTGTTGCGGCAGTCCGCAGCCGAACCGCAGCGCGTCCAGCCCTCGTCCAGCGGCTCCGAGCCGTCCACCACGGCGCGGCCCGGGCCCCAACCGTCCCCGGCATAGGTCAGCGGCGACCCCTCGGCGCCGCTCGCCGGGATCGCCACCGTCCCGCGGTAGGTCACCCCGCCGCGGAACAGCACCGTCCAGCCCGGCCCGGGCGTCGCGGCGGCCGCATTCCCTTCCGCCGCCGGATCCCCCGGCGCGTGCCGCCACGCCGTCTCCCGGCACGTCCCGTCGTTCGTGTCGTCGCCGCCCTCGAAGTCGACGTAGTACGTCTGCGGCGCGCACGGCACGTCCGGCACCTCGTCCGCGTCCTCCCCGGTCGCATCGTCGGCGTCCGTGCCCTCGTCGCCCGGGTCGTCCGGCGCGTCCAGCCCGCCGTCGTTCGGGCCGCCGGTCGTGTCGTCGCCGCAGCCCCAGGCCGTACCGCCCAGCGCCAGGACCAGCACCGACCAGCCCAGCGACGCCCCGAGCCGTGCGCGAGTCCCGCCTTGCGTGTGCCGTGCGTGCATCGTCTCCCTCCCGGCCGTCCGTGGCCCACCCGCCGGAATCGTAGCGGGCCGGGTCGAGGCGCACAACGCGGGACTGCGAGCCGCACGGGCGCCGCCCGTTGGACATCGGTCGCGGGCCGTGCGAGGGTACGGCCGATGGACCGGCTGGTCGAACGGCTGGACGGGGCCCTGCGCGCCCTCGGTTGCGAGGCCGAGCCGGCGGCGGTCGAGTCGTGGGGTGCGCTGATCCGCGAGGCGATGCAGGGCAAGGCCCGCACCTTCCACACGGTGGAACACCTCGAGGAGATCTCGCAGGACGCCGGCCCGGTCGAGACGCTCGCGATCCTGTTCCACGACCTGGTCTACGTGCAGGTCGACCGCGGCGTTCACGAGACGATCGCCAACATGGTCGCCTCGGCCGCCGACCACTGCGGAGGCCGCCTCACCGCCCGGGCCTTCGACCCGGCCCAGGACCGCCCCGGCGCGCTCGTGGCGCTGGTGTTCGGGGTCGAGCCGGGGCGGGAGCTGACCCCGGCCACGGGCCTCAACGAGTACTTCAGCGCCCTGGTCGCCGCGCGGCTCACCGCCACCGTGCTGTGGGACCGCGACGTGGCCCGCGTCGTTGCCTGCATCGAGGCCACGATCCCGTTCCGCCCCGCCGACGAGCACGGCGACTCGCCCCTCGACCGCCTCGCCGTCCGCCTCGCCCGTGCCAACCGCGAGCTGGCGCTGGGGCTGACCGACGAGGAGGTCGCGGCGGCGGTCGACGTCGCGGCCGAGGTCTCCCACCGCGACCTGGGCAACTTCGCCGACCCCGACCCCGCCTGCTTCCTCGACCACACCTGGCGCCTGCTCCCCGAGAGCCACGAGGAGCTGCGCCGGTCCCGAAGCTACACGATTCGCCAGTACCGCGTCTCGCTCCAGCAGTCCGAGGCGTTCCTCGCAGGGCTCGACCCCGAGCGGATCTTCTCGGCGGTGCGCGGCCGCGAGCGGGACCCCCGGCTGCTCGAGTGGCGGGGGCGCGCCGCCCGGAACCTCGACGTCGGCGTGCGCTACCTGCGCGTCAAGTTGTTCGGCACCGCGCTGCTCGAGGCGCTGGCCGAGGCGACGGGCGGCGACGCCGCGATGGGGCTGTTCATGGGCGACCTGCCCAACCCCGAACGTTCCGCTCCACGGCTCGAGGAGCAGCTGCCGGCGGTCCCCGAGGAGCGCCAAGCCCCCCACGATCCGGTGGTCCGCGGCCTGTTGCTGTACGGCCGCGCCGGCGAGACCGCGTTCGACCTCAAGACCTCGCCGCTCTCCGCCCACCTCTACGTCCGGCTGGGCGAGGCGGCGGTGCTGGCCGGCGCGGCGCGCGCCCGCGAGCTGTTCGCCGGCCGGCTCGACCCCGCGGCGTTCCTCGCCGGCGCGGATGCGGCCTGCGTTGCCGATGTCGCCGAGGCGGCCGCGCGCACCGCCCACCCCCGCGAACGCCTGCTGCTCGAGCTGGCCGCCCGCTTCCGAACCGCCTGAAGCCCGCCGCCGCCCGACCGGACCAGGACCCGACGAACATGGTTGCCATTCCCGCCCCGCCTTGGCTACGGTCCCCCTGCCGCGCCGCCGCAGCGGGGGTCCGGACGGCCGGCGGAGGGAGTGACGCGATGAGGTTGATGGTCGTTGCTGCGGTGTTGGGATTGTCCGTCGTCGGTTGCGCCGAGAAGGTCGATTGCGACCAGATGGAGAAGAAGCTCACCGAGTGCGGCGTGCAGCTCGTGCGCGCCGTCGCCAAGGCCCAGGGCACCGAGCTGCCCGCGGGCGCCGACGGGATGATCCAGGGCCTGATGGACGGCATGACCACGCCGCTGATCCAGCAGTGCAAGGACGAGGGCGGCAAGTTCTCCGACGCCAAGGAGATCAACGTCTGCCTCGGCAAGGCGACCTGCGACGAGTTCGCCGCCTGCATGCAGCCGATGATGAAGTAGGGTTCGGCGTTTGCCCTCGCCGGCGGAGGGAGTATCCTTCCCGCAGAGGTCGCCGTCGCGACCCCGGGAGGTTCTGCCGATGCCGCGCACCGCAATCCTGGCCGCCCTGACCGTCGCCGCCGCCCTCACCGCCGGCTGCGGCAGCTCGTCGTCCGATCCCTGTGACCCCGCCTGCCGCCCCGGCTTCGAGTGCTACTACGGTATCTGCATCCCCACCCGCCAGGATGCCGGAGCCGACGGCGATGCCGCGCGCCCGGACGACGCCGGCGACCGTCCGGACACGCCGCCCGACGTCCCGTACGACTCGGGCTGCACCGACCCCGGCGCCTGCGACGACGGCGACCCCTGCACGCTCGACCTGTGCGACCCGACCGGTGCCTGCCTCAACCCCCCCGCCCCCGACGGCACCGCCTGCGACGACGACGGCGACCCGTGCTCCCAGGACGTCTGCATGGCCGGGACTTGCGTCCACCCGGTGGCCGTGGACTGCTGCACGACGCCCGAGGAGTGCGACGACGGCAACCCGTGCACC
>JAFGHH010000596.1 GCA_016930215.1 Deltaproteobacteria bacterium
CGGCGTCGCGATGCGACCACCCCGATCACGGCGTCGCGATGCGACCACCCCGATCACGGCGTCGCGAAGCCGACCGCTTCGACACCGACCTTCGACACCGACCGGTTGACGCGGGGGCGACGGGGGTTCAGGCTTCGGCGTGGGGCCCACGGCCGCCGTCCCGCCCCGGGACGGAAGGAGGGTGTCGATGCCCGCGAACCGACGTTGCATCCGGCTCGGATTCCTGCTTGCCACGCTGCCGGCGCTCGCCGCGCTTTCCGGGTGCGCCGAGGACGCGCGCCCCAGCGAGCATCCCGGGGTGACGATCGGCGAGGTCTCGTTCGCGGCGCGCGTCTGCGCCGACGGCCCGACGCTCGAGGGGATCGACATCTCGCACTGGCAGGGCTCGGTGAACTGGGACCAGATCGCCGCCGGCGGGATCGATTTCGCCTACTTCAAGGCCAGCGAGGGGACCGGCTACGTCGACGACCAGTTCGCGCGCAACTGGTCGGAGTCGCGCCGGGTCGGGGTCGCCCGCGGCGCCTACCACTACTTCCGCCCGGAGATGGACGCGCTGACCCAGGCCAACCACTTCCTGTCCGTGATGGGAACCCTCGAGCCGGGCGACCTCCCGCCGATGATCGATGTCGAGGAGACGCGCGGGGTGGGCTGCACCGGCATCACGAACGGCATCCGCGCCTGGGCCGACCGGGTGGAGGAGGCGACGGGGCGCAAGCCGGTGATCTACACCAGCATCGGCTTCTGGAGCGGCTCGGTCTGCAACTCGTCCGCGGTCAACGACCTGATCCTGTGGGCGGCGCACTGGGAGGTCACCTGCCCGACGATCCCGGACGCCTGGAGCGACTGGGTTTTCTGGCAGTACGACGTCCTTCCCGGGGTCCCGGGCATCTCGGGCGACGTGGACCGCGACGTGTTCAACGGCGACCTGGCCGCGCTGGCCGCCTTCACGAACTCGGCGCCGGTCTGCGGGGACGGCCGCTGCACGGGCGACGAGAACCACACGACGTGTCCTGCGGACTGTCCGATCTGCGAGCCGATCCCGCCCGAGGGACGGATCGTGGACGACACCGAGGTCTGCGCGGTGCGGGTCGGCGGGAGCGACTCGTGGTTCAACGCGACCGACGGCGGCTACGGCGGCTCGCTATGGTGGACCCACGCCTGGGACGACCCGGACCCCGACAACCAGACGACCTGGCAGTTGGACTTCGTCGAGGCGGGCAACTACCGCGTCGAGGCGTACATGGACGCCGACTACGCGATGTCGCACCTCGCGCCCTACTCGATCCTCCACGCGGGCGCGACCGACAACGTGACGGTCGACCAGGCCTCGATCGCCGACGACTGGCTGACGCTGGGCGAGTACGCCTTCGCGGCGGGCGGCGGGCAGCACGTGCACCTGCGCGACAACACGGGCGAGGCGTACAGCCTGCGGCTGCGCATCGCCTACGATGCGATCCGGCTCACCCGGCTCGACCCGCCCGGGCCCGACGCGGACGCGGACGCCGACGCCGACCCCGACGTGGTCGAGGACGTCGCCGCGGACGCGGACGCCGACCCCGACGTGGCGCAGGACACCGGCGAGGACGCCCCGACGGACGGGCAACCGGACGTGATCTACATCTGGGTCGACGACGGCTGCGGCTGCCGGGCCGCGGGCGACGCATCGGCGGCCGGGCTCCTGTTCCTGCCGCTGCTGGGCCTCGCCCTGGCGCTGCGCCGGCGGCGCCGCTGACGGGACCCGGGAGGCCGCCCGCGCGTCCCGCAGAGCCGACCGGGGGACGGAGGGACCGACACCGATGCGCATCCGCCTGCTGCTCTGCCTCCCCGCCCTCGCCTTCGCCGGGTGCGCCGCCGAGGCGGTCTCGACGGACCGGCTCCCGATCGTCGATGGGACGCTCGAGCCGGGGATGGACCCGGTGGTGTACATCTTCCACGAGTGGGGATTCGCCTGTACGGGGACGGTGGTTTCCCCGCGGGTGGTGGTGACGGCCAAGCACTGCCTGCCGGCGCGCGCCTCGCCCGAGGGGTGGCACGTGATGGTGGGTCCGGGCTGGCACGGGTTCACGGACGACTACGGCGTGGTGGAGACGCGCACGACGCCGGGCGAGGACTACACCGAGGGCGACATCGGGGTGGTGCTGCTCGCGCGCGACTTCACGCAGGGGTTCGTGCGTTGGGCGTTCCTGCCGTGGCCGGGGTTCGGCATACTGTCGACGGTCACCTCGGTCGGCTACGGCCAATCGATCGCCGGCGACGACAGCTCCTCGGGGGTCAAGTACCGTCGGGACGGGTACGTCTCGTCGCTGGGCCGTCTGAACTACTCGAGCACCGACAACCGGGTCTGCTCCGGCGATTCGGGCGGGCCGTCGTTGTTCGAGGGGGTGCTGGTGGGGGTGGCGAGCGAGGCGCTGGTCGGCGTCTGCAGCGGCGCCTCCAACTTCACCACCGTGGCCGCGTACGCCGACCTGGTGCGGGAGGCGCTGGAGGACACGGGCGGCTGCGTCCCGACGGCGTTCGAGACGTGCAACGGGGTCGACGACGACTGCTGGAACGGCATCGACGACGGTCTCGGCACCGCCTGCGGCTGCGCGGACGGCGGTGTGCCGGCGTTCGAGACCTGCAACGGGGTCGATGACGACTGCAACGAGGCGATCGACGACCTGCCGGACTGCGGGTGCACGGGGGGCGCGGAGCCGCGGGAGGAGACCTGCGGCGACGGGATCGACGACGACTGCGACGGCGAGATCGACGAGGCGTGCGGCGGGGACGACGCCGGGGACGCCGGGGACGACGCCGGGGACGGCGCCGCCGGCCCGACCGTCGCCGAGGCGCACGGCGGCGGGTTGTCGTGCGCGGTGGGTGCGGGCCGGGCCGGCGGGTGGGCGGTCGCGGCGGTGGTGTTGTTCGTCGCCCCGGCCTTCCGCCGCCGGCTCGTTGCCCGCCGGTCGCGAGTCGGGTAGGCTACCGGGCGAAGCGGACGCCGGGCGCCGGGCCCGGCACGGAGGAAGGCCGATGCGCTCCCTGCTTGCGGGTTCGATCCTGGTTGCGTTGCTCGTTCCGGCCCTCGCGGGGGCCGAGCCGAAGGTGTTGTCGGCCGACGGGCACTCCCGGATGATGGGACTGTTGCGTTCGTACGAGTACCAGCCGACGGCGGACGACTTCGTGCAGCTCGGCGACGGGGCGCGGGACGCGCTGGTCGAGGTGGCGTTGGACGAGGCCGAGCAGCCGTTGATCCGCGGCCGGGCAGCCTACGCGCTCGGCTGGTTCCCGGACGAGGTTTCGCGGCGGACGTTGACCGGGCTGCTGGCGCGGCCCGAGCTGTCCGACCTGATCCTGCGGCGCGCGATCGACGGTCTGGCGACGGGGTTCGGCGAGGACGCGGTGTCCTGCATCGCTCCGTACCTCGACGACGAGCGGACGGCGGTGCGCGAGACGGCCGCCGCGGCGCTGGGTCGCATCGGCGGGGCCAAGGCGCTGCGCGCGTTGCGCCGGCGGGTTGCCCGGGAGACGAACGACGTGGTGCGCGGGGCGTTCGAGGAAGCGATCCGGCGGATCGAGGGGTCCGCTTCGAACGAGTAGGCGGCGGGGCCGGCCGCGGGCCGGCCTGCGACCGCCGGGAGGGAGCAACCGATGCGCAAGCTGCTGCTGCTCGTGACCTGTCTGCTCGCGACGCTCGCCGGACCCGCCGCGGCCCAGCCCGCGGGCGGGGACGACGACGCCGCGTTCCTCGGCGCCGGGGGCGACACCGAGCCCGGTCCGACGGGCGACCCGGCGGAGCCCGACGGCGCGCTCGCCGGCGGCGGCCCGGCCGACTCCGGGGATGCCGGCTTCCTGCAGGGGGGCGGCGAGGGCCAGCCGCTGATCGCGCCGCCCGAGGAGGACCCCGAGCTGGCGCTGGTCGAGGACCCGACGAAGTCGTACTACCTGGTCGGGCTGCGGACGCACGCGCTGTTCGTGCCCGACTTCCTGATCCAGGCGTTCGGGCTCGAGCATTTCGACACGGTGTACGGCTGGGCGTTGGGACCGGAGTTCACCTACCGCCGCAACGGCCTCGACATCATCGCCTCGGTCTGGTGGGGCAGCTACCCGGTCGACACGTGGACCCGCGAGGACGGCGACCCGATTTCCGAGACCGAGATCATCAAGTCGACGCTCGGGCTGGTCTGGATCACGGCCGAGTTCATCTCGGGGTACGAGTTCGAGCCGTGGGTGTCGCTGGTCTACGGCGGCGGGTTCGGGATCGGGATCAAGACCGGCGAGGTGACGCGGGACGAGGCGTTCCAGGACTCCGCCGGTGGCTGGGTGGCGTGCGACGACGACAGCGACCCGAGAGACCCAGACGACTTCTGCGAAGCCGGCGGCAACTACGGTCCGATCCCGGAGAAGGCGGACGGCATCTGGCCGGTGTATCCGATGATCACGGGGAAGATCGGCGCGCGGTTCAAGCCGCTGCGCAACCTGGTGATCACGCCCGAGTTCGGCATCGGGATGCCCGAGCTGTTCACGCTCGGGCTGCGCGTCAACTACATGTTCTGAGGTTCGTACGCGGGGCGCACGGCATCCGCACCGGCACCCGGGACGCGCACCCGTTCTGTAGCGGCGAGGCGCTGGCCCCGGATCCTGTAGCGGCGAGGCGCTGGCCCCGAAGGGGCCGAGCCCGCCGGCCCCGCCGGCGAGGCGGCATCGAACGGCTTGCGGTGCCGCTACAGGTGCGGGCCGGC
>JAFGHH010000597.1 GCA_016930215.1 Deltaproteobacteria bacterium
CCGCCGGAACCATAGTCCTGGAAGTAGTCCTGGACGATCTCGGAGACGTTGTCCGCCATGTCCAGGACGCCGTACGGAGAAGCGCCTCCCGGCAAGGTGCCCACCGCGCGGGTGACGCCGCCCGACGCTCCGCAACCGACGCGCTGGGCCTGATGGCACTCGGGCAACGTGTTGCCCCAGGGAAAGAGCCGCGCGTCCTCCTCGCCACAGGTCGACGGGCCGGAAACCTCGCAACCGCCCCTTGCCGCCTTCATCCACTCGGCCTCGGTGGGCAGCCGCTTGCCCGCCCACCGACAGTAGTTCAACGCGGAAGTCGGGCCGACGTTGACCACGGGGTGATCCGCGTAGACCGGATTGCCCCAGTAGGAGTCGCGCTCGACCGCCGAGAACCGGGCAGGGACACTACAGGCCCTGTCGGCCACGCATACGGCATACGCCGAGTTGGTGACCTCCGTGCGGTCGATGCAGAACGGTCGGGAGAGCACGACCGGGACACCCGGTGGACGGCCGTTGAGTTCGCACTTCCACCGCCACAACTCGTCTCCGCCCTCGCTGTCGCATCCGAAGATGAACGGTCCGGCAGGCACGTAGACCATGCCCGCCGGGCACTCGGGCGAGCCCTCCCACTCCACGACGTCCGCGGGCGTGTCGGCATCCGCGTCCGGCCTCGAACCGGAATCATCATCCGCGGTCGAGGAGACGTAGCAGCCATGGAGCGGCACCAAGGCCGCCAGGGCGAGCAGGCGGGCGGGACGGCGCGTCATGGTCGCAACTCCGTCATGGATCGTTGGGGTCGGGCCTCGGTACGTCGATTGGGCGTGCCTCGGGTACGAACACCGCGGAACCGAAGGTGACCGACACGACCCGGTTCGTCCGGATCCGCGCGGCGGGACTGCCTACCAGCGTCGTGTCGAACCATGTTCCGCCGAGCCGGATGTCCCTCCCGTAGACGTCGTAGAGGCTGACGGCCATCCTCCGTGCGGTTGTGGGAACGGAGCGGACGAGCACCGACCCGTCCGGGCTGAAGCCGGCGTACATGTGCCGCCAGATCCCTTCCTCGTCGGTGAATCTCTCGCCGCAACCGACGCAGACGACCTGGCCTGCCGTGATGTCCGGACCCAGATACATCGCGCTCCAACTGAACTCGCGATCGGCAGCGGTGGCCCCCACGTGGCTCAGGACCACGAACGATCGGCAGTCCGATTTTCCGAAGGCGACTCCTCCGTAGCCGCCCAGCACTCTGAAGTTGCCGGACGTCACGGTGGAGGAACCCCGCCGGACCCGGTAGTGGCCGGTGCTTGTCGCGTAGTCGAACGAGTCGATCTCCGCCGTGACGGTCACGCTGCGGCCGCCGACGGTCGTCCTGCATGGCGGGCTTATCCATCCCAGTGAGGAGTACAGTGGAGAGTCGAGGTAGAACTCGAACGCTCCGTCCTTCCGTCCCGTGACGACGAACGGGAGGTGGCACGGGACGCTCCCGTCGCAGGAGCCGGTGCCCGAGTCGCGGACGCAGTCGCCGCCGATGCACGGGACGTCGATCCCCGGGGGCGCGGCGGTGCGGTACCGCAGCTTGACGCGCACCTCCGATCCGAGGCTCGTGCCGTGCAGGCTCTCGGGCACGTCGAAGCAGACCCGTCGCTCGCTCACCTGCGTGATCTCGTCGGGCGGCACGGTGAGCGTCCCGATCCGGATCTCCGGGTCGCCCCAGGCGTCCAGGCCGAGACGCTCTCCCTCGAGACAGGCCCTCCCTTCGCCCGCGGTCGCACAGTCGTCCGACGCCGGGCAAACCCGTCCGTAGTCCGGGTCGATCTCGTGCACTTCGGGCCCGAGGATCTCGAGCGAGAGCGGGAACGAACAGGCCGCCTCGGCCTGCCGGACCGTGACCCGCGAGTCGACCGCCTGCGGGTCGGCGTGGGCGGGACCGGGAAGCAGACGCGTCGGCAGGGGGGCGGAGAAACTCATGTCGGCGTGGCCCACCGCCAGCGCGCCCGCCTCGGCTTCGCCGTCGTCCACGGGTCCGAGGTCCTCTCGCACCCCCGACGCCGGCTGGCTCAGCTCGAACCGCACCCGGTACGTCCGCAGCAGATGCCCGCGGAACTCGGCGCGCTCTCCGGGCACGAAGCCGCCGTCCGAGCCCGCACCCCGGATGCAGGCCGCGTAGGGCGGCCGGAAGGTGAACTCCGATCCCGAGCCCATCGGCACCCCGTCGCGGTGCACCGTCACACGCGCGGCGCCGGGACGCGGCGTCGCCGGACCGATGACGGCCGGGTCGTTCCCCACGGCCGGCAACGCGAACTCCAACCACCAGCCGGATGTCCCGCGATCGACAGGTGGGACGGGCGAGCTCACGAGCCTCGTCCCGTCCTGCTCGAACAGCGCGCCGTAGCTGCTTTCCGGCGGGTAGTATCCGGCCAGACAGATCCGTCGCGATTCGACCGTCCACCCCGCCGCGGTCCCCGAGGTCCGCCACCCGACATTCGGCGCGCACGACCAGGAGAGGTCCGGGTCGCGGTCCAGAGAACAGGCCAACGGCGTGGTACAGAATCCGTCCTGGTGCGGCGTGAACAGCCGCGGACCCCAGCGCACCGCGATCGTCCTCGGGACGAACGGCCCGAATCGGGGAACCGGCGGCCCGGTCGGGACCCAGGGCGGAAGCTCGTCCACCCAGTCGCCGGCGCGGGGCTCCATCTCGCCCGACGTCGGCACCGGGAACGTCTCCAGCCCGGCCAGCGCCGCGCCGAACGAGATGCGGGCGAAGAGGTTCCCCGCCTGGACCGGACGCCCGCTCTCGTCGCGCCCGTCCCAGGTCAGCCCCGCCGACGCCAGCGCGTCCTCCCATCCGCCCCGCGTGTCGGTGCCCACCGGCGCGGTGCCGCGCAGCTCGCGCACCTGGCGGCAGGTCCGAGCGTCGGCGAGCTGCACGACGAACGGAACGACGTATCCCTGCTTCCCGAGACCGACGGCGGGCACGGCGGTCTCGAACTCCAGCTTCGCCACGCGCTCCGAGCGCAGTCGGCCCGTGGTGAAGTTGAGGGCCACACCGGTACCGTCCTCCCGGTTCGCGGGCGCCGGCGGAACCCACGCGGGCATCGCGTTCCCTGCCTGGAACAGCACCTGGTACAGGAAGGAGCGGGTCCCCGCCCCGGTCCAGTTCGAGGCGGCATCGGAGGGCGCATCGGCCTCGATCCGAAGCGTGTGCTTCCCGGGCGCCACGGCAAGTCGCTGCCGCAGCAGCGTGGCCGAGCCGACGAAGCGGTTCGCAGAGACCACCTCCTGTCCGTCGAGCCACACGCGGCCTCGCTCGACGCGGCTGGTCCGCGGTCCGGAGCCGTTGGCGATCACGAGGCACACCGCGCCCGCGGCGGGTGTCTCGAAGTCCACGCTCTCGGCGGTCGCCGGCATGGTCGGGAGGTCCGACACCCCGGAAGCGGCATCGAGCGTTTCTGCCGTGGCGCCCGCCGCCGATCGCTCACCCGGCGGTGCTGCCTTCGGCGTCGGCGGAGCCACCTCGACGACCTGCGGGCCCACCACCGGCCGGCCCATCACGCACGGGTCGGGCAACGTTCGGTTGCCGTCCGGCTGCGCGTACGAGACGGGGTTGAACCCGCAGCCCGGCAGTTGCGGGTCGCCGTCGAGCCGCGGCAGCCCCTCGAGGAGCGAGGTGCTCACCGCCACGGTATCGATGTACCAGCCGGGGCGGCGGGCGAGGCCGCCGAGGAAG
>JAFGHH010000598.1 GCA_016930215.1 Deltaproteobacteria bacterium
GCGTGGCACGAGGCCAGCATCTCCGCCTCGTAGCGCAGCCCGTCCTCGAGCTTGCGCTTCGCCCCGCCCAGGATCGCCTCCTGCAGGATGGCGTCGATCTTCTTCGACAGCGCGCCGAGCTCCACCTCCGGCAGCTTCGCCGGGACCTCGATCGGCTCGCGCGGGATCGCCTTCGGCTGGACCTTCCCGGCCGCGATCTCGCGCACCAGCGCGAGCCCCCGCTCGCGCACGTCCCCGGCGACCTCCTCCGCGATCAGGCCCAGCTCGAGCGCCCGGGCCGAGGAGATCGGCTCGCCGGTGCGCAGGATCGGCCACGCCGCGGCCACGCCGATCCAGCGCGGCAGCCGCTGTGTCCCGCCCAGCCCCGGGATGATCCCGAGCTTCACCTCGGGCTGCCCGACGAACACCTTCAGCCCCTTGGCCGCAATGCGCATCGTGCAGCTCATCGCGAGCTCGTTCCCGCCGCCGAACGCGAGGCCGTTCATCGCGCAGACGACGGGCTTGCCGAGGTTCTCGAGCGTGATGCCGGTCTGGTGGGCCGCCAGCGAGTGCGCCTTCATCGCCGGTCCGTCGGGCAGCGAGGCCAGCTCGTTGACGTCGGCTCCCGAAACGAACGCGCGCGTGCCGAACCCGGTCAGCACCGCGCCGACGACCTTGGGGTCCTTGCCGATCGCCTCGAACTGCTCCCGGAGCTGCCGCAGCACCGTGGCCGACAGCGCGTTGAGCACCGCGGGCCGCCGGATCGTCACCACCGCCACGTCGCCCACGTCCTCGCGGAACACGAACGGCACGTCGAACGGCTTCCCCGTCGCCGCCTGCCGGACCAGCACCTCGGCCACCTTGAACCCCGGATGCCGCGCCGCGTAGCTCCGGACCAGCTCCAGCGCGCGCTCGACACCCACCGCGTTCATCGTGCGGAACGGCGGCTTCATCACCAGGGCGTTCTCGACGGCGACGTCGAGATCCCCGACCGAGGCGATCCCGGAATCGACGATCTCGGCCGCCATGCCGAAGTACGCCCCGAGCATGTCGTCGGCGATGCGCTGCGCCTTGTCCGCCGGCACCTCGACCTTCTCGTCCTTCCCCGCGGTGGGCCACGCCGTCCCGTCCTTCACCTTCTGCTTGAGGCTCTCGGGCGAGCGGTACCACGGCATGATCTTCTGCCCCTCGAGCTCGAGGCCGTGGTTCGTGATCGGATTGCCGCCGGTGAGATTCATCGCGGTGAACGGTCCGACGCCCAGCCCCAGCGCCTTGCGGGCCGCCTCGTCGACCTCCTTGACCGTCCCGGCCCCCTCCTCCACCAGCAGCGCCGCGGCGAGGAAGTTGCCCTCGAAGATCGGGTCCACCGAGTACCCGTAGCGGCTCTTGACCCGCACCGGCATCTTCCCGATCACCTCGTAGAACCGCATCAGGAATGCCGTGACGTCCGGCGCCGTCTCCGCCCCGGGAATCACCTCGACCACGATGTTGCGCTCCGCCGGGAAGAAGTAGTGCACGCAGGCCGCGCGCGACTTGTCGGAAATGCCGGCGAAGATCGCCTCGGGCTCCATGTGCGAGGAGTTCGAGGTGAGCAGGGCGGCCGGCGGGACCAGCTTCTCGACCTGGGCGAAGATCTTCTTCTTCAGCCCCTCGTCCTCCGTCGCCGCCTCCACCACCAGGTCCGCCCCGCGGATCTGCTCGTAGTCGGTCGTCCACAGGATCGATTCGTCCGCCAGCTTCGCCGCCTCGGGCTTGACCTTGCCCTTCTCGACCCCCTTGGCCAACTTCTTCCCGGTGCGCGCCTTGCCGGCGTCGACCGCCTTCTGCACGACGTCGACGACGACGGTCTTGACGCCGAGCGGCGCGAGGTTCTGGGCGAAGTGCAGCGCGATGTCCGGCCCGATGTTCCCCGAACCGATGACGGCGACCTTGGTGACGGTGCGACCCTGGACGGTGATCGGCATGGCGGTCCTCCTGTGGCCCGGAGGCTTAGCAGACCGAACCCGGGCGAGGGAAGAGGGAACCGAACCCCCGGGTTCGCGCCGCAGGGATCGGACGGGGACGGGGTCGAACGGAGCGGCCTAGCCTACTGGCACAGGCCGAACGTCGTGCCGCAGGCGGCGATGCCGCCGGCGCAGGTCGTGTCGGTGTAGGCGGAGCAGTCGGGCGACCCGCCGGCCGCGTCGCACCACGGCGTGCAGAAGTAGTCCGTGCTGCCCGTCGCGCCCGCACAAACCATGCCGACCAGGCAGTCGTTGGCGTACTCGCAGATCTCGCCGAACCCCTTCGTGCCGGCCGGCGCGCACTGCAGCGTGCAGGAGGAATCGGTGGGGATGCAGGTCTCGCCCGACTCGCAGCCCGCGCCGGTGGCGAGGTTGCAGTCGTCCGGATCCGGCGGATCGGTGCAGAAGTGGTACCCGGGGACATCGGTGATCGTGCCGAGACACTGCGCCGGGGGCGTGCAATCGGTGTCCAGGTAGCAGATCGTCGTGCAGTGCGAGTCCTCGCCGGGAGGGCCGAGACACACGGTGTACGGCGCGCAGTTCGCGTCGTCCGTGCAGACGGTCCCGTGCGGGTCGCTGCCGGCCGGGACGCAGACCTCGGTCACGGCGGTCGCGGTGCCGCCGAGCGTGCAACGCTCGCCGGCCGCGCAGCCGCAGTTCAGCACGATGTTGCACGGCCCGCCCATCTCCGGAGTGCAGGTGCCGGTGTCGGCGTCGGCATCCGCGTCCGCATCCGCATCGGCATCCGCGTCCGCATCCGCATCGGCGTCCGCATCGGCATCCGCGTCCGCATCCGCGTCCGCGCCGGCCGGACAGATGCAGCGTCCGGGAGCAGGGGTCATGGCCCAAGTACCGGGACGACCGTCCGGCGGACAGCAGACCGTGCTCCCGGCCCTGCAGAGGGCCTGGGTGCAGGCCGGCACCGTGTCGTCGTCCCCGCAACCCGGCGCCGCGAGCCAGAAGCCCATGAACGCGACGGCCGCCACGAGCAGAGCCATGGAAATACGCCTCATCTGTTGTTCCTCCTCCGCCCGGGCGGCGCCCGGGCCCGGGTCGCCGCGGCGACCCGAATCCGCTGGACACCGTTGGCTTACAAGACGAATCGCGATCTGTCAAGGAACGGCCGGGCCGCGACCGGCGAGCGCGGCGGCGACGAACTTCGCGAACAGCGGGTGCGGCGCCATCGGCTTCGACTTGAACTCGGGGTGGAACTGGCACGCCACGAACCACGGGTGCTCCGGCAGCTCCACCATCTCCACCAACTGGCCGTCCGGCGAGAGCCCGGAGAGCACCAGTCCCTTCTCGACCAGCCGGTCGCGGTAGGCGTTGTTGACCTCGTAGCGGTGGCGGTGCCGCTCCCCGATCTCCGTCTCGCCGTAGGCCTGCCGGGCCCGGGAATCGGCGGCGAGCCGGCAGGGCCAGGCCCCGAGCCGCATCGTCGCGCCCTTGGCCGTGACCCCCTTCTGGGCCTCCATCAGGTCGACGACCTTGTGCGGGGACTTCTCGTCGAACTCGGCGGAGTTGGCCTTGTCGAGGCCGCAGACGTGCCGCGCGAACTCGACGACGGCGAGCTGCATTCCGAGGCAGATGCCGAGGAACGGGAGCTTGTGCTCGCGGGCGTAGCGGATCGCCGCGATCTTGCCCTCGATGCCGCGCGAGCCGAACCCGCCCGGCACGAGGATCGCGTGCGCCCCGGCCAGCAGCGCCTCGGGGCCCTGCTGCTCGACCTCTTCCGAATCGACGTAGCGCACCTCGACCTTGCACGAGCTGGCCAGCCCGCCGTGCAGCAGCGCCTCGTGCAGGCTCTTGTACGCGTCGCGCAGGTGGACGTACTTGCCGACCATCGCCACCGTGACCACGCCCTTGGCCGGCTCGCGCACGCCGTCGGCGATCTTCTTCCACTTGACCAGCCGCGGGGCCCGCGACCAGATGTTGAGCAGCTCCGCCACCCGGTCGTCCAGCCCCTCGGACTTCAACTTCAACGGCACTTCGTAGATCGAGGAGGCGTCCTCGGCCGCGATCACGTTCTCCACCGGGGTGTTGCAGAACAGGGCGATCTTCTTCTTGTGCTCGGTGGAGATCGGATGGTCGCAGCGGCAGACCAGGATGTCGGGCTGGATGCCGATCTCGAGCAGCGCCTTGACGGAGTGCTGGGTGGGCTTGGTCTTCAGCTCCTCGGCCGCGGCGATGTAGGGCACCAGCGTCACGTGGATGCTGATCGCGTTCTGGGGTCCCAGGCTGTGGCGGAGCTGCCGGACCGCCTCGAGGAACGGGAGGCTCTCGATGTCGCCGATCGTCCCGCCGATCTCCACGATGATCGCGTCGACCCCCTTGGCCGCCTCGCGGATCCGGCCCTGGATCTCGTTGGTCACGTGCGGGATGACCTGGATCGTGGCGCCCAGGTACTCGCCGCGGCGCTCCTTCTGGATCACCGCGTCGTAGACCTGGCCCGTGGTGACCGAGTTCTTGCGGCTCATCACCGCCGACGTGAACCGCTCGTAGTGCCCGAGGTCCAGATCGGTCTCGGCTCCGTCCTCCGTGACGTACACCTCGCCGTGCTGGAACGGGCTCATCGTGCCGGGGTCCACGTTGATGTACGGGTCGAGCTTCATCAGCGTCAGCTCGAGGCCGCGGTTCTCGAGCAACGCGCCCATCGAGGCGGCGACGATCCCCTTGCCCACCGAGGACACGACGCCGCCGGTGACGAAGATGAACTTGGTCTGCTTGGCCGGCATGGGCGGGCTATAGTCAACCTCGACCGCCGCTGTCAACGGATACTGAAAGCCCGTACACCTGTCGTCCGGGGCGGCCACGCCGCCCGAGAGGGCTTGACGACCGCTCCCGGCCGCCGGATCGGAGGAGGCAGCGCCGCGAACCGGCAGGGAAAACGCCCGCCCCGTTCCTTGACGCGCCCGGGAGCACCCCGTACCCTGATCGTGGAGAGCAGTTCCCGCGTCGGTTGCGCGGGAGCGGGAGGCCTGTATGCGTGCGCATCCGCTCGTCGTCTGCTGCCCGTGGTTGGTGCTGCTCGCGGCGGGCCTCGCCTGCTCCACGGCCCAGAACCCGCCGCTCCCCGACGCGAACCCGCCGGACATCCCGGACCCCGGCGACGGGGACGTGCCGAACCCGCCGGACGGCGCCGACGGCGACGCGGACGCGGACCCCGACGGCACGGACGACGGGCCGCCGCCCGAGTGCACGAGCGACCTGGACTGCAACGACCTGATCGATTGCACCTCCGACTCGTGCGACCCGGCGACCGGGACCTGCATCCACACGCCGGTGGATGCGGTGTGCGACGACGGCAACGCCTGCACGACCGGCGAGGTGTGCGACCCGGCGAGCGGCTGCGTGGCCGGCACGCCCAACCTGTGCGACGACGGCATCGATTGCACGAACGACCGCTGCGACCCGTTCACGGGCGAGTGTTCCCACACGCCGGACCACCGCCGCTGCACGGAGCCCCAGCTCTGCGACCCCGACGCGGGAGGCTGCGTCGACCCGCCGCCGTGCACCACGGCGGCCGACTGCGACGACGGCGACCTGTGCAACGGGGCCGAGGTCTGCGACCCGGTCATCGGCTGCCGACCGGGCACGCCGGTGGTCTGCCGGGACGAGGTCGACTGCACGCGCGATTCGTGCAACCCGCTCACCGGGAGCTGCGTCTTCGCGCCGGACCACGCGTCGTGCGACAACGGCAACCCGTGCGACGGCACCGAAACCTGCGACCCGGCCTCGGGGTGCGCGCGCGGAACGGCGATCGACTGCGGCGACGGCATCGACTGCACCGTCGACTCCTGCGACCCCACCAGCGGCCGGTGCTCGCACGCCGCCGACGACGACCGGTGCAACGACTCCGTGTTCTGCAACGGCGTCGAGCGCTGCGACCTGACCGTCGGGTGCGTCGCCGGCACGGCCCCCTCGTGCTCCGACGGCATCGCCTGCACGACCGACCGTTGCGACGCCGCCCGGGACGAGTGCGCCCACGCGCCGGACGATGCGCGGTGCGACGACGGGCAGCTCTGCAACGGGACGGAGACCTGCTCCGCCGCCGCGGGGTGCGTCACCGGCTCGCCGCCGACCTGCGACGACGGCCTGGCCTGCACCACCGACACGTGCGACCCGGCGGCCGCGGGCGGGACCGGGGCCTGCGTGTCCGCGTCCCCGGATCGCGACCTCGACACCCACCCCGACGTCGAATGCACGGGCGACGACTGCAACGACGGCGACCCGACGATCTACCCGGGGGCGACCGAGCTGTGCAACGCCCGCGACGACAACTGCGACGGCAGCCCCGACGAGACCTTCGCCTGCGTGCTGGGCGCCGCCCAGGGCTGCACGCTCGGCAGCTGCAGCGGCTCGCAGACCTGCCAGCCCGGCTGCACCTGGACCGCCTGCACGGTCGCGACCGTCGAGACCTGCAACGGCGTGGACGACAACTGCAACGGCGTCGCGGACGAGGGGTTCGCCTGCGTCTACGGCACGACCCGCGGCTGCGCGGTCGGCGCCTGCGCCGGCTCGCAGACCTGCGTTCCGGGATGCACGTGGGGCACGTGCACCGTCACCGCCGTCGAGGTCTGCAACGGGGTGGACGACGACTGCGACGGGACGACCGACGAGGGTTTCTCGTGCATCCCCGGCCGGACGCAGCCCTGCGCCGTCGGCGCCTGCGCCGGCTCGCAGACCTGTTCGGCGAGCTGCATGTGGGGCACATGCGTGGTCACGGCGGTCGAGGCGTGCAACGGGCTCGACGACGACTGCGACGGCGCCACCGACGAGACCTTCGCCTGCCGGATGGGCGCCACGCAGGGCTGTACCAACGCCTGCGGCGTGGGCGGCGCGCAGACCTGCCAGTCCGGGTCCTGCACCTGGGGCTGCTGCAACGCGGGCACCGAGGTCTGCGGCAACACCTGCGACGACGACTGCGACGGGTCGGTCAACGAGGGGTGCACGGCCAGCGGCGACAACTGCGCCAGCCCGCTCGTCGTTTCCCCCGCCGGCGGCACGTACACCGGAACCACCGTCGGCATGGCCGGCGACTACGACCCGTCGGGCTGCGGCTACTACACCGGCGTGCCCGACGTCGTCTACTCGTTCACGCCGTCCAGCGGCGGCACCTGGCAGATCGACACCATCGGCAGCGGCTACGACACGCTGCTGCACCTCCACGCCTCGCCGTGTCTCGGCACCGAGCTCGCGTGCGACGACGACTCCGGCGGGAGCCTCACCTCGCGGATCAGCTACAGCCTCAGCGCGGGCGTCACCTACTACATCGTCGTCGACGGCTACAGCACGTCCGGCACCTACACGCTCCACGTGTCGCGGATCACCGCGGTCGCCCCCGGCGACACCTGCGCCACCTCTTCGGGCTTCATCACCGGCTCGGGCACCTGGACCGGGAATACCTGCTCGTACTACCACGACTACACCCCGAGCACCTGCAGCTCCGGCTCGGCGCCCGACGTGGTCTACGGCCTGAGCCTCAGCACGGCGCGCGAGGTCGAGATCGACCTCTACTACTCCGACTACGACACGGTCCTGTACGTCCGCTCCGACAGCTGCACCGGGTCGGAAGTGGGCTGCGACGACGACTACTGGTACCCCCAGTCGTACCTCGACCTGTACCTCGGCGCCGGCACCTACTACATCATCATCGACGGCTGGAGCACCTCCTGCGGCTACTACGAGATGGACGTCTACTTCTGGTAGGTCGCGCCTCCGCGGCTTGCATCGCCGTCCGAACCTCGACCAGAATCCGCCCCGCTCGCACTTCGACACGACGAGGCGGAGGTTCGACATGCGACGACGGCCCGGCACGTCCCGACCCTGCGGTTCGCACGCGGCCGCGGCGCTCCTGCTGCTCGCCGCCCTCGCCTGCTCGCGCAAGGGCGCGACCGCCGCGCCCGAGACGGACGCGAACCGCGCGGCGGCCTCCGACGTCTCGACGACCACCCGGGACGCCGGACCGGCGACCTCCACGACCGCCGCGCCACCGACACCCGGCACCGACGCCTCGGGAACCGTCGGACCGGAGGCCGCGACCGAGGCGGGAACCGGCGTGGACGGCGGCACGGGCGAGGAGGACGCGGACCTCGACACCGCCGGCCTGCCGCCCGCCGAGGCGGACCTGCGGCGAATGATGCGTCTGCCCTGCCCGCCGGCACCGGCGACGCCGGAGCCGTTGCCGGAGGTCTTCGCGTCCGAGCTCGAATGCCGCGGACCGCTGACGCAGGGCGAGGGCGAGTACGAGCCGTGCGAGAGGGCCCTCGAGGAGCTGACGGACCGCCTGGCGTCCCAGCGTCGGGAGGTCCGCGCGCTGCTCCGCGACCGGAAGTTCCTCGAGGCGCGCCGGGCGCTCCGGTCATGGCTCGACCGCCACCCGTGCCCCGAGGGGTGCGACGTGCCGCCGCCGGTGGAGCGTCTGGCGCGGGACATCGAGGTGGCGTTCGCCGCGGACGGCGCCGTCGCCGAGCTCGGCGGCGCATGGTTCGAGCGGCCGGTGCGCGTCTACGCGCGCGAGGACCTGCGGCCGCACACGCGCCCGGACCTCGACGCGCGGCTTGCCCTCGGCTACGCGATCCACGAAGGCCGTGCCCTGGACGCCTGGGCCGTCGTTCCCGGCGGCTGGATCGCGTTCGGCGACGTCGTGATCGTCGGCGTGGGTCCCGGCCCCGCGGAGTCGGTGCCCTGCGGCTGGGTGCTGGTGGCCGACCCGATGGAGTCGCCCGGCTTCCGGGTTCGGGAGCCGCCGACCGCGGCGCTGGGCTGGGTCCTGGGCTGCCGGCTGGTCCCCTCGCCGCCCGGGTCGCTGGTGACCGACGTGGGCCACCCGGTCGCGATCCTGCGCCCCCCCGCGGCGGGCGCGCCGTTCGAAGACCCGGACGACGGCAGGCCGTGCACGCGGGGCGGCAAGCCGGGCCGCGAGTACGCGATGTGGGCCGACGAGCGTTCCGAGTGCTTCCCGTACGTCGAGCTGTGCGGCGGCCCCGGACTCGTCCCGCCGACGTGGGAGCTCAAGGGGCCCGACGAGGACGGCTGCGGCGACTGCTGCACCAACGGCCGGTCGCTGGTCGAGGTCGGCGACTGGTGCCGGGCCCGGAAGCCGGGCTGGGTCTGGAACTGCTCCGCGGACGGCACGCAGCTCGTGTGCGGCCCGCCGGGTCCGTAGGCGTCAGTCGTCGTCCGCGACGGGGACGCGGAGGTCGTCGCCGGGGCGGATCGAGTCGGCGTTGCGCAGCCGCGAGTTCAGCTCGAGGATCCGCTCGACGGTCGTGTGGTGCCGGCGCGCGATGCGCGACAACGAGTCTCCCTCGCGGACCGTGACCATCCGCCAGCGCCGGCCGTCGATGGTCCCCTCGTCGAGGTCGACGTTGCCGCCCGGCGTGGGAATGATCAGCTCCTGGCCGATGCGGATGTTGTCCTCGTCGCGGAGCCGGTTGGCCTGCCGGATCTGACGGACCGAGACGTCGTGGCGGCGGGCGATCGAGGTGAGCGTGTCGCCCTCCCCCACCACGAAGATGTCGTCGGCGCGGGTGTCCGGACGGGTGTCGTCGCCCTCCGAGGCGTCCCCGCCGCCGCCGGGCACCCTTAGCTCCTGCCCCGGCCGGATCTTCGACGGGTCCGACAGGTGGTTCAGCTCGACCAGCACCGCGCTGGTCGTGCCGAACCGGTTGGCGATGGCGGACAGCGTGTCGCCCTGGCGCACGGTGTAGCGGCGGCCGGGCGTCGGCTCCTCCACCCGCGGCTCGAGCTGCCCCGGGATCAGGATCTGCCACCCCGGCTGCAGCTCGTCGGTCTCGCCCAGGCCGTTCACCTCGCGCAGCGCCGCCGCCTCGACCTCGAACTTCGCCGCCACCGTCTCCACCGTGTCGCCCTCGCGCACCCGGTGCCCGCGGTGCGGCTGCGGCCCGACGTACGGCAGGTTCGGCGGCAGCGGCCGGAAGAACGGGTACGGGTCGGTGACCCGCCCCTGGATGAACAGCGTGAAGTGCAGGTGGTGCCCGCGCGCGATGCCCGTGTCCCCCACCCGCGCGATCACCTCCCGCCGTTCGACGACCTGCCCGGGGTGCACCAGCATCTTCTTGCAGTGCGCGTAGAACGTCACCCAGCCGCCCGGGTGCAGCAGCACGACCATCCAGCCGTAGCCGCGGATCGTGTTGTCGGCGTAGACGACCAGCCCCCGCTCGGCCGCCCGGATCGGCGTCCCCTCGTCGGCGATGATGTCGAGCGCCTTGTGGCGGCCGTTGGTGCCGGAACCGTACCCGCGCGCCAAGCGCCCGCCCGGGATCGGGTACGACAACCAGCTCGGACGCCGCTCCCCGCCGGCCGCGCGCAGGTAGCGCGCCGTGACGCCGCCCGGGGCCGTCAGGCGATGGACGATCGCCGGCGTCCCCAGCGACAA
>JAFGHH010000599.1 GCA_016930215.1 Deltaproteobacteria bacterium
CCCTCGAGGGGCGCATCCCGCGGATCCTCACCGCGCGCGCGGCCCTCACCGCCTCGCTGCCCGCCGCCGACCCCGTGGCGGCCGCCGAGACGGTCGTCGAAGCCTGCCCGCAGCAGATGGGCGACAACTTCCACTTCTCGTTCCCCTGCGCCGACGCCGCCTGCATCGGCGGCGCGGTGTTCGAGCTGGACGGCGACTCGTCCCACGCCGACGGCCAGGTGACCGTCCGGCGGCCCGGCGAGTTCACCGGCGGCGTGGTTTCCGAGGACGCGATCGCCTGCACCAACCACTACCTCAAGCGCGGCACGCCGACTCCCGACGGCAGCTCGACCTTCGTGCGCTTCCAGGCCGTCGTCGATGGGCTCAACGCCGCTTCGGCCGGCGACGGACTCGACGCGGCCGGCGCCCTGGCACTGATGGCCGCCACCGCCCAGCACACCTCGAGCATCCTCACGGTCCACACGACGATCATGGACGTCGCGGCCATGACGCTGCGGGTCTACGTCGCCGAGTCGGTCTCCGCGCCGTCGCCGGGCGACCCGACGCCGGCGGTGCTCCATCTGCCGACCCTGTTCGGGGGGCTTCCCTGATCGGAGACGTCGGGTTCCCGACGCCATGCTATCCTCGGACCATGCGGATCTGCGGGAAGCTCGTGGTCCTGGCCGGCGCCTCGCTTGTCGGTCTCGGAGTCTGCGGCTGTGCAACGTCGGCGAGAACCGAGAGCGAGGACGCTGCGGCCGAAGCCTCGCCCGACGACGCCCTTGCCGAGGTCTCGCCCGACGACGCCTTCACCGAGGCCTCGCCCGACGACGGCGACACCGAGGACTCTCCCGACGACGGCGACACCGAGGACTCCCCTCCGGAACCGCCGCGACCGGTCCGGTACCTCGGCTACTTCGCGAGCGCCTTCGACGGGCACGGAACGGGGGACCACACGGCCGAGACCGCGGCCGCGGGCGCAAACCTCACCTTCATCCTGACGACGGTCGATGGTCTGGAGGCCAAGCTGACGACGGCCCGGGCCGCGGATTGTCGCGCGGTGCTCGTCGTCCAACCGCAGCTGTTCGACTGGAGCGCCGGGCTGGCCCTCCGGTCCGATTGGCGGACCGGGTGGGAAGCCGTCGCCGCGATCGTGGAGAGCGGCCACGAGGACACGGTGGTCGCCTTCTACCCCCTCGACGAGCCCTACTGGAACGCCCAGGGCCGGAGCGTCGCCGACGACACGATGCGGGCCTGGCTGACCGACGTCGCCGCGGTCATCCACGAGCGCTTCCCGACCAAGGCGGTGGGCACGATCCTGGCGGTGCCCACGCTCCAGCGCGGGATCGGAGGCTCGTACGTCGAGATGTTCGACTGGGTGGGGTTCGACTGCTACGGCCCGTGGGACGACTGCAGCGGCTGGAGCATGCCGTCGTACGTGACCACGCTGGCCTCGTGGCTCACGGGGGACCAGCGCATGATCGTCGTGCCCGAGGCGTTCCTGTGGGGCACCAGCGGCACGGGTCTTCTCGCCCAGGACGTGGTCGTCGGCCGCCTCAACCAGTGGCACAAGCTGCTGCTGTCCGACGCGCGCTTCATCGCCGCGGTCCCGTTCCTCTGGCCCACCCTGGACCTCAATGCCGATGGTCTTGCCGACGCGGGCGCCCGGGACCTGCCCTGGATCGCGGAACGGGTCTCCCAGCTGGCGGAATCCCTGCTGCGGCCCGGCGAGTCGCGGGTCTTCCCGGCGGACTTCGACGCGTCGTCCTTCTACTCCACGTCGGTGCCGTTCGCCGCCACCGATCGCGACGAGGCCACGGCATGGAATTCCGGCGGGCTGCCGCCGCAGTGGATCGCCTTCGACCTCGGGGAGGAGAACGTTCTCGCGCGCATCGAGCTGCTCACGACGCAGGACCCCGCCGGGAGCACGACGCACCGGATCGAAGGCGCGGTCGTCGAGGGCTCGTGGTTCACCCTCGGGTCCCTCGAAGGAGCGACCCGCGACAACCAGCTCCTCGAATGGAACGGCTCGGCCACGGTCCGGTGGGTCCGGGTCACGACCACGGCCGGCCCTTCCTGGGTCGCCTGGCGCGAGATCCGGTTCTTCAAGTAGACGCGTCGGACCGGCCGCACGCCCCGTCGATCGGAGGCGCCGGCCTCGCTAGCCCTTCTTCCTCGGCACCCAGGCCCACAGCATCCGGCAGCGGATCGGCTCGTTGCCGTCGGCGTCCGTCGCCGTCACCGCGACGTCCACCTCGCCCTTCTCCCGCGTCCGGACCTCGGCCAGCTGCTCCGGCGTCAGCGTCGCGGTCGCCCGCAGGCCGCCCCGGCAGCGCTTCCGGAACTCGACCTGCAGCGACTTCATCAGCAGCATCCGCGAGTCGGGGACGCTCATGCCGACGACGAACCCGCTGCACGTCTCCGCCGCCAGCGTCATCGCCGCCGCGTGCAGCCCGCCGATGTGGTTGCGCACCCGCCGGCGGTTCTCCACGAACACCGTCACCCGCTCCACGGTCAGCTCCTCGACCGTCAGACACGCCGTGTCGGTGAACGGTACCGTCCGGCGCACCACCTGCGTCAGCGCCAGCCGCCGCAGACGGTCGGGCAGGAACTCCAGCCGCTTCGCGATCCGGCTCAGCCGATTGCGCGGTTCCATCGGCCGTCATCCTAGGCGCAAGCCCCGGCCGACGCAACGCAGGGAATGTGACACAAAGCGGTTGACAACGTAACACGATGTGATACAAGGGTGGCCATGACGGGAACGCGCCGCACCCCGAAAGCCCCCCGCGCCACCTCGCAGAAGCGCCGGCCCAAGTCCGCCCCGACGGCGGCCGACCGCGACGGCAATGCCGAGCGGACCGGCCGGAAGGAGCGCGTGATCCACACGCGAGTCCCGGCACTTCTGGACAAGGAATTGAAGCATCTTGCCACCTCCCTCAAGCTCCCCGTGTCGAACCTCGTGCGGGCGATCCTGGAGGACGCCCTCGAGGCGGTCGACGCGGTGGGCAAGCGGGCCGAGGGGGAGCTGCACGGGATGGCCGAGCGGCTGTCGCGGCACCGCGACGCGCTGCGCCAGAAGGCGCTGGCGGCCACCGAGCCGCCGCCGGCTGCGGCCCCGGAGGCGCCGGGCGAGCCGGAGCCGTCCGCGGCCGTCCCGCCCTGCCCGTCCGTGCGCCCCGCGCTGCTGGACGGGGTCGTGGCCTTCGAGAAGCTGGTGCTCGCGGCGGACGTTCCGTGCACGGTGTGCGGGCGCCTGCTGCGTGCGGGGGAAGCGGCGCACCGCGCCGTGTCCGACCGACCTGGGCCCCGGGTGCTGCTGGGGCACGATTGCCGCCTCGTACCGGGCGGCGGGAAGAAGGAGGAATGACGATGAGCGAAGAGAAGAAAAGCCCGATCCCGAACGCGGCGGAGCTCGAGCAGCAGCTCAAGGGCGCGGTGGACGGCGTGATGGAGGTCAGCAGGCTCTGGGCGCGCCACGGCCTCGAGATCGGCCGCACGGCCCTCGAGACCAGCGCCGGTACGCTGCGCACCGCCGCCGAGACCCTCAAGCAGGTCGCCGACCGCCTCGGCAAGCCCGAGACGAAGTAGACCCAGCCCGCCGAACCGATTCCGCCGGCCGAAAGCCGGCATCGAGCACGAGCGCGAGCGCGAACGGAAGCGGGGCAGCCGACGCCCAAGACCACGTAGGGGGGGCGGGTTGGACACCGCTCCGCGCGCCCGCCTTGGCGGGGCCCCGGGACAACGTTCCGCCCCGAAAGTTCCATGGATCCTTGCCGCCCCAGCCCCGTAGGAAGCAGGGCTCGCCACGGCTCGCGGGGAGCCCGACGGCGGGCAGGGGACAGGGGAGGATGCGATGGACCAGCGGAACACGAGCCCGGCAGAACACACCTCGACGCGCCGCACGCGCCACGGCCTGCTGCTCGGAATCGTCCTGGCGGTAGCCGCCGCCTGCCCGGCCACGCGGCCGGCGCAGACCACGCCGCCGGCCGGGGAGACCGGCCCGAGCGGCGACCAGTGGACCGAGTTCCACTCGGGGACGACCCCCGAGGGCGCGCCGCCGATCGCGTACGCGTCCGACCCGGTGGTCGACGTGCCGATGCCGGTCGAAGCGCCGGCGGAGCCGGGCGACCAGGTCGTCGGCGGGATCCAGACCAGCCTGCTCGGACAGCTCGAGCTGGCGGCCGGGGCGCGCACCGGCCTGCGGGTCGTGGTCGAGAAGGAGACGACCCTGGTCGACGCCGAACCGCTCAAGGGGGCCGACGTCTGGGTCGCGCTCGGCAAGGGCCGCGACGCGCACACGCTGTTCCACGGGCGCACCGACGCGGGCGGCACGGTCGACGTCGAGTTCCGCGTCCCGGAGCGTTCGGTCGGCGAGTCGCTGCTGACGATCCACGTCGTCGACCCGACCGGCGCGGCCAAGGCGACGCACGCCCGCGCCGTCAAGGTCGCGCGCGCGGCCCGCGTGCTGCTCACGACCGACAAGCCGATGTACCAGCCGGGCCAGACGATCCACCTCCGTGCCCTGGCGCTCGACCCCCGCCGCACCGGGGCCCAGGGCGGCGTTCCGGTCACCTTCGTCATCGAGGACGCCAAGGGCAACAAGCTGTTCCGCAAGACCTCCAACACCTCGGCCCAGGGCGTCGTGTCGCTCGACTTCCCGATCGCCTCGCAGGTCAACACCGGCGCCTGGAAGGTCTCGCTGACCAACGCCGGCGGCACGGCGCTGGCGGAGAAGTCGGTGACGGTCGAGCACTACGTGCTGCCGAAGTTCCAGGTCGGCGTGACCTTCGACCGCCCGTACTACGCGCCGGGCGAGGTGATCTCCGGCACGGTCGACGCGCGCTACTTCTTCGGCAAGCCGGTCGCCGGCGGCCGGGTCAAGGTCGAGGCCGCCGTGTTCGACGTGGAGCGCCACGTGTTCGCCGAGCTGACCGGCACGACGGACGACGACGGTATCTACGGCTTCGAGGTCCGGCTGCCCGCGGTGCTCGCCGGCTCGGAGCTCGAGGCCGGGAACGCCCGCGTGATGCTCGACACCACGGTCACCGACACCGCCGACCACGAGCAGACCGACCACGGCTCGGTGGTGGTGGCGAAGGACCCGATCGCGCTGCTGCTGCTCCCCGAGTCGGGCCGGCTCGCCCCGCGGCTCGAGAACGTCCTGTGGGTCGCCGCCGCCCGCCCCGACGGCTCCCCGGTCCGCGGCACCGTCACCGTCAGGCTCGGCGACGCCAGCGCCAGCGGGGCCACCGACGAGGTCGGGATCGCGGCGCTGCGGTTCCGCATCCCCGCCGGCGCCGTCCCCGCCGACGCCGACAAGGTCGCCTTCGACGTCAAACTCGAGACCACCGACGGCCAGACCATCGAACGCTCGGTCGAGGTCGCCTCGGAGCCCGGCGAGCAGGACCAGGTCCTCCTGCGCCTCGAGCAGGCCGTCGTCCGCTCGGGCGCCTCGACCAGGCTCCGGGTCCGCTCGACCCGCGCCACCGGCGCCGTCTTCCTCGACGTGGTCCAGAACCGCCAGACCCTGCTCACCCGGACGCTCGAGCTGCAGGACGGGGCCGCCGAGCTGGACCTCGCCGTGCCGCTCGAGACCGCCGGGACGCTCGAGCTGCACGCCTATCTCCTGCGCCGCGACGGCGAGTTCGTCCGCGACTCGCGCGTGCTCCTGGTCGAGCCCGCGAACGAGCTGCGGATCGATGTCAGCCAGAACCAGCCCGAGTACGCGCCGGGCGAACACGCCGTGCTGCGCTTCGCCGTCACCGACGTCGCCGGCCACCCCAAGCAGGCGGCGCTCGGCGTGATCCTCGTCGATGAGGCGGTCTACGCGCTGCAGGAGATGCAGCCCGGCCTGGAGAAGGTCTACTTCCTGCTGGAGAAGGAGATCCTCACCCCGCGCTACGAGCTGCACTTCGCGCCCGGCGGCGTGTCGGCCGAGCGGGCGATCCGGGAGCGGGACGTCCCCGAGCTGACCCAGAAGGCCGCCCTCGTGCTGCTCGCCGCCGCCGAGCCCGAGCCGAACTGGGATCTCTCCGAGAACATGGCCGCCGAGCGGCAGGTCTTCCGCACGCAGAAGCTCGCCGCCGTCTACGACGCCCTGGAGAAGCTCGGCGGCCTGCGCGGCTTCGACAAGCTCGCCGATGCCGAGCGTCCCGAGCGCATCGACGGCGGGGCGCTCGACGCCGCCGTCGATGCCGGCACGATCGCCGACGACGGCCGCCGCGGCCCCTCCGGACGCCCGATCGACCGCGTCGACCTCGAGGCGCTCGACGGCGGCCTCGACGCCGCCGCGCTGGCGCCGCGCGTCGCCTGGTGGGGCGTGCTCCACACCTGGCGCCTGATCGGCCTGTGGGCCGCCGCCAACGACGCCTGGTGCCCCGGCGACGAGGGGTGGTCGGGCGAGGGGCTGTACTGTGTCCCCGACGACGTCCTGTCGCAGCTCCGCGTCGACCGCGTGCCGGGCATCGATGGCCACCCGCGCTTCGTCTCCGCCTCCGCCGCGCTGCGCGACCCCTGGGGCCGCCGCTACGTCGTGCGCAAGGCCGACGAGGACCAGCGCTGGAACTGCCCCGACTACTCGCTCGCCAAGATCGAGGTGCTGTCCCGCGGGCCCGACGGCGAGCTGGACACCGACGACGACGTCAAGTGGAACAGCCTCGGAAGCAACGCGCCCGCGGCCGTCGGCGAGTACGGCAACTACCTCGCTGCGGCCGCCCAGCCCCAGTACCACCTGGCCCTCGGCGCCCAGGAACAGGAGTGGGAGGCCAAGATCGTGGAGCTCCAGGAGGCCCGGATGGAGCGGCGCTGGAACCGCGCCTGGAACCGGAACCGCGTCGCGCGCCGCGCGGCAGGCGGCCCGATGATGTTCGACATGGCCGCCGAGGCCGTGGGCGGCGGCGGCTGGGGCGGCCCGATGCCGATGGCCGCCGCGATGCCCGTGGACCGCGCCGAACGCGAACAGCTCGCCACCTCGACCGGCTCGACCTCCGCCGCGGCCCCCGGGGAGCCCCCGGCGCGCATTCGCGAGTTCTTCCCCGAAACGCTGCTGTGGGCCCCCGAGGTGATCACCGACGCCGACGGCAAGGCCGAGGTGCAACTCGACATGGCCGACTCGATCACCTCCTGGCGCATGTCCGTCCTCGCCTCCTCCGCCGACGGCGCGCTGGGCAGCCGCGACCACGGCATCACCGTCTTCCAGTCGTTCTTCGTCGACATCGATCTGCCCGTCGCCCTCACCCAGAACGACGAGATCTCCCTCCCGATCGCCCTCTACAACTACCTGGACCAGGCCCAGGAAGTAGAGCTCGAGCTGGTCGACGGCTCGTGGTTCGCCGTCGACGGCAACCGCAAGCTGACCGTACGGCTGCAGCCGAACGAGGTCACCGCGCGGTTCTTCCGGATCAAGGCCAAGGCCCCGGGCAAGCACCAGCTCACCGTCTACGCCCGCGGCGAGCGGAAGTCGGACGCGATCCGTCGCGAGATCCGCGTCGAGCCCGACGGCGTGCCCGTCGAGACC
>JAFGHH010000600.1 GCA_016930215.1 Deltaproteobacteria bacterium
GAAGGTATCCCTCCAGCACGGCGCGGCGCGGCGCCGTCCCGCCGGTCGCCGGCAACCGGGCCAGCAGCGCGTCGATCGCCTCGTCCCGCACGGACGCCCGCAGGCTCCCGCGCTCCACGGCCAGGCGCACGAATTCGGAAAGATCCCGGCCGGTGACCGGCGCGAAGCGCACGCCGCCGTGGACGACCCCCTGCACGACGGCGGTCCGCAGCAGGTCGCCCGCCGAGAGCTCGGCCCACGACGACGGCAGCAACCCGGCCAGGTCGAGCTGCTCGGTGAACCGCTCGGGAAGCCCCAGCCCGTCCACCAGCAGGCGACCGACGACGTCGATCACCTCCAGCGCCCGCCGGGAGGCCTCCAGCTCCTCCAGCGACGCGTACGGCTCGTACCGCGGCTGCCCCTCCTCATCGACGCCCGCGAAACGCTGCGGCCTCGGCCGGCGGCACGCCTCCAGCTCGCGCCGCAGCTCGGGCTCGAGCAGCCCGAGCGCGCCGGGGACGCGGGCCAGCCATCCCGCGCGCCGCACCGCGGCGGCCCGCCGCGGCAGCTCGGCCAGCAGCGTGTGCCCCGTCCGGAACAGCTCCACCGCGGTCCGCTCCAGCAACAGCGCCGCGCCGAGGGCGGCCTCGCCGCGGGACAGGTGTTCCAGCGCCAGGGCGATCGTGCGACCCGCCCGTCGCAGCGCGAGCTGCCGATGGTCCGGGTTGCCGGGGTCGAGCAGCTCGGCCGAGAGCACCAGCCTGGACAGCCGTTCCAACGCCTGCCGGAACAGCGCCCGCTCCTCCGGCGCCAACCGCTCGACGCATCGCCCGAGGAATCCGGTGCCCGCCGGTACCTCGGGCGCCACGACGACGAGCGTCTCGTCGTCGGCGACGAGCGCCGTGCGCTGCGCCTCCACGACGGTCACCGGAGCGAGCCGCTCGGGCACCACCGGCCGGAAGACCTCGGCGGCCTGGTCGGGCGGCGGGAAGCCGTGCTCGGTCAACCGGCGGACCCGCAGCTCGTACGCCTCGTGCTCGACCTCGGACTCCAGCACCCAGACCAGCGAATGGCACAGCCAGAGGTACAGCTCCTGGTACTGGTCGAACAGCATCGTGAGCAGCCAGCGCAGGAACCCCTCGTGCTGCGGCTCGCGGCACCAGATCGTGAACAGCCCGTCGAGCGAGAACGGGGCGCCGAGCTCCAGCTCGTCGAGCTTGTCCGGGCGGGGGACGTCGTCGGCGGTGACGACCGCGAGGCGGCCGAGCAGCGTCTGCAGCACGGCGTCGTCGGCGGTCCGCAGCCAGCGCAGGACGACGCGGTCGCCGGCGGCGCGGAACACCTCGAGGGTCTCGAGGCTGCGGTCGAGGTCCAGCTCGTCGCCGGTC
Organism: Deltaproteobacteria bacterium; assembly: GCA_016930215.1. Lineage (GTDB taxonomy): Bacteria > Myxococcota_A > Polyangia > DRWM01 > JAAZOP01 > JAAZOP01. The sequence goes on from JAFGHH010000600.1 coordinate 1,368, forward strand.
CAGGCGGTGATGTCGTGCAGGTGCGCCAGCTGCTCGTCGGCGGCGTGGACCAGCAGGATGTCGCCGTCCTGGAGGCCGACGTCGAGCAGCGTGGCGGCGAAGGCGTCGGGCGGGATCGCCGGCACCAGCAGGGGAACGTCGGGCTGGTCGACGAGCGCGTCGAGGCGGTCCCGCGGCGGGCGCGCCAGGATCGCCTCCAGCCGCGCCCGGCGCTCGGGCTCGAGCGCCGCGGCGGGAAAGTCGTCGAGGACCAGCGGGGGCCGGCGCGGCGCGGGCGGCACGGCCAACCGGCTGCCGCCGACGTGGGTCTCGCCGGCGCCGACCGGCGCGCCGCGCGCCGGGCCGCGCACGGGACCCGGCGCCGGCCGCCGCCCGGCGGTCGCGGGACGCTCGGTCGGCCGGCGCGCGGGCTTCGTGGCCCGCGGGCGGGCGGCCGAGCGACGTGGACGTCGTCCCTCGCCTGGCATCCGGCACCTCCGTGTCGCGCGCAGCCGGCGGCGGCCGCAAGGTCAGTGGTGGCGGCGCTGCTCGTCGTCGTCCGGGTCCGGGCCCTCGCCCGGGTCGCCCGCCGCCGCCGCGCAGACGGCGTCCTCGTCGTACGGCGCCTCGGCCTCAACCCCGGGCTCCGCCTCGCGGCGCGGCGGGTCGCCGGCCACCTCGAGCGCGTAGTGCGCGAGGTCGCCGACCCCGTCGAGAACCCAGTGCAGGTCGGAGTCGCCCTGGTGGCGCTCGAGGGTCACGTCGGCGATGCATTCGATCTGGCTCAGGGCCCGCAGGGCGGCATCGAGTCGTTTCCGGAGCTGGCGGCTGGAGCTCATCGCACCTCTTTCCCCCTCGGAGAGGCGCAATTTAGCCCAGGTGCCCACCCGGGATCAATGCCCGATCGGGTTCAGCCGGCGGCGGCCCGCTCGGCACCGGCGCGCAGGCGGGCCAGGACGCGGTCGCGGCCCAGCACGGCCATCACGACATCGATCGGCGGCGACACGGCGGTGCCGAGCAGGGCGACGCGGGCCGGCTGGGCGATCTTGCCGAGCTTCGCCCCGCGCTCGGCGGCCAGCCCGTCCAGCGCCGCCAGCACCGCCTCGCGGCCGAAGGACGGCGCGGCCTCCAGCCGGTCGGCCAGCGCCCGCAGCACCTCGGCCGCATCGCTCTTGAGGTGCTTCCGGACGGCCGCGGCGTCCCAGGCGACCTCCTCCGCCAGCAGCGGCTTCGCCCCGTCGGCCATCTCGAGCAGCGTGCGGGAGCGTTCGCGCAGGCCGTCGACGAGCAGGCCGAGGCGCGGGTCGTCGGCCTGCAGGTTCGCGTCGCCGCGGCGCGCCAGCGTCTCGCAGAGCAGCCCCGCCAGCCGCTCGCGCGGCGCGAGCTTGATGTGCTCGGCGTTGTACTTGTTGCGCAGCTTCTCGAAGTCGAAGATCGCCGGCGCATTCCCCACGGCGGGCAGGTCGAACAGCTCGATCAGCCGCGGCAGCGGGAACACCTCCTCGTCGCCGTGCGACCAGCCGCAGCGCACCAGCGCGTTGACCAGCGCCTCCGGCAGGTACCCCTCGTCGCGATACTGCAGCACCGACACCGCCCCGTGGCGCTTCGAGAGCTTGGCCCGGTCGGGGCCCAGGATCAGCGACTGGTGGGCGAACGCCGGCGGCTCCCAGCCGAAGGCGCGGTAGATGTGGAGCTGCCGGAAGGTGTTCGACAGGTGGTCCGCGCCGCGCAGCACCAGCGTGACGCCCATCTCGTGGTCGTCGACGACGACGGTGAAGTTGTAGGTCGGCGCACCGTCGGCCCGCAGCAGCACCAGGTCGTCCAGCTCCTCGTTCGGCGTCACCACCCGACCCTGGATGCGGTCCTCGAGCACCGTTTCGCCGGTGTCGGGCGTGCGGAACCGGATCACCGGCTCGACGCCGGGCCGCGGCTCCTTGCGGTCGCGGCAGCGGCCGTCGTACTTGGGGTTGCGCTTCTCGGCCAGCGCCTGCTGCCGCCGCTGCTCGAGCTCCTCCGGCGTGCACCAGCAGCGGTAGGCCGCCCCGCTCGCCACCAGCTCCTCCGCCCGCCGGCGGTACAGCTCGAACCGCTCGCTCTGCAGGAACGGGCCCTCGTCCCAGTCCAGCCCGAGCCACCGCATCGCCTCGTAGATCACCTCCACGGCGCCCTGCGTCGAGCGCTCGCGGTCGGTGTCCTCGATGCGCAGCACGAACGAGCCGCCGTGGTGCCGCGCGTAGAGCCAGTTGTAGATCGCCGTGCGGGCGTTCCCCAGGTGCATGTAGCCGGTCGGGGACGGCGCGAAGCGCACACGAACCTTCGGTTGGGTCATCGGATCGTCCTTCCGTTCGCGGAGTGCGGCGGCGGTCGCGCGGCGGCGCTCTCAGTAGCAGACGCAGACGCCCGAGGCGTCGCAGAAGCCGAAGCTGTGGCCGGAGGCGCGACAGGCGTCGAAGCAGGCGGTCGCCTCGCAGGCGGCGCCGAGGTCCATCGTGGCGTCGACGGCCGAAGCGTCCCAGCCCTCGGGCAGCTCGAAACCGTCCGGCAGCGCGATCCCGTCCGGCAGACCGAAGTCCGGCAGACCGAAGTCCGGCAGACCGAAGTCCGGCAGACCGAAGTCCGGCAGACCGAAGTCCAGACCGATGTCCAGGCCGAAGTCCGGCAGCGGCCCCACGTCGAACGGCACGTCGGCGGTGGAACCGTCGCCCGTGCCCCCGTCGCTCGGCTCGCCCGAGCACTCGCACTCGTCGCCCACGCAGGTGCCCTCGCCGTAGCCCGACAGCATGCAGCTGATCGAGCACATCGTCGGGTCGCAACCGCCGGCGCCGTCGCCCGTCGCGCCATCGACCGAGCCGACGTCCTCGCGCGCGCCGTCCTCACGGCCGCCGTCGCCGCCTTCCAGGCGCCCGTCCTCGACCGGCACGTCGGCGGTTCCCTCGACCGGCGTGTCCGTCGGGACGTCGGGCGGGACCGAGTCGCCGGTCTCGCCGAGTTCCCCGGCGGTGTCGCCGCCGTCGTTCGTGCTGGAACTGCCGCAGGCCGCGAGCAGCGCCGGCAACACGCCGAGAACCACCACACATGCCTTGCCGAAGCTCGAGCGCATGCCCAACCTCCGCGGACGACGCGGGCTGTCCCCGGTCGCGCCTGGGGAACGGCCGTCCGCAGCCGTGCAATCTGCCACGTCGACGTGTTCCCCGCAACCCTGGACACCCTGGATCCCCCGGATCCCCTGGACACCCCGGACAGGACGCCGACGGCACCCCGCCCTTGGAGCACTGCCTCCGCTTCCGTTCGCGTCGGGCCGATGGCCGGCCGACCGCTCTTCCCTTCCTGTTGACGTGTCCCCCGCCTTGGCAGGATAGTCCGTCGACGGCGGAGCCGGGGGAGCCGTCGGAGTGTGCAGGCGGGATGAGCGCGAGATTTCCGGTCCGCAGGTTCTCGTCTCTGCGAGCCACGGCCCCCTGGGCGGCGGTCCTGGCCCTGGCGCTGACGATCGTCGGTGCGCTCGAGCTGTTGCTGCCGCCGCTGCAGTTGGAGGCCGGGCAGCCGGCGCCGATCCAGGTGCGCCGCGCGCCCCGCATCGTCCCGCCGCCGCTCGCCGAGCGCGTCGAGGACCGCTCGGACCTCGATGCCTGGCGCGGCGAGCCGGTCAACCCGGTGGCGCACGCCGACCTGCTGGCGCGGCAGGCCGACCGGCTGGAGCGGCTGCCGGGCTGGCTGGCCGGCAACTTCGTGCTGTTCGCCGCGGCGCTGCTCGCGCTGTCGTGGTATCTGCGGCGCTTCGGCCGCGGCCTGGTGCGCTACACCCGCACGCACTTCGTGGTCTTCGGCGTGCTGTTCCTGTGGCTGGCGCTGTTCAAGGTGTTCCTGCTGTTCACGCCGTTCTCGCCGTACTGGTTCCCGCTGGCGGCGCCGAGCCTGATCTTCGGGCACCAGCTGGGCCGGCGGGCGGGCATCACGATCACGCTGTTCGTCGCGCTCTGCGCCGCCTCGTTCCTCGAATTCGACGTGGCCCTGATGACCGCGGTGGTGTTCCAGGGGCTGATCGTCGGCGCCCTGGTCGAGGCGCGCAAGCGGCGGCGCGTGAGCCGGCTCGCCTCGGTCGGCGTGCTGGCCGGCGTGCTGTCGGCGCTCGTGATGGGCGCCGCGATGTTCGCCGGGGCCCGGGCCGAGTTGGCCGAGGCGTACCGCTACGTGGTGCAGGCCAACCCGCTGGCCGGCGCCGTCGGCGGCGGCATTCTCGCCGGGGTGCTCGCCTGGTGGTTCGCCGTCCCCGCCGGCATGGCCCTCGGCATCCCCTCGCGCGGCAAGCTGATCGATCTCCAGGACGTGGAACATCCGCTGCTGCGGCACGTCCGCGAGCGCGCTCCGGGCTCGTGGGAACACAGCCGCGCGATGGCCAACCTGGCGGAGGCCGCGGCGGCCCACATCGGGGCCGACGGACTGCTGGTGCGCGTCGGCGCCTACTACCACGACTACGGCAAGACGATTCACCCCGACTTCTTCATCGAGAACATCCTCTCCGAGCCGGGGAAGGAACAGCCCAACCCGCACAAGGACCTCGACCCCAAGGACTCCTCCGACCACATCGTCGAGCACGTCTCGGGGGGCGTGGCCCGCCTGCGCCAGCAGAAGCTCCCGGAGGCGGTCGTCGAGTTCGCCTACACGCACCACGGCACGAGCGTGATCGAGTTCTTCTGGGGCAAGTGCCAGGAGACCGGCAACCCCCACGGCTACACCCGCGAGGACTTCAGCTACCCCGGCCTGCGGCCCCAGACCCGCGAGACCGGGATCCTGATGATCGTCGATGCCGTCGAGGCGGCCTCGCGCACCGTCCAGCCGCCGACCCGCGAGAAGTTCCGCAAGGTCGTGGAGCACATCGTCCTGTCCAAGCTGATCCAGGGACAGCTCGACGACTCCGACCTCTCGCTGGAGGACCTCCACCGGATCATCGACAACCTCGTGGACTCCCTGGTCCACGGGCGGCACGAGCGGGTCAAGTACCCCTGGCAGAAGGGCGACCAGACGATCCCGCCGCAGGCTCCGCAGGCCGCAGCCGCCCCCGCGACGACCCCGGAGCCGTCCCGGCCCGCACGCCCGGCCGAGCCGATCGCGCCGCCGCCTGCGGCAACGCCCGCCTCCCCGACGACCGGGCCGAAGCCCGTCGTGACTCCCGCCGCCCCGGCGACCCCGGCGCCGCCGACCGCCGCGCCGCAAGCGCCGCCGACCGCCGTCCCCGGCACGACCGGTCCCAAGCCCGTCGCGAGCGCCTCCGACACGCCGACCAAGCCCGCCTTCCCGTCCGTGCCGCCGGCCGCGGAGCCGGCGCCGCCGCCGGGCCCGAGCGTTCCCGCGGCCCCGGCGCCCGCACCGTCCGAGCCGGCCGCCCCGAAGCCGCCCGAGCCGCCCGACGAGGCGGGGGGGATCTAGCAGGGTCGTCGAGACCGTCGAGGAAGTCGGGACAGCCGAGGAAGTCGAGCGGGTCGGGGCTGCCGGGTCAGGAGCCGGAGCGTCCGCCGCGGTCGCAGGGCGCCGGGCCCTTGCGCACGTGCACGGTGATACCGAACGGTTCGTCGCCCTGCGCGGGCCACAGCGGCCGGAACTGCGACTGGAGCAGCTTGCCGAGCGGCTCCTCCGGCTTGGCCCACGAGTTGCGGCCGACGACGAAGAAGCGCACGTTGTCGGCCCGGATCTCGTCCACCGTGGCCGCCGGGTCGATGAACCCGAGCGAGAAGCGCTGCTGGTTGGTGTCGTAGACCCGGCCGGCGATCCGCAGCCCGGTCAGGTTGGCCAGCATCGGCGCGGTGCCGCTGTCGCCGAAGATCGTGTCGCCGGGACACGCCTCGGCCGCGATGGCGCGCGCCGCCTCGAGGTACCGGGCCTCCTGCAAGGCGCCGCGGCTCTCGTGCCACATCGTGTTCTCGAGCGAGCCGTAGCGGCGCCCGTTCGGGATCGTCTCGCCGCCCCACAGCAGCGAGCGGAGCGCATCGCCGAGCCAACCCGGAACCCACGCCGCCGGCGAGTCCTGCCAGGCGTAGCGGCAGACGCACCCCTTCCTCCCCTCGCACGCGCCGGACGCGTAGCCGTCGTTGGTGCAGCGGAGCGAGCAGGCCCGCGCCTCGCACCGCGCCTCCTTCTCCAGCGACTCCTCGGCCCAGATCTTGTACTTCTCGCCGAGCTTCAGGTCGTGGCCGTAGAACAGGCCGAACGCGGCGACGATCAGCCCCGCAAGGAACAAGGGGGCCCACGCCGCGCCGCGCGCCTTGTCCCGGATCAGCCGCGGAATCTCCCGCAGGCCGTACCAGATCGGCACGGCGAGCATCGCCGTCGCCACCGCCGCGCCGACGAACACCACCGCGTAGTAGTAGCGCCAGACCACGCTGAGGCTGGCCAGCACCATCCAGTGGGCGGCAACCCAACCCGCGCCGACGAGCGCCAGGGCCGCCCAGGGAACCTGCGCCAGCGTCGCGGCCAGCCGCCGCCGCGCCCGCTCGAGACCGGCCAACCGCCCCTTCGGCTCGGGCGGAGCGGTCGCGCCGGCGGGCTCCTCCAACGGGTCGCGTAACGCGGCCCCCAGCGCCCGGCCCCACCCCGGGGCGCGCGCCGAGCCGGAACTTCCACCCGCGGCGGGAGGCACGCGGCCCCCCTTGGACCGCCGACCCTGCTCGGAGGCGCGACTCGCCCGGCGACCCTGCCACGAAGCCGCCGGGAGGTCGGCCGTGCGTCGCGGGTCTCCGCCGAGCAGCAGCGCGAGCAGACCGACGAAGCCGGCGAGGATCGCGCCGAGGAACAGCGGCCAGTTGTGGAACAGCTCGGCCCCCTTCGTCTTGTCGAAGGTCGGCCACCCGCCGCCCATCTCCGGTCCCTTGGCCCGATGGTACCAGACGACCTGCTCGAGGAACTGGCCCCGGCTCAGCAACTCGAAGACGACGACCAGCCCGAGGCCGACGAGGAGGAACAGGCCGAACGCCCCGAGGAACGGTCGCGGGCGCAGCACCCCGAAGCAGACCAGGATCCCCAGCGCCGCCGGGAGGAAGTACAGCCCGGTCAACGCCGACAGGGCGAGCAGCGTGCCGCCGGTCTTGGGACGGTCCGCGGCCAGCCGCTCGGCCCCCCACAGCAGGAACAGCAGGCCGATGTTGACGCCGGTGAGGTGGGAGCCGGACTGGACGACGGTGCGGCCGAAGACGAACAGCACGAGCGCCAGGACGCCGGCCCAGCCGGGAGCGAAGCGCCGCACCAGGCGCCACAGGGCCAGTCCGGCTCCCAGGCAGGCCAGCGGCGCGACCCAGAACGCCAGCCCGTAGGAGAAGCCGAAGATCCGGAACAGCAACGCCGGGACCAACAGGTGCACCGGCGGGTGGGCGAAGAAGAAGTCGCGGTACGGAATCGCACCGTGCGCCAGGTCCTGCGCCATCGCGAAGTAGATGTGCTCGTCCCCGGCGCGCAGCCACATCGCGTAGGTCTTGAAGACCAGGTAGAACAGCGACACGAGCGCCACGGCGCCCCATTCGGCGGCCACCCGGGGATCGATCCGTTTCCACCAGGGAGTGTCGGCGCCGGACTCGAGAGGTCGAACCAGGGTCCTCATGGGTTCGCGGTTCTAGCACGGAACGGCCCGCGGGCGAACCACCTCGCGACCCCGGCACCGGATTTGACCTCGGCCCGAGCCGGGCCGTAACGTCGTCGCGTGACCCGTCCCGTGCACCAGCCGGACCGTCGGATTCCCGTGCTCGCCCTGCTGCCGCTGCTCGCCGCCTGCAACCGCGGGCCCGTGCGGATCCCGCCCGGAGACGGCTCGTTCGACGCCGGGGTCATCCCGGCGACCGGTCCGGCCGACGACGGCGGGCGACACGCCGACCCCGAAGCCGACGGCCCCTGCGACCCGCTCGCACTGCTCGGGCGACTGCCGACCGAGGTTCCCGGCTGGCGGGCCGAGGACGCGCCGATCTTCCCCCACGAGCCGATCGATGGGGAGTTCGTCGGCTTGGTGGGCCGGCTCTACCGCGCCCCGGACGGCCGCTGCGCCGTCGCCGCCACCGGCCGGCCCGCCGACGTCCTCGCCGTGGCCAAGGCCCTGACCGAGGAACGGCTCCGGGCCGGTCGCCGCGGCAGGGTGCCCACGCTCACCCGCGCCGCGCCCGAGGCCGACCAGGTCACCACCTGGGCCTTCCCGCCGGACGGCAGCCTGATCCTGGTCCGCGCGTTCGGCACCACCGACGCCGCGATGCTCGAACCGTTCCTCGAAACGCTGTTCCCGATCGCGGACGCGGACGCCGGCGCCGGCGCCGGCACCGCCGCGGCCGACCCGGCGGACGCCGGAACCGTCGAATGCCCGCCCACCGCGTTCCTCGATGTCTACGACCCCGACGCGTTCTACTCGCCTCCCGGCGACTGCCGGCGTCCCTGACCCTTCGACCCGCTTCCACGCTTCTGCCGGACGCGCGCGAGGCGTCGTTCGGACGACGCCACGTCCTCCGCGCCGCCGGCCGCCGCCGCCGCCGCGTGCCGCTCCGCCCGCCCGAGGTCGCGCGTGCGGTGCTCGTAGTGTTTGGCCAACCCCAGATGCGCCGGACCATCGTCGGGCAGCCGGTCGAGGATCCGCCGCCAGCACGCCGCCGATTCCTCGTGGCGGCCGCAGCGCCGGTGCAGCCGCGCGAGCCAGGTCCACGCATCCGTCCACGCCGCACCCCCCGGTTCCGCACGCTCGGCCGCCCGCTCCAGATCGACGCACGCCCGGGCGAGGTCCGCCGCCTGGTAGCGCAGCAGGCCCAGCGCGAGATCGACCGCGGGGTCGAGCGCCAGTTCGGCCGCCGACGTCTCCACCAGCCGGGCGTGCAGCCCGAGCAGCGCGGCGAGCGCCACCACGTCCCAGCGGTTGTGCCGGATCACGCCGGCCATCCGCGTCGTGCGCCCGGCGAACAGGAGCTCCTGGTAGATGCCCGGGATCTCCGCGCCCGGCACGTCGTCCTCGCGGTGGAACCCCAGCACGTGGCGCTCGATCGACGCCAGCGAGCGGTCGTCGAGGTGCCGGCGGTGGAGCCGGCGGGCGCCGGGGAGCAGGTCGAGCGACGTCTCGAGCGGGGGGAACGGCGTGCGGTGCAGGACGAACCGGTTCTCCAGCAACGGTACGTCGAACGCCCGCCCGTTGTACGTCACCGCGTGGTCGAACGCCGCCAGCCGCTCGGCGAGCCGATGCACCATCGCCGGCTCGTCGCGCGGGTGGTCGAGGAACAGCTGCTCGACGTGGAGGTCGCCGCCGTCCAGCCAGGCCAGGCCGACGAGGAACGGGATCGTGCCGGCGCCGCCCGCCAACCCCGTCGTCTCCGTGTCGAGGAACACGAGCCGCTCGGGCTGCGGCGCGACGCGCAACCGGTACAGCAGGCCGAGCGCCGCCAGCCGCTCGGGGCGTTCCGCGAACTCCCCGACCGCGAACCGCCCGTGGCCCGCGCCGCGCGCGA
>JAFGHH010000601.1 GCA_016930215.1 Deltaproteobacteria bacterium
CGCGAGGAGGAGTTCGTCGCAGATCTCCGGCGGTTCTCCCGACGCGATGCAGCGCTCCAGATCCTCGTAGCAGGGGTCGCGCGGCGGCTCGGGCTCGTAGCACCAGTGCAGGAGTTCCTCGCAGTACTCCGGGGGGTGACCTTCCCAGAGGCAGTGTTCGAACTTCTCGGCGCACGGGTCCACCGGAGGTTCGATGCAGGCCCGGAACAACTCCTCGCAGATCTCCGGCGGATGCCCGTCGAAGAGGCACTGGTCGAATTGGACCAGGCACGCGTCGGGTTCGTGGCAGGCGTCGAGGCGGGTGGCGCACGCGTCGGGATCCTCGCCGGCGTCGACGCACTCGAAGTAGGCGTTCTCGCACGGGTCGGGTGCGACGGGTCCGGCGTCCGCATCCGGCGCGAACCCGGGGTCGGGCGCGGTGTCGCAGCCGGGTGGGGCTCCCCAGCCGCCGAAGACGACGGCGAGCGCCGCGAGGGAGCCGGCGCGGGCGAGTTTCGAGATGCGGTTCGACATGGCGGTTCCTCCTCCTTCCGGGCGCGCACATCCCCTGCCTGCCAGGGGGCAGTCGCCCGGCAGTTCCCGAACTGCGACGTTCGCGTCACGCTACCTGGGGGTCGAGACCCCCCCGACGGGAACGCTCACCAGGACCAGATCCTCCGGCGCGGAGGCGAACATCTGGACGACGAGCGCCCCGTCGTATCGTTCGTCGTCCTGCGGCCAGAACACGACCACCACGCTCGCGGAGGCACCCGGCTCGAGGTGCGTGGTCCGGTAGAGCACGTCGAAGGCCGGGCCCCTCGGCGCGGGCGGCACGTGCGGCACCTCGGCCATGAAGACGTCCATCCCGGTGGCGCAGCCGTTCGTCAACTCGACGACGCGCGTCTCGGCCGTGCCGTCGGGGACCCGGCCGAACTCCACGGGCGAGGGGTGCAGTGCGAGGCACGCGACGTTCACCGGCACGACGTAGGGCACGGCGGGCCAGGGCGGGACGGTCGAGACATCGGGAGCGAAGTCGACCACCGTCGTCCCGTCCTCGGAGGTCAGGACCGCGCGGTAGCCGCCGGCGCCGATGCCGCCCAGCGTTGCGGTGAAGGCGCCCGCGTCGTCGGCGACCCGGGCGTCGGCGGTCGGGAGGTCGATCGGCGTGGCCGACAGGCGATGGACGACGAGCCGAGTTCCGGGCTCCGTCGCGCCGGGTTGGCCCGCGACGAGCACGCACGGCCCCGGGCACGCGTCCACCGGCTCCGGCGTCTCGGTGATGGTGACCAGCGCGAGGTCCAACGACGGGGGGATCGGCATCGGCGTGCTGTCGCACGCGGGTCCGACCGCCATCAACCACGCGACCACGAATCCCGGAAGCCATCCACGCATCGCTGACCTCAATCGCTTAGCGAACAACGGGCCATGGGACCGGTCTGTAGAATAAGCATTCATTTCCAGTATGTTACAAGTGTGGTATCCGGGAGTCCTTCAGGAGCTTGTGTAATATCCTGTTACACGCCGGATGGCACGTAACAGAATGGATCACTCCTCTTTGAGTTTGCGGTAGAGGGTGAGGCGGGAGATGCCGAGGAGTTCGGCTGCGAGTTTCTTGTTGCCTCCGGTGGCGCGGAGGGCTTTTCGGATCGTCTGCATTTCGACCTCCTCGAGGCGCAGGGAGGAGGGGGAGGCGGGGGCGTCGGAGGCGCCGCCGGGGTCGAGGGGGATGTCTTCGGGGCCGATCTCGTCGGAACGGGCGAGGACGGCGGCGTTCTTGAGGACGTTCTCGAGCTCGCGGACGTTGCCTGGCCAGGGGTGGGTGAGGAGTCGCTGGAGGGCGTCGGGTCGGAGTTTCTTGCGGACGCCGCCGAGCTCGCCGGCGAAGCGTTCGAGGAGGTGTTCGGCGAGGAGGAGGATGTCCTCCTTGCGTTCGCGGAGCGGCGGGACGGGGATCGAGACGACGTTGAGGCGGTAGAACAGGTCTTCGCGGAAGCGGCCGTCGGCGACGAGGCGTGCGAGGTCGTGGTGGGAGGCGGCGACGATGCGGACGTCGACCTTGCGGTCGACGCTCGAGCCGACGGGTCGGACCTCGCCTTCCTGGAGGGCGCGCAGGAGCTTGACCTGCATGGCGGGGCTCATGTCGCCGATCTCGTCGAGGAACAGGGTGCCGCCGTGGGCGGCGGCGAACAGGCCGTCGCGGTCGCGGAGCGCGCCGGTGAAGGCGCCGCGCACGTGTCCGAACAGCTCGCTCTCCATCAGTGCTTCCGGGATGGCGGCGCAGTTGACGGTGACGAACGGCCGGTCGCGGCGCGGGCCGTTGAAGTGCAGCGCGCGGGCGACCAGCTCCTTGCCCGTGCCGCTCTCGCCGCGGATCAGCACGGGCACGTGGGTCTCGATCACGCGGTCGAGGGTCTGCAGGACGCGGAGCATGCCGGGGCTGCGGCCGATGATGCGCGAGTAGTCGTAGCGCAGGCCGAGCGCCTCGCGGGTCGCCTCCAGCTCGCGGAGCGCCGTCTCCAGCCGCCGCGCCTGCTCCCGCGTTGCCGCCTCCAGCTCGCTCTTGGCCCGTTCCAGCTCCGCCGCGTGCCGCGCGTTCTCCTGGGCCAGCCGCGCGTTCTCCAGCGCGACCGCCACCACGTCGGCGAAGGCGAGCAGCAGGCGCAGGTCCGGCTCGCCGAAGCGGCCGGGCTGGAAGCGATTGTCGAGGTACATCGTCCCGAGGATCGCGTCGCGGCCGCGGATCGGCACGCACATCACCGAGCGCAGCTTGAGGTCCCGCACCGACTCGAACCGACCGAACCGCTCGTCCTCCTGCGCGTTCAGCGTCAGGATCGGCGTCCCCGTCCGGCCGACCTCCTCGGCGATCGACCGGCTGACCTTGAGGCGGGCCGAGCGGATCGCTTCGTGGTCGACGTTGCGGGCGACCTCGACGTGCATCGCCCCCTTGGTGCCGAGCATCAGCAGGAAGCCGCGTTCCGCGCCGCACAGATCGATGGCGGTGTCGAGCGCCAGGGCCAGGATCCGTCGCGGGTCGCGCTCGGCCACGACGGCGCGGTGGACCGCCATCAGCCGGAACACCCGCTCCAGCATCGCCCCGCTCGACGCCTCCCGCCGCAGGTACCGGCGCAGCGCCGCCCGTGCCGGGTTCCGCTCCGCGAACGCATCGCGGTGCTCCGGCGGCACCCGCGCCTCGAGCCCGCCCAGCACCCGGTCCGCCTCGGCGGCCAGGCGGCGCGCCTCGGCCTCGTCCCCCTGCCGCGCGCGGAAGAAGGCCAGACCCGCCAGCGCGCGCCACCGCAGGTCCGGGTCCCCCTCCGGCGCGTCCTCCCGCGCCAGCCGCTCGAAGACTTCCGTCACCTGTTCCGGCCGTTCCTCCAG
>JAFGHH010000602.1 GCA_016930215.1 Deltaproteobacteria bacterium
CACCGGTCGTCGCACCCCGCGGCCCCGGTCGTGTTCGGCGGGAACCCCGCGACCACCGTCCCGTCGGCGTGGATCGCGATCAGGATGTCGCGCTGCCCACCCGCGCTGAGAGGGCTGGTCGTCACCGCGGCCAGCTCCAGGTCGCCGTCGCCGTCCAGGTCCCCGGCCGCCAGCGACCGCAGCTCGTCCCGCCACTCGAACGGGAACCCCGGCAGCGGGCTGCCCGCCGCGTCCCACGCATGGATCCGCGCCCGCGACGCCGCCGCCACCTCGAGCCCCGGCAAGTCCGGTCGCAGGTCCGCCACCACCGGCGAGGACCAGATCCGCCCCTCGGCCTCCCCGCGCCAGACCACGGTGTTGTCGAGATGCCAGACCAGCAGCAGCTCGTCGCGCGCCACCACGATCTCCGGCGTCGTGTCGCCGTCCAGGTCGGCCACCGCCGGCGAGGCCAGCCACGCCTCGTGCCACCGGTCGAACAGCGTCGCCAGCAGCTCCGGCGCCGCCACCGTCGCCGACCCGCCCCCCGCCGCCGCCGCGCACGCCGGCGGCGGCGGCGGGACCGTCTCGCCCGCGCCGTCGTCCCCGGGGTCGGTCGCGCCGTCGTCCCCGGGGTCGGTCGCGCCGTCGTCCCCCGTCTCCCCCGTCGCCTCGTCCGGCCCGCCGTCGGCTGCCGCGTCGTCGTTCGACGAGCAGGCGGCGACCGACATCCCCAGCGCCAGCACCAACACCCCGAGCCTGCTCCCGTCGCGCATCCGTCACCTCCGTGGCCGGACGATAGCACCGCCGCGCGGGCGTCGACCACCGGGAGCGTCGCGGTAATCGGGCGCGGCCTGCGCGCCGGGCCTGTGCGCCGGGCCTGCGCGCCGGGCCTGCGCGCCGGGCCTGCGCGCCGAGCCTGTTGACCCGTCAGGCGCGGAAGCCCAGAATCCCCGACACACGGGCCGGTGCCCGCGGCCCCCTTCGCAGGCGTCTCCGACGAGGGTCCCGGATGCAGCGGGGACCTTCGGGACCCTCGTGGGTCGGGCGCGGTCCGTCGGCGGGGAGTGACCATGGGGTTTGGCCGGCTCATCGACCGCCTCCTGCACCGCTACCGGGACGACGGTGTGGCCGTCCGCATGAAGGCCAGGCTGTTCCTGGTCTTCTGTCTGGCGGTCCTGGCGATCCTGCCGACGATCGCGATCTACAGCAGCTTCGCCGAGCTGCAGCGCGAGACGGCGGAAAGCGGGTTCCTGCGCTTCGTGATCATGCCGTTGGCCCTGGCGGAGCTGGGCCTGGCGTTGGTCCTCGCGCTGCTGGTACGCGGCCGATTCGTGCTGGCGACCCAGCTGCTGCTGGTGCTGCTTCTGGTGACGGTCTGGGCGGTCACGCTGCTGTCCCACTCCGGGCCGTTGACGCGCCTCAACAACGTCGTGTTCGTGCTCGGCGTCATCTCCGCGACGCCGCTGGTCGCCGACAACCGCTCGACGATCCTGCTCTACGGCGCGGCCAACCTCGCCGCCTTCGTGCTGGTCACGCTGCACCTCGGACAGCAGCTCGGCCTCCCCGCGAGCGAGTTGATCGACCATCTGGCGGACGGCGTGGTGGCGATGGCCTTCATCACGCTGACCTCCTACAGCCTGTTCGTGATCAACCGCCGGGCGCTGGAGCAGGTGGAGCGCAACCTGGTCGAGCGGGAGCAGGCACGGCTCGAGCTGCAGGAGTCGCGGCAGCGCCTGACCGACATCATCGACTTCCTGCCGGACGCGACGTTCGTGGTCGACGTCGAGCGACGGGTGATCATCTGGAACCGGGCGATGGAGAAGCTGACCGGCGTGCCCGCGGCGGAGATCCTCGGCCGCTCGGATTACGCCCGGCCGTTCCACGGCGTCGACCGGCCGCTGCTGGTGGACTGCGTGCTGGACCGCAGCGGCGACACCAGCCGACGCTACGGCGCCGAGCTGCAGGCGACGGGCGAGGTGCTGGCGAGCGAAGTGCTCGCGCCGAAGCTCGGCACCGACGGCGGCCACCTGTGGTGCGTGGCCAAGCCGCTGCGCGACGTCCAGGGCCGCCTCGTCGGGGTGATCGAGACGATCCGGGACGTCTCCGAGCGGCACCGGCAGGAGCGGGAGCGCCGGAGGCTGGAGGAGCATCTGGTCCACGCCCAGCGGCTCGAGTCGGTCGGCCGGCTGGCCGGCGGCGTGGCCCACGACTTCAACAACCTGCTGACCACGATCATGGGCAACGCCGGCCTGCTGATGCTCGACCTGGGCGGCGACGCCGAGACCGCCGCGCGGCTGCGCGACGTCGCCAAGGCCGCCGAAAGCGCGGCGGCGCTGACCCGCCAGCTCCTGGCCTTCTCGCGCAAGCAGATGATCGAGCCGCAGCCGCTGGACCTCAACGTCCACATCGAGCGCAGCGCGCGGTTGGCCACCCGCGTGATTCCCGAGAACGTCAAGCCGGTGCTCGAGCTGGGCGCGGGCATCGGTCCGATCCTCACCGACCCCGGCCAGATCGAGCAGATCGTGATCAACCTGGCGGTCAACGCCGGCGACGCGATGCCGGGCGGCGGGACGGTCACGATCGCGACCCGCGCCGTGCGT
Organism: Deltaproteobacteria bacterium; assembly: GCA_016930215.1. Taxonomy (GTDB): domain Bacteria; phylum Myxococcota_A; class Polyangia; order DRWM01; family JAAZOP01; genus JAAZOP01. The sequence goes on from JAFGHH010000602.1 coordinate 2,580, forward strand.
CTCGAGGCCTCGCCGCCGAACACCGACCCCCCGCTGTCCCCCGGCGACTACGCAGTGTTCTCCGTCTCCGACACCGGCGCCGGCATTCCGCCCGAGGTGCGGGAGCACATCTTCGAGCCGTTCTACACCACCAAGCCGGTCGGCAAGGGCACGGGGCTCGGTCTGGCTTCGGTCCACGGCGCCGTGGTCCAGAACGGCGGCGCGATCGAGGTCGAGTCGGCCCCGGGGCGCGGCACGACGATGACGATCTACTTCCCCGTCATCGCCGAGGCCGACGCCGCCCGCCGGCTCCGCTCCACTCCCCAGGCCGCCGGCCCGTCCCGCGGCACCGAGACCGTGCTGCTGGTCGAGGACGACCCTCGGGTGCTCGAGTTCGTCGAGCGGGCCCTGCTGCGGCTGGGCTATCGCGTGCTGGCCGCCGCCGACGGCGCCGCCGCCCTGGCCGCTGCGACCGAGCCCGGTCGCCGGATCGATCTGCTGCTGACCGACGTGATCCTGCCCGACATGACCGGCCCGAGCCTCGCCGAGCGCGCCCGGGACCGCCTCGGCGCGGCCAAGGTGCTGTTCATGTCCGGCCACGCCGAGAACGTGGTCGTGCACCACGGGATCGTGGATTCCGGCGTCCAGTTCATCGCCAAGCCGTTCACCGCCCACCAACTCGCGGCCAAGCTCCGCGACGTCCTCGACGGCGGCGACTGACCGTCGGTGGCGCCGGGGCGTCCCGCCGGCAGCGGGACCGCGCTGCGTGTTGCCCCCGCTGGCCAGCCGCCCCGGCACGGGCTATCCTCCCGTCCGGGGCGGGGGCCGGAGGAGGCGCGCATGGAGTCCACCATCCGGGTGCTGCTGCTGGCGGGGTTGCTCGGGGGCTGCTACTCGTCGGCCGAGCCGTTCGACGACGACCAGGACGCTGCAGTCGACCTCGGGGCGGATGCGGACGCGGACGCCGACGGCTTCGCGCCCGAGGACGCCGCGGTCGACGACGCGCCGGAGGAACTGCCGTACTGCGGCGATGAGAAGGAGCCACGGGAGACGCTGTCGCGCATCGTCGACGGCGTCGATTCCTTCGATCCCGAGGTCGTGCTCCTCGAGGCGGGCCAGGTGCTCGCGGTTGGCGCCATGCTCTCCCGCGACTGGATGGGCGGCGGTTTCACCAACTCCTGCACCGCGACGCTGGTCACCGACACCACGGTGCTCACCGCGGCGCACTGCGTCCGCTCCTGGACCGGGCTGGCGCGACCGACCGACCTGCGGTTCGCCGTGGGCCGCGACGTCGCCGAGCCGGACTACACGTTCGAGATCGCCGAGGTGCACGCCAACGACGAGTACGAGCCGTGGGGCGGCGGCGAGGACCAGGCGCGCGGCGACATGGCGGTGCTGATCCTGGCCGAGTCGGCCGCGGAGGCGGTGCCGTCGATCCGCCCGATCCCGGTCAACCGCGCCCCGCTCCCCGAGGCGTTCCTCGGCACGCGCGTGCAGAACGTCGGTTTCGGCACCATCGCGCCCCGCGACGGCGACAACACGCTGCGCTGGTGGACCGTCGAGGAGGTCACGGCGGTCGGCGAGTTCGACTACACGGTCTACGGCGGCGGCGTCTCCTCGGTCTGCTACGGCGACTCCGGCGGCCCCGGCCTGTGGACCTTCCCCGACGACGTCGTTCGCGTGACCGGCACCGTCTCGTGGGGCGACCCATCGTGCGTCGATTACGACCACTTCGCTCGTACCGACTACAACCTCGAGTTCCTGCTGCCGTACATCGGCCCCGACGACCCGTGCGGCGGCCTGACCTGGGAGGGCCGCTGCGAGGGCACCGACGCGGTCTGGTGCATCGATGGCGTCACCTACCGGCGCGATTGCGCCGCCTGCGACCAGGTCTGCGGCGACGCCGGCCCGAGTCTCGGGTTCTACTGCCTCTAGGCATGCGCCGCCTGCGGCGGCGAACTGCCCGAGGAGTGGCCGGGCGGGATGTTCTGCGGCGTCGGAGACGACGCGAAGCACCCCACCGGCACCACCGCGGCGCTCCGCGTCTGCAGCTGGGGCGACAACCTGTGGGGTTACGACTGCACGTAGCGCGGGTTTCCTATCCCCTGCCCGTGAGCGCATGCCGCTGCACGAGCTGCGCCAGGAGCAGGCGGGCGTGGATCGCCAGCCCCGCGGCGCCGTGGAGGTCGAAGCGGCGGAGCAGCACCTCGCGCTCCCGGGCCAGCGCGATCAACGTCTCGCGCACGACGCGGCGGTTGGCGTGGAGCAAGAGCAGGCCGCGGCAGCCGCCCTCGAGCGCCGCGCGGGCCTCCGCCAGCGTGCGCTGCGGGTCGTCGTAGTGCGCCGGAACCCACTGCGCCCGGTAGCCCAACTCGCCGCCCCGCGCCGCAAACCGCTCGAACGTCTCCCGGTCCCGCTCCGCCCCGCCTACCGCCACCAGGCGCGGCTCCCCGCCGAACCGGTACCGCACGTGCAGCGCCAGCTCGGGCACCGGCGGCGGCACCACCGGCACGCCGCGGTTGGTCGATTGCGCCGCCAGCCGCGCCGCCAGCTCCTCCGCCGCCTCCGGCTCCGCCGCCCGCAGCTCGTGGATCAACTCCTCCGCCGACGCCAGGTCCTCGTCCTCGTGGCTCCCCAGGTACAACCGGACCAGCTCCACCAGCGTCGCCCGCCGGCGCGCCGCCGCCCCGGGCACCTCGGCGTCCGGGAGGGCGTCGGGGTCGAGCCGTCCGAGCTGGGTCAGCACGAGCAGCCGTTCGCGCGGCAGCACCAGCCCGCACTCGCGCCCCTCGCCGAGGACGAAGCGGGCCAGCTCGCGCCGCAGACCCCGCTCCAGGCAGTGCTCGCGCAGCCGCTCGTAGACGTCCAGCGCCTCGTCGTTGCGCCCCTGGCCGCACAGCGCCCGGAGCTGCGAGCGCAGCGCCTGGTAGCGGTGGTCGGGCCGGACGGAGAGGATCAGCGCGCGCTCCGCCGCGGTCAGCGCCCGCTCCACCGCCCCGGCGGCGAGCAGATCGGCGGACAGCATCACCAGCGCGCCGACATCCTCCACCTCCTCCAGGGCGATGCGGACCAGGATGTCGCGGCGCCGGTCGTCGTCCAGCCCGTCCAGCGCATCGGCCACCCGCCGCAGCTCCTCGGGGTCGGGGTGGACGTGCTCGAGCGACTCGCGCAGCAGCGCGCCCGCCGCGCGCAGCTCCTCCGAGCCGGTCGCGGGGCGTCCCCGCAGCAGCGTCTGCGCGCGCTGGAACCGGACCCACGGCTCCACGGGGCCCGCGTCGGCCGGCGGGGCGTCGAGCAGCCGGGCGGCGGCCAGCGTGAACAGCCGGTCGGCCTCCTCGTGGCGCCCTTCCTCCCGCTCCAGCACGCCCAGCGCGTAGAGTCCCGTGACCGACGTCCGCGTCACGCCCGGCCCGGCCGCTCGCAGCAGCAGCTCGCGCGCCCGCGCCGCCTCGGGGCGCACCGCCGGCCCCGGTCGCAACTCGCCCGGCGCCCGGGTCCCCAGCAGCGCCAGGGCGCGCCAGGCGATGGCGGTCGTGCGCAGCGGGTCCTCCGCCTCGAAAGCGCTCTCGGCCTGCAGATGGTGTCGCTGCGCCTCCTCGAACGCGCCGCGGTGCGCCGCCGAGCGTCCCAGTCCGTGCAGGACCAGGGCCCGCAGGGCCGGTCCGAGCGAGGCCTGCCAGCTGGCCTTGTCGGCCAGGCGGCGCAGGAAGATCTCGGAGTCGTCGAGCGTCGAGGGTCGGCGGGGCGGGTCGTCGGACGGCGGGCTCGCGGAGCCCAGCGCCACCGGCCGCCGGAACATCGGCAGCCGGTCCAGCGCGCCGCGGACCGCCTCCCGGAAGAACTGCACCTCGTCCGGCCGGTCCGGCCGGATCCAGGCCCACGCCAGCTCCACGCCCTGCACCGGAGCGTCGGCCCGCAGCAGCGCCTCCACCGCCAGCGGGATCGCGTCCGGGGCGATCTGCGGGTCGCGCGCCATCCGCAGCGCCACCTCCGCCGACGCCAGCGCCGCCGCCTCGTCGTCGCGGTGCTCCCGCGACAGCGCGACCAGCTTGCCGAACGCGTACCAGCGGTCGCGCGCCTCGTTCAGCGGCGGAACCATCACCTCCGACGGCTCCAGCCCCAGCAGCACCTCGGCGAACCCCACGTGGAAGTACGAGGTCATTCGCCGGGGGTCGAGCCGGATCACGCCGGCCACGATCTCGCGCAGCCGCCGCGCCTCGTCGCCCCCCGCCCGGGCGGCCCGGACGATCGCGTCCCCCAGCGCCCGATCGAGCTTGGTCATCCACTGCATCGGGCCGAGCCTAACCCGCGGTCGCGCCCGTGACAACCGGCAGGGCCGCAGCGCAGAGCCCGACGCGTCGTCCCGAACCGCGGGAGGAGTCGTTCAGCTCTCGCGCAGCCCGAGGTCCCGCATCTTGACCTGCAGCGACTTGCGCGAAATGCGCAGCAGCTTGGCCGCGCGGGTGACGTTATGCTCCGTGACCTTCAGCGCCCGGTCGATCAGGTCCCGCTCGACCCGCTCCGCGGCCGCCCGCACCTGCGACTTGAGCGCCAGCGGGTCGGCCTGCTCGGGGTCCGGCGAGCCGGCGGCGGCGCCGCGCATCGTCTCCGGCAGGTCGGCCGCGCCGATCCGCGGCCCGTCGGCGAACAGCACGCAGCGCTCCACCAGGTTCTCCAGCTCGCGCACGTTGCCGGGCCAGTGGTGCCGTCGCAGCGCCGCCAGCGCCTCCGGCTCGAAACCCTCGATCCGACGCCCCAGCCGCTCGTTGAACCGCTCGATGAAGTGCGCGCACAGCGGCGGCAGGTCCTCGACCCGCTCCCGCAACGGCGGCAACCGCACCGAGACCACGTTGAGGCGGTAGAACAGGTCCTCGCGGAAGGTCCCGTCGGCGACGCAGCGTCCCAGGTCCTTGTTCGTCGCCGTGATCAGCCGCACGGTGACGTGCAGCGTGCGCAACCCCCCGACCCGCTCGAACTCGTGCTCCTGGATCGCCCGCAGCAGCTTGACCTGCATCTCCAGCGGGATCTCGCCGATCTCGTCGAGGAACAGCGTTCCGCCGTCGGCCAGCTCGAACCGCCCCGGCTTGCTCGTCACCGCCCCCGTGAACGCGCCCTTCTCGTAGCCGAAGAACTCGCTCTCGATCAGCTCGCGCGGAATCGCCGCGCAGTTCACCCGGATGTACGGCTTGGCGGCCAGCCGGCTGTTGGCATGCAGCGCACGGGCCACCAGCTCCTTGCCGGTCCCGCTCTCGCCCGTGATCAGCACCGTCGTCGGCGTGGCCGACACCTTGTCGAGGATCGCGTACACCTGCTGCATCGCCTCGGAGCTGCCGATCAACCGGTAGCGGCGCCGCTCCCCGGGCGGCGCCGGAGGCGGAGGCGTGGCCGCGTCGAACCGCACGCTGCGCAGCGCCTTGCGCACGATCGCCAGCAGCTCGTCCTTCTCGAACGGCTTCGTGATGAAGTCGAACGCACCCAGCTTCATCGCCTCGACCGCCGTGTCCACCGTGCCGTGCGCCGTCAACACCACGAACGGCAGGTTCGGGTCGCGCGCCACGACCTTCTTCAGCAGCTCCAGCCCGTCCATGTTCGGCATCCGCAGGTCCGCCACGATCACGTGCACCACGTCGTCGTCCAGCACCTGCAGCGCCTCGACCCCGTCCCCCGCCTGCAGCACGTCGCACGGCTCCCGCTCGAGCAGCGCCGCCAGCACGCGCCGCATGTTGGGCTCGTCGTCGACGATCAGGACCTGCGGCCGCTCCGCCATCGCTCCCTCGCCGCCGTCCGTCTACCGCGGCCGGCAGGTCTCGGTCAGCCCCGGCGCATTCGGCGCATCGCCGGACAGCCCGGAACAGTAGAACACGAACACCTCGCCCGTTCCCGGCGCCCCCACGAACGGCTCGACCCGCCCGCGCACCGGCCCCGTCGCCAGGGCCGCCCCCAGCCGCCCGTCGGCGGACGGCGTGGCATCGTGCAGCGCCGCGGCCCGGCGCCAGCCGGTCGCCTCGCGGACGAACACGTGCACCGCCCCGGCCCGCCCCGTGCCGGAAACCCGCGCCCCGGGATCGCCGACCAGCAGCTCCGGCACCCCGTCGGCGTCCAGGTCGCCCGCCGCCAACGTCGCGCCGAACTCGGCCGAGCACTCGACCCCGTCCCCCGCGTCCGTCGGACAGGCCAGCAGCGTCGGGCCGGGCGCGAGGTCGCAGGTCGCGACGGCCGTGCCGCGCGCCGCGAGGTCGGTGCCCTCGAAGACCAGCACGCCGGTCGCCGCCTGCGCCAGCAACTCGTCGTTGCCGTCGCCGTCCAGATCGGCCGCCAGCAGCGCGTTCCCGAGCGGCGTCGGTCCGGCGTCCTCCCGGCACCCCACCACCTCGTGCGTCGACAACGTCGGGTCGGCGCTGGCCTCGGTGTCGCGCACGACCGCGAGCCAGGAGTCGCCGGAGCGGGCCGAAAGGTGCGAGGCGCCCACCGCGAGCCAGCCCGTCCCGTCGGCCGTGGCTCCCGCCGCCAGCGCGCTGCCGAAGGCGCTGTCGGCGCGCGGCGCGGCCCACACCGGGACCCAGTACCCCGGCCCCGTCAACTGATCGATCGGGGCCAGCCAGACCGCGTTGTCGGCGCCGACCGCCACCAGCGGCTGGTCGCCGCCGGGCCAGTGCGCCAGCGCCCGGCCGAGGTGCTCGGTCGAGGATTCCTGCCGGTAGGTGCCGACCGTGCGCTCGGTCTGCACGCAGTGGAGCGCGATGCGACCGAAACTCACCACCTCGCCCAGCGAGTTCAACCCCGCGTTCGGCTGGCCGACCACCAGCACGCCCTCCGAACAGGGACCCTCGCTGAACCCCGCCGCCGCCTCGAGCCACAACAACGCGGCGCCGGTCCCGGAACTCCCGCAGACCGACTCGTCCGCCGGGTCGCTCTCGTCCACCCGCGCCGAGACCGGACTGCAGATCGCCGACAGGTGACTGTCCGATTCGATCCGGTCGCCGATCGCCCAGCGGTAGGTCTCGGTCGCCGAGCCCGTCCCGGCGGAGACGGCGACCAGCGTCGCCTCGCCGTCGGCGGTCGGCACCGGCAGCACCGCCAGCACGGCGCCGAACGGGGATCGCTCGTAGGTGCTCGGCTTGCCGAAGCTGACGACGGGCGTGTCGTCGTCCAGCACCCAGAACTCGGTGACGAACGAGCAGCCGGCCGCGACCAGCGCGGCCGCCAGCAACGCGACTCGCCGGGATCGCCGCATCAGAACCGCACCTCCAGCCCCAGGCCGAAGCCCGTGGGCCCCAGCGTCGGGGATACCTCGACCGCCGGCTCGTCCGGCGGAAGCCCCGACGGCGCCCACCCCTCGATCGCCGCGAAGTCCTGCGGCTCCTCTCGGCGGCCCTCCGAGTCCGGCAGCGGGTCGCGCAGGGCGTAGTACAGGCCGAGGCCGGCCAGGACGGCCCCGCCGACGAAGGCAATGTCGGCGCCGATCGACCACAGCAGCCCGTCGAACAGCCGGGGGTCGTTGTTGTCGAGCCGGCCGGCCGCCAAGTCGTCCTCCACATCGTTGTGGAGGTCGAGCGCCACGCCGCCGAAGGCCCCGCCGGCCGCAAACAGCGCCGCGGCCACGCCGAAACTGACCCATGCCGAAACCCGCGAAGGCTCCGGGTTCAGCCGCACCAGCAGCTTCGTCCGCTGCCCGCGGCCGATCTCCAGCGTCTCCGTGTAGTCCTTCATCCCCTCGGCCGTCACCGTCACCGCGTGTCGCCCCGCCGGCAGCACCTCGAACGCCCCGGCGATTCCGTCGCCCCAGCCGCCGAAGCCCAGCGTGCCGGCCGGGTGCCCGTCGATCTCGTACGTCGCGCCGTCGACGTTCGTCAGCAGCTCCAGCTCGCCCCAGTCGACCCGCTCCAACTCCACCCGCAGCTCGGCCGGCCGGCTCGTCTCCACCGTCACCGTCCGCTCGGCCGTCTCGTAGCCCTCCCGCTCGACCCACACCCGGTGCTCGCCCACCGGCACCGGCCCCTGCCACGGCGTCTGGTAGGCCGCCCCCTCCTCATGCACGTCGACGAAGATCCGCGCCCCCTCGACGTCCGCGATCACCCGCAACATGCCGTAGAACTCGTCCTGCCCCAGCCGGAACACGTAGACGTAGACGACGCTGGGCTCCACCACGATCGGTCGCCGCTCGGTCGCGAAGTCCGCGTGTTCGATCCGCAGCACGTACTCGCCCTCCGACACCGACGCCGACATCGGCGAGGCGCCCTCCGCCACGACCACGCCCGCCCGGTCCTCGACGAACACCCGCGCCCCCGCCGGCTCGGTCTCGACGTTGACCGACGACTTGAACTGCCGCCGCGTCTGCTCCGCCGTCTCCTGCGTGATCGTGATCGTCGGCGTCGGCGCGCCCTCCGGCGGCGGCGGCGCGGCCTCCATCGCCGCCTCGATCTCCCGCACCCGCTCCTCGACCGCACCCCGGTCCGGAGCGTTCGGCTCCAACTCCACGTAGCGCCGCAGATAGCGTACCGCGCTCGGACCGTCCCCCGCTTGCAGGTAGCAGAGGCCCACGTTGAAGATGAACGCCGACGACGGCCGGCTCTGGTTCGCCAGCAGGAACTCCTGCGCGGCATCCGCGAACGCCCCCTCGCCGTACAGCCGCTCCCCCGCCTCCATGTGCCGTCGCGCCGCCTCGAGCGCCGCCGCCACGGCAGGGTCGCCGGGCGCGTCGGACGTCTCCGGCTGCCCCCACGCCGGCACCGGTGCCGCCGCCGCCCACAGCGACCACAGGACGAGGCCTCCCAGCACGGTTCGTCGCATCGCAGGTCCTCTCGCCGGTCCCCCGGCGGCGCCCCGACGACCCGGCACCGCAGCGGAATTCCCGGACCGGGGCATACTAGGATCGACCCCGGCCGCTGGCAAGCACGGGCTCGGTCGAAGCTCCGCTAGGGCGTCGGGGTCACCGCACCCGCCATGTCCTTGAGCGGCTCCGCGTCCCTCGAACCGATGACGCCGGTGTCCCGCGGCGCCGCCGCCGCGTCGGCCGGAGGCGCCCCGGCGTCGCGCCGCTCCTCCGGCGGACAGCGCAGCACCAGGTGCACCGACCGCGCCGCCGCCGTCACCGTGTACGGCTCGTCCTGCGTGCAGCGGCCGCGCTCGGCTTGGATGCGCAGCGTCGTCCCCACCGGCGCCTCGAAGAAGCACGGCGTCGGCGTTCGGCACAGCCGTCGCCGGCCGGAGAAGATCTCCGCCCCGCTCGGCTCGCTCGTCACCTGCACCCGCACCACGCGGGCCGTCGCCTCCGCGACGTCGGCGGCCGGGATGTCCGGCGGTTCCGCGGAGGCTTCGTCCGGCGGCTCCGCCTCGGCCGCGTCCCCCGCGGCCCACGCCTCCTCCGCCGCCGCCGCCTCCGCCGCGTCCGTCGCGTCGTCTTCCGCCCCGGCGTCCGGCACCACACCCGCGTCCGCCGCGGCCTCGGCCGTGTCCGCGGCCCCGTCCGGCGTCGCCTCCGGCCGGTCGCCGTCGGCCGGCAGGTCGGACGTGTCGGGATTGATCAGCACGACACGGGCGCCGTCGGGGGTCGTCGCGTCCCGGCCGCCGAAGTAGCCGGCCTGCCACAGGTACCAGGCGGCGGCGCCGGCGGCGGCGAGCAGCAGCGCGACGAACAGCAGGGCCGGCGCCATCCGCCGACTCCGCCGCCGCGTCCCGGCCGCCGCGACCGGCCCCTCCGTGCCCGAGGTGCGCTCCGGTCGCTTCGCGTCGCCCCGGGACGGCCGCATCGCGATCGGGGGCAGCGTCGAACGGCGGTGCTCGATCGGAACCCCCTGCAGCGCGCGCTGCAGGTCCTCCAGCATCTCGAGCATCGTCGCATACCGCTCGTCGCGGTCCTTCGACATCGCCTTGTAGATCACCGACTCGACCGCCGCCGGGACCTCGACGTCCGGGGCGACCTGCGACAGCGGCTTGACCTCGCTGAACAGGTGCTGGGTCAGGATCGCCATGAACGACTCGCCGGTGAACGGCACCTTGCCGGCGAGCATCTCGTAGAGCATCACGCCCGTGGCGTAGACATCGACGCGCAGGTCGAGCGTCTGGCCGCGGGCCTGCTCCGGCGCCATGTACTCGGGCGTCCCGAAGATCACCCCGGTCTTCGTCAGCCGGCGGCCCTCGGCGTCCAGCGTCGTCATCTTGGCGATGCCGAAGTCGAGCACCTTGACGACGTCGCGCCGTTCCTCCTTGCGGACCAGGAACACGTTCTCCGGCTTGAGGTCGCGGTGGATGATCCCCTTCTGGTGCGCGGCGTGCAGCGCACGGCACATCTGCGCGATGATCCGCGCGGCCCGCTCCAGCGGCAACCGGACCTCGCGCTGCAGCAGGTCCGCCAGGTCCTCGCCCCGCAGCAGCTCCATCGCGAAGAAGATCCCGCCGTCCTCGGTGGTGCCGAAGTCCGAGACATCGATGATGTTCTCGTGGCCGATGCTGGCGGCGCTTCGCGCCTCCTGCTTGAACCGCTCCACCAGGTCCTGCTTGTGCGTGAAATCCTCGCGCAGGATCTTCAGCGCGACCGGCTTGCCGAGCTCCACGTGCTCGGCCTCGTACACCACCCCCATCCCGCCCTCGCCGATGCGACGCGCGATGCGGTAGCGCCCGGCCAGCACCGTGCCGAGGCGTCCGTCGGGCTTCGGCGCCCCCTCGTGGGAATCCTCCTCCCCGACGAGCCGCGCGCCGTCCTCGGGACAGAAGATCACCTCGTCGGCGGCGCGGTGGCCGCACTTCGGACAGACGCGCATCGCGCCGGAACGTAGCACCCGCGATCCGCGCGGGTCAAATCGCCGCGCCGCCGGCGAACACCGCGCGTTTCTCGGAATCCCCTACGAACTCTCGCGCGGCTGTACTAGGCTCCTCGGCCGTGACCGCGCCCCCGACGCCCCGCCTCCGCGTCCTGCCCGCCGACCTGGTCAACCAGATCGCCGCCGGCGAGGTCGTCGAACGCCCGGCGTCCGCCGTCAAGGAGCTCGTCGAGAACGCCCTCGACGCCGGGGCCGCGCACCTCGAGGTCGCCCTGCGCGGCTCCGGCATCGAGGAGATCCTGATCCGCGACGACGGCCACGGGATGTCCCGCGACGAGGCGACCCTGGCCCTCGTCCGCCACGCCACCTCCAAGCTCGCGAGCGAGGAGGACCTCCGCCGGATCGCCACCTTCGGCTTCCGCGGCGAGGCGCTTCCCGCCATCGCCGCCGTCTCGCGCCTGCGCCTCTTGACCCGCCGCGCCGCCGACGACGAGGGGACCGAGGTCCTGGTCGAGGACGGCAGCGACCCCGTGGTCCGCCCCGCCGGCGCCCCGCCCGGCACCACGATCGTCGTGCGCGACCTGTTCTACCGCACCCCCGCCCGCCGCAAGTTCCTCAAGTCGCCGCGCACCGAGCTGGCGACCTGCGTGCGCGTCGTGGAGTGGCTCGCCCTCTCCAACCCCGCCGTCGGCTTCACCCTGCACCACGACGGCCGGCCCCTGCGCCGCTTCCTCCCCTGCGCCACGGCCGCCGACCGCGTCCGGGAGGTCTTCCCCGACGTGCCCCTGGCCGAGCTCGAAGG